>JBJHBG010000033.1:0-40491 GCA_050485385.1 Geminicoccaceae bacterium | reverse complement strand
CCTCCGGCGGCGCGCACTGGACGATGCGCCCGCCCTGCATCACCGCGACCCGGTCGGCGAGCGCGAACGCCTCGGCTTGGTCGTGGGTGACGTAGACGGCGGCAAGCCCGAGCCCGTGCAGAAGGCCGCCGATCTCGGCGGCGAGTTGGTCGCGCAGTTCGCGGTCGAGGTTGGACAAGGGCTCGTCGAACAACACCAGCTTCGGCTCCGCGACCACCGCGCGGGCGATGGCGACGCGCTGCTGCTGGCCGCCGGAAAGGGCCGAGGGCTGGCGCTCGGCGAAGCCCGCGAGGCCGACGCGCGCCAATGCCGCCTCGGCGCGAGCGCGGCGCTCTCGGCGCTGCACCCCGCGCATCTCCAGCGGGAACGCGACGTTCTGGGCAACGGTCAGGTGCGGCCAGAGCGCGTAGTCCTGAAAGACCATGCCGAGACCCCGCCGCTCCGGCGGCACGAAGCGCCGGACGGCGGCATCGGCGACCGTCTCGCCGCCGATGGCGATCCGCCCCTCGCCCGGCGCCAACAGGCCGGCGATCAGGCGCAACAGCGTGGTCTTGCCACAACCCGACGGCCCCAAGAGAGCCACCACCTCGCCCGGCGCCAGCTCGAGATCGATGCCATCCAGCACGCGCACGTCGCCGTAGGCGTGGCCAACGCCATCGAGGGCGACGGCCGGCACGTTGTCGGCGGCGGATACGGGCGGCTTCATCCCGTCGGGCTAACGGATTTCCGTGACGAACGCGTGACAGCGCCCGATCAGGCCGCGTGCACCGGCATACCCGACGGCGGCGGGTGCGCGGCCCGGGTAGCGACGTCACACGAAATCGCCTAATCGCCGCCGCCATGACTTACTTCGAAGCCGTGATCCTGGGCGTCGTCCAGGGTGTGTTCATGTTCGTGCCCGTGAGTTCCACGGCGCACCTGGTGCTCACCCAGCACTGGCTGATCGCCCAAGGCTCGGCGCTGCCGCCGCCCGAGAGCCCGGCGATGATCCTGTTCGACCTCGTCGTGCATGTCGGCACGATGGTGTCGGTCGCGGTCGTCTTTCGGCGGAGCCTCTTCTACCTCGTGCGCAGCACGGCGGCGCAGGCGCTCGACTTCGCCCGCACGCAACGGGTGATCGGCCCGTCGCTCTGGCTGGTCCTGATGGGCCTCCTGACCGTGTTCGTCACCGGTGTGCTGGGCTTCGCCTTCAAGCGGACCTTCGAACTGGCGTTCGCAGCCCCGCAGGTGATCGTCGTCACGCTCACCCTCACCGGCATCCTGCTCTGGCTCACCGACCGCCTCGGCCCGCGGCCGATCGGGATCAAGGGCATCGGCCCCAAGATCGCCGTCATCGTCGGCGCCGCCCAGGCGCTGGCCCTGATCCCCGGCATCAGCCGCTCCGGCATCACCATCATCGCCGGCCTGTTCGCCGGCCTCAAGCGCCGCTGGGCGGCCGAGTTCAGCTTCCTCGTCGCCATCCCCACCATCCTCGCGGCCACGCTCCTCCAAAGCGTCGAGGTGTTCCAGGGCGACGGTATCGACGCTATCGGCATCGGCCCGCTCGCGGTCGGCTTCGTCGTCTCGGCCGTGGTCGGCGTGTACGCCCTCAAGTTGGTCCTCTTGCTCCTCTACCGAGCGCGGCTCAAGCTCTTCTCGGTCTACCTCTGGGCCTTCGCCGCCGCGGTCGCCTTCGGCGTGCTCGACGTCGGCCATTGAGGCCACAACCGTTGCGCGATCTCGACTAGGGGGTAGATGTCTCCTACGACGATGCGGCGGAGGTAGAGTTGCGGAGCGCGAGGGTGGAGAGGGTCGAAGCCGTCCGGCGCCCGAGTTTCGCATCGCCGCTGGCGCCGACGCTGGCACCCGGTCGCCACACCCATGCGCTGCAACGGCTGGCCGATCGAAGCGCGCAGGTGGCGGCGTCTCGCGCCCTCCAGGGGTTGGCGGCTCCCGTCCATGCGCCGCTGGCTCCGCCCTTACCGGCCCGGGCCGCCGTGCAACGGGTCGGTGGCGAGAAGATCGGCTTCACGTTCGTGTCCGACCAGAGCAGCCCCGTGGTCCAGGAGGGCATGGTGAAGCTCGCCGAGCTCTGGAGCGCGTTCCGCCGGCAGCGCCACGACACGAAGATGCGCGAGTTGGGCGAAGTCGTGGACATGGGCGGCAAGCTTGAGATGAAGCGCAGGCTCCTGCGCGAGCGCGATCAACTGCTGCGCAACAGGGGCTTCGATCCCAACACCGCCACGCGCGGCCAGAAACGCCAGGCGCAACGCGACGTCGTCGCCGGGCACGGCTTGACCGGAGATCCGTTCGCCTCGCTCGAAGCGGAGCAGGGTGGCGGCTTCACGAGCTACTACGCAACCAAACTTACCAAGCACCAGGGCCAAGCCCAGCAACTGCGCGACCTGATCGCGCGGCACGGCGACCATTTCGCGATCGACGGCGACGACGTCAGCTACAGGATGGCGGAAACCGACGCATTCACCAGGATCGCGACGCTGAAGCACGGCGACGAGGCCTTCGCCGAGCAGCCAGTGAGCCCGGACGAGGGCCTCGTCCGCAAGCTCTACGGCAAGCAGGGCATCGTGGACAGCCACACGTCCACCGACCCGAAGACCTACGTGAAGGACACGCGGGGCGTGATGACCCGGCGCTACGCCTATGTCGAGAAGAACTACTATCAGATGATGGAGTTCTTCATGACGCATCAGATGGAAGGCCGCTTCCAGGCGCTGATGCGGGCGGCTGGCGAGCCCAACCCGGACATCTTCGAGCATCGCGACGAGGGGGTCGATCTGGTGCGCGGCCAGACCGCAGCACCCTCGACGGCTCCCCTGACCCTCGAGCAGATGGCAGTGGCTCACCAGAAGCTCGGCAGCGGGCCGCAGCAGCGCGGCGTCAGCCTGACCTCGACGCCCAAGGTCAACGCCACCTTCGTCAACACGGGCGAGAACTTCCGCACCCGCGACACGCCCGGGGGCTTCCGGCTCAAGGTGGACCTCGCGCTCGTCCCCGCCGATGTGCCTTTCGTCAACCACTACGCCAAGCGGGGCGTGCGCGAGGCGACCACACCGGGGGGTGCTGCCGCCTACGACAAGCACCGCGCCCGGACGGGCACGGGCGAATATCCCTACGAGGACAGCGCTCTCCACGCCCGCGAATTGTTCCTGGAGCAGCTCGATCCGAGCTGGATCGTCGAGATCGAGTTCCACGACCAGGGCAACGTCACGGGCACCGGTGCGGGCAGCGCGACGGTGGCCAAGGGCGCGACACCGACGGACGCGTTCGTCGCGAGCGCAGCCAGCAGCTTCGGCGGCGACGACTACACGACCGGCTTCGATCTCGGGCTGAAGCAGAACTTCCTCACCGCGACACAGCGCCGGAACGCCCATCTGGCGCGGGGGTTCGACGGCGCACGGCTGTTCGTCGCGGGTTGGCACGAGGGCAAGCAGGACTACCGGCAGGCCAACCCCAACGCCGACAGCCTCGGGCCGCACAAGGATCGCGAGCAAGCCCAGGCCCAGGGGCTGACGCTACCGCAATACGTGGTCGATCAAACGCTGTCGAAGCCAGCACACGAGGACAAGTTCGACCTGTTCCGCTACGGCTACCTGCACGGGCGCAGGGGTAAACCGCTGATCGAGGCTCACGGCCAGTTGCCGGCCGTTACGATGCGTTGAGGAAGGCGACGATGGTGGCACCGATCGGCGGGCCGCCGCCGATCGGTGCCGCGCCGAGCCGCATGACGTGATCGGTGCCCGGCAGCTCCAGGTGGGTGAGGTTCGCCCCCGTCAGGTCCGCGCAACTCGTACGTCGCACGGCGAGGACCGGGTCGTCCGTCGAGCGGAAGGTCAAAGTGGGGATGCGCTCGGCGACGCCGAAGGTGCAGGCGGCAGCGAGACCGACCGTCCCGGCGAAGAGGGTGGGCCGGTCGACCGACGTGGCGAGGTCGGCACCGACCGAGTGGCCCATGAGGTAGATGCGGTCGCGGTCGATCCAGGGGATGTCCCTGGCGGCCTCCGCGGCGCGGCGGAGGTCGACGCGCATCGCCGAGAACGATGCTTCCGCGTCGACGCAGCCCAGCCGGCGCAGCCCTGGCACCAGGACCGCGACGCCGTGGCGCAGAAGGAAGGGGATGTGGTCGCGCGGTGCAGCGGGCGCGGAGCAGGCCGGCAGATAGACGACGAGCGGCATGGGCGCGTCGGGCGCCGGCAGCGCCCGCCACCCGCCGAGCGAGGCCGGTGCGCGCCCCGGGACGTAGAGCATCGGCGTTCCGACAGGGTCGGCGCCGCCGTGGAACGCGCGCGCCCGCTCCGAGGCATCGGAGGCAACCCCGACGGCGGCGGCCTCGGGCGGGGTGTCGTCCACCGCGCAGGCACCGAGCGCGAGCGCTGCACCGAGCACCCATCCGACACGACCTTGCATCCGCCGTTCTCCGTCGATGGCTGCGAAGCCCCGCCGCGGGGCCGTGCGGAGGCGGAGCGCCATCTCAACCGCCGATCTGCGGGAAGAGGAACGCCGTGGCGAGGGCGAAGTAGATCACGACGCCGCTGGCATCCGCGATCGACGTGATCAGGGGCGCGCTCGCCGTCGCCGGGTCGAGCTTCAGGCGCGTGAGGACGAAGGGCAGCGTCATGCCGATCAAGCTGCCGATGATGACGATGCACACCATCGACAGCGCCACCACCAACGCGATCTCCGGCCCGGCGCGGACGATGCCGATGACCGATACCGCCGCTGCCATGGTCAGGCCCAACAGGGCCGCCACCGCCACCTCGCGGCCGAGCATGCGGCCCCAGTCCGAAAGGCGGACATCGCCGGTGGCCAGCGCGCGCACCATCAGCGTGCCGGCCTGCGAGCCGGCATTGCCGCCGCTGTCGATCAACAGCGGCAGGAAGAACACCAGCGCCACATAGGCGGCGATGGTGTCCTCGAAATAGGCGATGCCGGCGCCGGAGAAGAGGTTGCCGAACACCAGGATCACCAGCCAAAACACCCGCGCCCGGTAGAGGGCGGCGATGGAGGCGTCGCGCACGTTGGTGAGAAAGCCCTGGACCGTGCCGACCCGGTGGAAGTCCTCCGTCGCCTCGGCCTGCACGATGTCGAGGGCGTCGTCGTGGGTGACGATGCCGACGAGTCGGCCGTCGTGGTCGACCACGGGCAGGGCCACGCGGTCGTAGCGGGCGATGCGGCGCGCGACCTCCTCCTGGTCGAGGTCGACCGGCAGAGCGAGGGTGTTGGTCTCCATGAGGTCGCCGATGCGGGCGTGCGCCGGCGCCAGGATCAGGTCCTGCAGGCGCAACGAGCCGACCAGCTTGCGGTGCTCGTCGATCACGTAGGAACGGTTGATCGTCTCCTTCTCCGGCGCTTCCAGCCGCAGCTTCGCCAACGCCTCGCCGACGGTCAGGTCGGGCGTGAGGGTGGCGTAGTCCGAGGTCATGATGGCGCCGGCGGTGTCCTCTTCGTAGCCGACGAGGCGGCGGATGTCGTCGCGCTCGGCCTGCGCCAAGGCCGGCAGCAGAGCCTCCTGCTCGGCCTCGTCCAGCTCGACGAAGAGGTCCGCCCGCTCGTCGGCGTTCATCTCCGTGACGATCCGCGCCAAGCGCGTCCGGCTGGTGGCGCGGGCCAGTTCCACCTGGAACGAGCGCTCCAGATAGCCGAACAGCTCGGCCTGCTCCGGCAGCGGCAACAGGTCCAGCACGGTCCAGGCGTCGGCCGGCTCCAGGGTGGCAACGAAGGTGGCGAGGTCGGCCGGGTGCTCGGCCGCAACGAACGCCCGGAGGCTGTCGACGTCGCCCTTGCCCGCCGTTTCCCGGATCGCTTGGGCCAGAATATCGTAGGTCATCGTCCCTCCCCTCCTTGCCGAGGTCGCCCGCGCACGGGCGACGGGAGAGGGAACGGCTCAGCCGGCCGCCATCACCTCCGGACCGCCCGGTCGAGGACGACGCGTCGCGGCTCGACGCCGCCCGTCGTTCGTGGGATGCGCTCGCCCGTGCGAGCGTCTACTTGGGTCGTCCATGCGAGGTTGGTCACCATTCGTGCTCGGAAACGGTCGCGCACCGCGACCGGTGGCTAGATGACCGAAACGCCGCTCGGGATCAAGGCCGCATGACCGGCGAGTGGCTCGTCGTCCTCGTGTTCGCCTTCGTCTATCTGGGCATGGCGCTCGGCCGCTGGCCGGGCCTCGCGCTCGACCGCACGGGCATCGCCCTGGTCGGCGCCATCCTGCTCGTCGGCGCGGGCCTGATGCCCGCCGACCGCATCGTCCACCATCTGGAGCTGCCTACTCTCGTCATCCTGTTCGCCTTGATGGTGCTGTCGGCGCAGGTGGCGGCGAGCGGCTTCTTCGACCAAGTCGCCACCGCCATCGCCGGGGCGACGGTCGGCCCCTTCGCGCTCCTCTTGCTGGTCGTCGTCACCGCCGGTGCGCTCGCGGCCCTGCTCACCAACGACATCGTCGTCTGGGCGATGACGCCCTTGCTGGTGCAGGGACTCGTCGCCCGCGGCCTGCCGCCCGTCCCCTACGTCATTGCGCTTGCCACCGCCGCCAATGCGGGCTCCGCCGCAACGGTGGTGGGGAACCCGCAGAACCTCCTCATCGCCCAGGCCGGCGGGCTCGACTTCTGGGCGTTCCTCGGGGTCGCGGGCGTGCCGGCGGCGATGGCGCTCGCGGTGGTCTTCCTGGTCATCGCCCTGATCTGGGGCCGGCGCCTGCGCGCGGCCGTGCCGCCGGCCGTCGCTACCGAGCTACCGCCGCTCGACCGTGCCCATCTCACCAAGGCCGCCCTTGCCGCCGTGGGCATCGTTCTGGTCTTCACGCTGCCGGTCGACCGGGCCATCTGGGCCTTGGCCATCGCCGCAGCACTGCTCGTCAGCCGCCGGCTCGCCACCCGCACCATGCTGGGTCTGGTCGACTGGCATCTGCTGCTCTTGTTCGCGAGCCTGTTCGTCGTCACCGGCGCCCTCGCCGAAACGACGCTCACGGACGATGCCCTCGCCTGGGCGACGGGCCGGGGGCTGGACGCTACCGCGACCACGACGCTGCTTCCCCTAGCCCTCGCCGGCAGCAACGCCATTGGCAACGTTCCGCTGGTGACGCTCCTTTTGGCGCTCGACCTCGGCTTCGACGAGGCCAGCCTCGTCCGGCTCGCGGTCTTCAGCACGCTCGCGGGCAACCTCTTGGTCGTCGGCAGCCTCGCCAACATCATCGCCGTCGAGCGGGCGGCCCGGCATGGTGTCCGTATCGGCTTCGCCACCTTCGCCGCAGTGGGCCTGCCGATCACGCTCCTCAGCCTGGCGCTTGCCACGTGGTGGCTCGGCTGAAACCGCGCTCGACCTGCCGGCAGAGCTTCCGAGGGGATGGAAAGCCTCGATTGCCCGTTCGGTACGGCTGGCGGCGCGACGGCTCGGGCAGCCAGTGTTCGGCGTCCTTCAGGGCCTGACTGACCTCCGGCGGCACGTAGCCCTCGTCGTGCTTGGCCAGGATTTCGTCGGCCTGGAAGGTGCCGTCGGCGCCGAGCCGACCGATGGCGACGACGCCCTGGCCCTCGCGGAAGAGGTCGGGCAGGAGGCCCGTGTAATCGACCGCAATAGCGTGGGCGTAGTCGGTCACGGCGAAATGCACCCGCACGTCGTCGCGCTGCACGCTGCCGTCGACGACGACCCCGCCCAGACGCAGGCGGGCGCCGGCTTTGGTATCGCCGGTGAGGATGGCGGTGGGCGAGGTGAAGAACGCGACGGTCTGGCCGAGCGAGGCGAGCACGAGGCCGGTCGCCGCACCGACGAGCCCGAGGGCTACCACCACCAGCACCAGCCTTTGGGCCTTGCGGGTTCGCATGCCATCCTCTCCTCGCGGACACTCGACCGTCCCGACCATGTCCGTCGCACGCCCGGCCGGCCTTGACTGCGGTCACGACGGCGACGGCTCACTTCCGCTTCGATGGTGCCATGACCGAGTTCTTGCTGGCCTATGCGGTGTTCCTGGTGGCCCACGCCCTGCCGACGCGGCCACCGGTGCGAAGTCGCCTGGTTCGACGCTGGGGCGAGCGCGGCTTCCAACTCGGCTATTCCTCGGTGTCGCTCGCGCTCCTGGCGTGGCTGATCCACGCGGCCTTGTCGGCACCCTACGTGCCGCTCTGGCCGCAGGCGCCCTGGCGGATGCACCTGAGCCTGGGCCTGATGCCGCTGGCGTTCGTGCTGATCGGCATCGGGCTGATGGTCCCGAACGCGCGGTCGATCAGCCTGTGGCCGGCGCCGGCGGGCTGGCGACCGAGCTACGTTCTGCGCTGGGTGCGTCACCCGCTGCTGTTGGGTTTGGCCTTGTGGGGCGGGTTGCACGCCCTGACCAACGGCCACCTCGTCTCCGTCCTGCTGTTCGGTGGGCTCGCGGTCTTCGCGCTCGTCGGCCAAGCGCTGGTGGCGCGTCGCTTGGCCCGTTCGCCGCGTCGGCTCGGCAGGCCGACGGGCGAACACGCCGCACCGGACGGCGCGCGTCAGGCCTGGGCCGGCGCTCTGGGCCTGGCCCTTTTCGCGGCGCTCCTCGCGGCACACCCCTATCTGTTCGCGAAGGACCCGCTGGCATGGCTGTGAACCCTCGACCGCAACGCCCGCGGCCGTGGCGAACGCCGTTGCCCGAGGGCTAGAAGCCCCCCCATTGCCATCGTCGCCCTTGCCAGAGGCCGCTCGGTCTTCGGGCGGGACGTACGGCTCCTCGATCCGGCCGACGTGGCCGAGGCCGCCGCCTGCCTCCTCCGGCCGCACGACCGCGCCGGCCACCTCCGCCATCTACCCAATTCCCCCCGCCTGCCTGGCAAGGTTACCCGATCTCCACCTTTGGTCGGCGCCCGCGTGGCACTTGACGATCGTCAAGTGTCCGAGCGGCCCCCGGCCGCAGGTTGCACGAGCAACCGACGCGAAGCGATCGAGGTCGATCCGCTTCCGGCTCTTGGCAGGGAACACCCACGATGTCGAAGGTCCCCACTGTCCCTTGGTTTCGTGCCGACCGCGGCACCGCCGGATCCGACGGCTGCGGCAAGCGACCGACGCCGCCCCCCAAACACCTCCATGACGTCCACTTTCTGCCGGACGAGCCCCTCGCTTGTGCCGATCTGGTGGCCCTCGCTCCGTTGCCGGTCGTCATCGCCGCCGCGATCGCGCGTCGCTGAGGCCGCCGCCCCCACGCAAGGAGAGCCCCATGGCGGAAGTCAATACCAAGGCGATGGCCCGCAACGTGTTCTATGGCGGATCGCTGTTCTTCATCGTGATTTTCGTGGGCCTGACGATCCACAGTCATCTCTACATCGTCAATCGCTCGACGCTGCCGGTCACCGAGGAAGTCGCGCGCGGCAAGCACGTGTGGGAAAAGCATTCCTGCATCAATTGCCACACGCTGTTGGGAGAGGGCGCCTACTTCGCCCCCGAGGTGGGCAACGTCATGACCCGCTGGGGCGTGACCGACGACCGTGAGATCGCCTTCGAGGTCATGCGCGCCTGGATCGACGCGCAGCCCAGTGGTGTCCCGGGGCGCCGGCAGATGCCGTACTTCGAGATGACCGATCAGGAGGTCCGCGACCTCACCGACTTCTTCCTCTGGGTCGATCGCATCGACACCCAGGGTTGGCCCCCGACCGACGCCGGCTGAGGACGAAACGATGAAATACCAAACACAACGCATCGCCTTTTGGTACTTCGCCGCCGCGATGGCTCTGTTCGGCGTGCAGCAGATCGGCGGGCTGTGGCTGGGCTGGATCTACGTCTCGCCGAACTTCCTATCCGAGTTGATGCCCTTCCACATCGTCCGGATGATCCACACCAACGCGCTGATCGTGTGGTTGATCCTGGGCTTCATGGGTTCGACGTTCTTCCTTCTCCCGGAGGAAACCGAGCGCGAGATCTGGTCGCCGACGTTGGCCTACGTTGCCTTGGGCGTCTTGGTATTCGCCGCGCTGGCCGCTGTCACCGGCTACGTCTTTCGCATCCACCAGGGCCGCGAGTTCATGGAGCAGCCCACATGGGTCAAGCTGCTGCTCGTCGTCGGTGTCGTTCTGTTCCTCGTCAACGTCGCCATGACGATGCTGAAGGGGCGCAAGACGGTCATCACCAACGTGCTCTTCCTCGGGCTCGCCGGTCTGACCCTGTTCTTGTTCGCGCTCTACAACCCCGACAACCTCAGCCTCGACAAGATGTACTGGTGGTACGTCGTGCACCTCTGGGTCGAAGGGGTGTGGGAGTTGATCATGGCGGCGCTGCTCGCCTTCCTCATGCTCAAGCTCACCGGCGTCGATCGCGAAATCGTCGAGAAATGGCTCTACGTCATCGTTGCCGCCGCGCTGTTCAGCGGCGTGCTGGGCACCGGTCACCACTACTACTGGATCGGCACGCCCGGCTACTGGCAGTGGGTCGGCTCCATCTTCTCGACATTCGAGGTCGCACCGTTCTTCGCGATGATGGCCTTTGCGTTCGTCATGGTGTGGAAGGCGAAGCGAAACCACCCGAACAAGGCCGCTTTGCTCTGGGCTTTGGGCGCCGCCACCGTCGCGTTCTTCGGCGCCGGGGTGTGGGGCTTTCTGCACACCCTGCACGGCGTGAACTACTACACCCACGGCACGCAGATTACCGCCGCCCACGGTCATCTCGCCTTCTTCGGCGCCTATGTTGCCCTGATCATGGCCGTGATCACCTACGCCATGCCGATCCTGACCAACCGCGACCCCTACAATCAGGTGCTGAACATGGCCTCGTTCTGGCTGATGACCGGTGGCATGGCCTTCATGACCTTCACCCTCACCTTCGCCGGCACCATCCAGACGCACATGCAGCGCGTGCTCGGTGAATACTACATGGTCGTGCAGGATCAACTGGTGCTGTTCTACGTCATGCGGTTCGGCGCGGGCATCGCCGTGGTGCTCGGGGCGTTTCTGTTCCTCTACGCGATCTACGCACCGCGGCGACGGGAGATCATCTCCACCGACGCCACCGTGCCGGCGGAGTGAGCCGACATGCAGCCCATCATGGACCGAAAGGAGGGGGCAGATGCCCCCTTCTACCTGCCCGTCGGCGACGAGTGCGAGGTGTTCGCCGCCGCCTACGGCCACGGCTTGCCGCTGCTGCTCAAGGGGCCGACCGGCTGCGGCAAGACCCGGTTCGTCGCCCACATGGCCGCGCGCATGGGCCGCCGCCTCTATACCGTCGCCTGCCACGACGACCTCTCCGCCAGCGACCTCGTCGGCCGCTATCTGTTGAAGGGCGGCGAGACGGTGTGGATCGACGGCCCGCTCACCCGTGCCGTGCGCGACGGAGCGATCTGTTACCTCGACGAGGTGGTCGAAGCGCGCAAGGACGTCACCGTCGTCCTGCATCCGCTGACCGACGACCGCCGCATTCTGCCGATCGACCGCACCGGCGAGGAGTTGGCAGCGGCCTCGGGCTTCATGCTGGTCGCCTCCTACAACCCCGGTTACCAGAACATCCTCAAGACGCTGAAACCGTCGACCCGGCAGCGTTTCCTGGCCATCGACTTCGACTTCCCGCCGCCCGAGCGCGAGATCGAGATCGTCGCCGTCGAAAGCGGGCTCGCCAAGGACCGGGTCGCCCCGCTCGTGCGCCTCGCCGGCAAGTTGCGCGCGCTCGAGGGCCAGGACCTGGAAGAGGGCGTCTCCACCCGCCTCCTGGTCTACTGCGCCACCCTGATCAACGAAGGCATGCACGTCGAGCGGGCGATCCTCGCCACCCTGATCGAGCCCTTGACCGACGACGTCGACGTCAAGCGCGGGCTGCTCGACCTCGTCACCGCCGTCTTCGGCTGACCGTCATGGCGCCGCTCGAGCTCGAGCCCTGGGAGCCCGAGGAGACCATCGGCAAGCTCTGGCACGCCTTCGCGAGCCGGCTCGATGCGCCGCTGGAACACGCGGAGGCCGCCGTGGAACTCGCCGAACTGGAGGGCCGGCTCGGCGTCTTCTTCCGCGGTCTCGGCGGCGTTCGCCATGCCGAGATCCGGGCGAGCGCGCTGGAGGGCGGCCGTTACCGTCGTTCCTGGCGGCGTAAGCTCGCGACCGACACCGACCGCTTGGCCACCCCGTCCTTCGACGGCGAAACCCTCCGCCTGCCCGGCCGGATGGCCCACTTTCCCGAGCGCGAGGCCAACGCAGCACTCTACTTCTGGCTGACGGCGGCGGCGGCTCATGCGCCCGTTCCCCGGCCGGAGACCGACCCGCTCCGCCGCGACGTCCGCGCCATCCAGGCGGCGGAAGCGATGACGCGGGCGGCGCTCGCCGTCTGTCCGGGCCTCCGCGGCTTTCACACCAAGCTGGTGCTCGCTTGCCGCGCGCACCGCGCCACGGCCGCCTTGCCGCCGACCGAGGCGGCGGTCGAGGCGGTCATCGACAGCCTGCTCGGCGGCCCGCCGCCCGCGAGCGAGCTCGGTCACCTGCTTGCCCGGCTGGTGCGCGAGCCCGACGCTGGGCTGCACGAGTTGGCGGCACCCAAGGGCTATCGGCCGTTCCGGCCGGTGCCGCTGTGGCCGGACCTGCGCGACCTCGCCGCCGGGGCGGGGGTGGAACGGGTCGGCGAGGACGCCGACGGGCGGCCGGCAGCGGCCATGGAAGCCAAGGTCATGCGCGCCAAGCGGGCGGCGACCGACCAGGTGCAGCGCAACGACAGTCTCGTCGTCTTCCGCTTCGAGGCGCTTTTTTCCTGGGCCGAGTTCTTCAACCTGAACCGCCGGGTCGAGGACGACGACGAAAATACGGCGAAGCAGGCGGCCGACGACCACGACGAGTTGACCCTCGGCCACGTGGCGAAGAAGGCGGCAACCCGGCTCAAGCTGCATCTCGACCTTGCCCCCGAAGACGTCGACCGCGAGCGGCTCGCCGGCGTCCACCTCTATCCCGAGTGGGAACAGCGGCGCCGAGCCTACCTGCCGGACCATTGCCGCGTTCTCGCCAGCACCGGCGAGGCGGCGACTACCGTCCCCGCGTTCACCGCGGATCCGGCCGCCCGTCGCCGCATCCGCGCGGTCAAACGCCAGTTCGAGGCGCTGCGGCCGAAGCGCGTGATCCTGCCGCGCCAGCTCGACGGCGACGAGTTGGACCTGGAGGCGATCATCGCCTCGCGGATCGAACTTCGCGCCACCGGCGAGGGCTCCGACCGGCTCTATCGCAGCGCTCGCACCCAGGAGCGCGATCTGGCCGTCTCCATCCTGCTCGACGTCTCGCGTTCGACCGAGAGTGCGGTCGGCGGCCGCAGCGTGATCGAAGTCGAGAAGGAGGCGCTGGCGGCGCTGGCGTGGGGGTTGGACGCCTGCGGCGACGACTTCGCCATCCATGCGTTCTCGTCGCTGAAGCGCGACCGGGTCTACGTCTGGGGGGTCAAGGACTTCGCCGAACGCATGGGGTCGGGGGTGGAATCGAGGCTCGAAGCGCTCAAGCCCGGCTTCTACACGAGGCTCGGGGCAGCGGTCCGCCACGTGTCGGCCGAGCTTCACCGCCAGCCGCGTCAGCGCCGGCTGCTGCTGGTCGTCACCGACGGCAAGCCGAACGACCTCGACCATTACGAGGGCCAGCACGGCATCGAAGACAGCCGCATGGCGATCCACGAGGCCCGGCGTCGCGGCCAGACGGTGCACGGCGTCGTCGTCGAGGCGCAGGCCAAGGCGTGGTTCGCCCGCATCTTCGCCAGGGGCGGCTATTCGGTGATCACCGAGCCCGCGCACCTCACCCAAGCCCTGCCCACCATCTACCGCCGGCTGGTCGGCGCATGACGGGGACGACCGAACGGCTCCCCGGCGAGCCGATCATGTGGGTCTTGATCGTCAGCGAGTTGCTCGTGTTCGGCGCGGCGCTGGCCGCCTTTCTCGCGGTGCGCGCGACCGAGCCGGAGCTGTTCGCGCAGAGCCAGGCGCTGCTCGACCGCGAGGCCGGCGCGCTCAACACCCTCGTCCTGGTCACGAGTGGGCTGTTCGCGGCCCTAGCCGTGCGCGCAGGAGAGACGGCCAAGCCCGGTCGAGCGCGGCTTTGGCTCGCCCTCGCCATTGCCCTCGGCGTCGTCTTTCTCGTCGTGAAGGGAATGGAGTACGCGGACAAGGCGGCGCTCGGCATCGACGTCGAGACCAACGCCTTTTTCACCTTCTACTATCTCGTGACCGGATTCCACGCGCTGCACGTGGTCGCCGGGATCGTGATCCTGCTCCTGGTCGGCTGGCGCGCCGAGCCGCACGGTCTCGAGGTCGGCGCCGCTTTCTGGCATATGGTCGACCTCGTCTGGGTGCTCCTGTTCCCCGTGATCTACCTCTTGGGTTGAGCCGATGCGCGGCATGTCCTCCCTCACCCGCGCCTGGCTCTGGCTGGTCGCCTGGAGTGCGGCCACCAGCCTCGCCGCGGCCCTCGCGGGTACCGGCCGCTGGCATCCGGCACTGGCCGCGGTCGTCCTGGCACTTGCCGGCCTCAAGGCCGTGCAGATCCTCCGCCACTATCTGGGGCTCCAGGCCGCACCGAGCTGGCGGCGCGGCTTCGAGGCCGTGCTCGGCCTCTACCTCGCGCTGCTCTTCGGCCTCTACCTGGTGCCGCTGCTCTGACGTGCTTCGCCCGCGCCGCGCGCCGTCCGCCGCCGTGCGTCGTCCGGGTCCGACCGCCCCGCCTGCGCCTCGTCGATCAGGCGGTGCAACGTGCCCAAGTCGTCGATGCCGACGGCGTGGCGTGTCAGGAAGACGCCGTGGCGCTGCAGCCGGGCGAAAGCGCGCGACAGACTCTCCGGCTGCATGCCCGAGCGGGCGGCGATGAGGGCCTTGTCGCAGGGAAGCGTCACCTCGCAGCGGGTCGCCTCGGGTGGACACAGGTCGAGGAGGAATGCCGCCAACCGTTGCGCCCCGCCTTAGGACTTCATCCGCTCGATCTGCTCCAACAGATCGCGCACCTGGCGCTTGAACGCGGCCAGCGTCGCCAAGGCGAACGACGGATGGTCGGGCATCGTCTCGCGCATGGCCGCCACGCCGATCGTGACCAAGCGTGCCGGCGTCGCTGCTTCGGCGGAGACCTCGTAGACCTCGTCCGGGGCCGAGGGGATTTCGCAGCAGCAGTCACCGCGCGTGACCACGTCGACGACGGCCTCGGTACCGTGCGCGCTGGTGCGATAGAGCTTGATCCAGCCATCGACGACGGCGAACGGGCGGTCGCAGGGATCGCCTTGCCGGAAACGACGGTGGCGCGACGGAGCGGCGGCGTTCGGAGCCGTACATCTCGGTGCGATACCACCCTTGATTTTATTCACCCCACGTTAATTCTACCTTGCAGCAATGGCGATGTCACGGTCAGGCGCGTCGGCCCCATTCCTTGGCTCCGTCCTCGTCGAGCAGATCGCGCAACGCGCCGAGGTCGGCAATGGCCAGCCGATTCTGGTTCACGGTGACACCGGAGGCGCGCAGCCGCGCGAAGGCGCGCGACAGGCTTTCCGGCTTCATCCCGAGGCGGCCGGCAATCAGGCTCTTGTCGTAGGGCAGCGTGAGGGTACAGCTGCCCGCTTCGACCGGGGCCAGTTCCAGCAAGAACTCCGCCAAGCGCTGGGCGCCGCTCAAGGCCTTGAGCTGCTCCAGTTCGCGGACCAGGCGGTGCAGGTGGAGGAAGGTGGCGCCGAGGATCGCCAAGGCGACCTCGGGCCGCTCGCGCATCATGTCGAGCACGATGCCAGCCCGCACCTGCAACAGCCGCGCGTCGGTCGCACCTTCCGCCGAGACCGGGTAGACGTCGCCGCGAAAGGCTACGGCCTCACCGAAGCTGCCGCCCTTGGTGAACACGCTGACGATGGCCTCGGCCCCTTGCGGCGTCATGCGGAAGAGCTTCACCCAGCCCTCCAGCACCACGTAGACGTGCTCGGCGGGCTCGCCCTGGAGGAACAGCATCTCACCGCGGTGAACGATCCGCACCGTCGCCCGCTCGACCAGCGTCGTCGCCAAGTCCGGCGGCAGGCTGCCGAACAGGATGGATTGCCGGATCGCGTCGCGATCCTCGGCGCCAAGCATGGGCTCGACTCCTCCCTCGCCACTTGACCAACGTCATGCCGCACGTCCTGCCCTGGCGCTAGGCTACCTCCGTCGTGCCTCGCCCGGCGCGACGCGCAACCAACCGGAGGGTGACGCCCATGCTTCGTCCGCTGCTCAACGCCATGGCCCTGCTCGCCATGCCCACGGCCGTGCTTGCCGGCGACACGGCCGTCACCGCCAGCGGTCGCGGCGGCGCGCCCGTCGGGAGCGATCCCACGCTTTCCTTCGCCATCGCCACGGTGGCCCTCTGCGTCGCCCTCTACCTCGTCCACCGCATGGTCAACCGGAAGGTGCGATGAGCGACGCGATGCCCGAAGGCCGGTGGCCGGTGGCCCGCCTGGCCCTGATCCTCTACCCGTTCGTGGCGCTCGCCGCTGCCGTGAACCTGTTTTTCCTGGGCTTGATGGGGCGCGTGGTGGGCGGGCCGGACGTCAGCCCGGCTCAGGCGGTGTCGCTGGGGCTCGTCCTCGGCGTGCCGGTCACCCTTTGGGCCGGGCGCTGGGTCCGCCGGCTGATGGACGAAGCCGACCGCGATGCCGACGAGTAGCGTCGTCGGGCTTGGTGGCTGGATTGGCCCTCCGCGCCGTCCGTCACACTGGCGACGTGGGCGGCAACGGCCTCCACGCGTCGTGCAGCCCTCGACGCGCACTGACCTGATCCGTGCGGCAGCGATCGTCATCGCGTCGCGGAAACGATGCGCGGCCCATGTGCCGACCTGCGGACCGACCGCCGTGCCCGACGATCGGACCCGAACGGGTCGCCTGCGCGGGACGGCTTGACGGCGCGGCCGTGTGCCGGTCTTGCTCCGGCCGTGATCGAGGCGGCAGGATCGGCCGTCGGATGCGGCCGGAGGTGCGGATCGTGGTAGCCCGTCTGCCGCCGTTGCGCGCGCTTTGCGTCTTCGAGGCGGCTGCCCGTCATGGCAGCTTCGCGCGCGCGGCGGCGGAGCTGAACGTCAGCCCGGCGGCGGTGACGCAGCAGATCCGGGTGCTGGAGACCTACCTCGCCATCACCCTCTTCCGCCGCCTCAACCGCCGGGTCATCCTGACCGAAGCCGGAGCCCTCTACTACGAGCAGGTCACCGCGGCGCTTGCCCGCGTCGCCGACGCGACCCAGGCGATCCACCGCCACCTCCAGCCGGAGGTGCTGGTGGTGCGCTCGGTACCGAGTTTCGCCGCAAAATGGCTGATGCCGAGGATCGGCAGCTTCGTCGCCGCCAACCCGGACCTCGATCTGCGGCTCGATGCCACCAACGAGAAGACCGAGTTCCGCCGTGAGCCGATCGACGTCGAGTTGCGCCTCGGCGTCGGCAACTGGGAGCGGCTGCACGTGGAGCCGCTCGCGCGCGAGCGGATCGTACCGCTGTGCAGCCCGCGGCTCCTAGGCGGGCGCCGTGCCCTGGACGATGCGGCCGAGCTTGTCCGACTGCCGCTGATCCACTCGATCAAATGCGCCATCAGCTGGCCGATCTGGCTCGCCGCCAACGGGCTCGGCCACCTGCCGACCGACCGCGGCCCCCGCTTCGACCGCTCGTTCATGGCGATCGACGCCGCCGTTGCCGGCCTCGGCGTTGCGCTCGACAGCGCCTTGCTCGCCGAGGCGGAACTGCGCCGCGGCAGCCTCGTCTGCCCCGTCGCCAGCCGCCACGACTTCGTCGAAACCCAGGTCTGGGTCGTCTGCCCGCCGGCGAACTTGGAGACGTCCAAGGTCAGCCGCTTCCTCCGCTGGCTGCGCAGCCACCCCGAGTTGCAGCCGAACGCCGAGCCGGCCGACCCGAGTCCCGTTCGCTTAAGTCAGACTTAATCGAAGCCAATTTTTTCCGCTCTGGCCACGCGCTGCCGCATCCATATCCTTCCTGGTCAAAAGGGAGGCACGATCACCATGAATCTGTATCGAGCCCTGGCCGCACGCGCCGAGGAGAACCGCCCCATTCGCGTCGGCCTGATCGGCGCGGGCAAGTTCGGCAGCATGTTCCTCGCCCAGGCGCGCCGCACGCCCGGCCTCCACGTCATGGCCATCGCCGATCTGAGCCCGGATCGCGCCCGCCGCGCCTGTGCCGCCGTCGGCTGGCCGGCCGAAGCGGTCGCCGCCACGTCCGCCGCCGACGCGGTCGCGCACGGCACCACCTGGATCACCGACGACGGAACGAAGCTGATCGGCGCCGACCGGCTCGACGTGGTGATCGAGGCCACGGGCGATCCGGGTGCCGGCATCCGCCACGCGCTCGCCGGTTTCGAGCAAGGCCGGCACGTCGTCATGGTGACGGTCGAAGCCGACGTGGTGGCGGGACCGCTGCTCGCCAGGAAGGCCCGTGCCGCGGGCCTCGTCTACTCGCTCGCCTATGGCGACCAGCCGGCCATCATCTGCGAGCAAGTGGACTGGGCCAGGGCCTCCGGCTTCAAGGTGATCGCCGCCGGCAAGGGTACGCGCTACCTGCCGTCGTTCCACGCTTCGACGCCCGACACGGTGTGGGAAAACTTCGGCATTTCGCCGGAGTTGGCGAAACGCGGCGGCATGAACCCCAAGATGTACAACAGCTTCATCGACGGCACGAAGTCGTCGATCGAGATGACCGCGGTCTGCAACGCCACCGGCCTCACGCCGCAGCCGGACGGCCTCGGCTTTCCGCCTGCGTCCTGTTACGAACTGGCCGAGGTCTGCAAGCCCCGCAGCGTCGGCGGCCGGCTGTCCCACGCCGGCACCACCGAGGTCGTCTCCTCGCTCCGGCGCGACGGCAGCCCGGTCGAGCATCACCTGCAGATCGGCACCTACGTGGTGGTCGAGGCCGAGCACGACTACGTGTCCCACTGCTTCGAGGAGTACGGCTTCCTCCCCGACACCACCTACCGCTATTCGGCGATGTACCGGCCGACCCATCTGATCGGCCTGGAACTGGGCATCTCGGTCGCCTCCATCGGCATCCGCGGCGAGCCGACGGGCGCCCCCGAGGCCTTCAACGCCGACGTGGTCGCCACGGCCAAGCGCGACCTTGCCGTCGGCGAGACGCTCGACGGCGAAGGCGGCCGCTGCGTCTGGGGCAAGCAGTTGCCGGCGGCACGGTCCCTGGAACTCGGTGGCCTGCCGCTCGGCCTCGCCCACAACGTCCGGCTGACGCAGGCGAAGAAGGCGGGCGAGTTGCTGACCTGGGCCGACGTCGACCTCGCCCTGGACGACCCGGTGGTGCGCGTCCGCCGCGAGATGGAACGCACCTTCGCGCCGAAGCCCTAGGCCGCGCCGTGTCCGCGCTCCTCCTGAGCGTGGTGCGGCCGGTGGCCGAGGTGGCCGACCGGCTGACCCGCATCGTCATCGGTCTGATGCTGGCCCTGATCGTCGGCGTCCTGTTCTACGAAGTCGTGGCCCGCTACCTCTTCTACCGGCCGACGCAGTGGTCGGACCAGCTCGCCCGCTTCACCTTCATCTGGATGATCATGCTCGGCGTGGCGCTCTGCACCCGCCACGACGAGCATCTGAAGCTGGCGTTGTTCGACGAGGTCGACTCGCGCCTCTTGCGCATCGCGCTGGCGTTGATCGAGCGCCTCGCCACGCTCGGTCTCTTCGCCTTCGTCGGCTGGATGGCCTACCATACGCTGCCGGTCGCCGGCCGGCAGATGGCGATGGGCCTCGGGGTGTCCTGGATCTGGGCCTATGCGGCGATTCCGACCGGCTCGGCGCTGGTCGTGCTGTTCAGCATCGAGCGGCTCCTGGAGGACGTGGCTCACGGGCCACGCGTCCCCGCCGACTTCGGCCAGCGGTAGGGGTCGGCGATGGTACTCACCCTCCTCGGCGGCGTGTTCGTCGTCGCCCTCGTCGTGGGGGTGCCCATCGGTGTGGCGCTCGGGATCGCGTCCGTCCTGGCCCTGGTGTTCGGCACCGGCATCCCGCCCGCCGGCATCCCGCAACGGGTGCTCGCCGGCATGGATTCCTTCGCGCTCCTCGCCATTCCCTGCTTCATCCTCGCCGGCTCGTTCATGAACTACGGCGGCATCACGCGCCGCATCATCGCCTTCGCCAACGCCCTGGTCGGCCGCTTCACCGGCGGCCTCGCGCTGATGAACATCGTCGCCAGCCTGATCTTTGCCGGCAAGTCGGGCTCGGCGGTGGCCGACACCTCGGCCGTCGGCGGCGTGCTCATCCCGGCCATGGTCGAGCGCGGCTACGACCGCGACTACACGGTCGCCGTCACCGCCTCCTCGTCCGGCATCGCCGCCGTCATCCCGCCGAGCATCACCCTGGTCGTCTACGGCGTCATCACCGGCACCTCGATCACCTCGCTGTTCCTCGCCGGCATCGTGCCCGGCGTGCTCTACGGGCTCAGCCTGATGGTCGTCGCCTTCGTCATCGCCAGGAAGCGCGGCTACGCCCGCGAGGCCCCGGTCTCGCTGGCGGTGTTCTTGAAGGCGCTGAAGGACGTCGTCTGGGCACTGCTCACGCCGATCATCATCCTGGCGGGCCTCGTCGGCGGCATCTTCACCGTGACCGAGGCCGCAGCCGTCGCCGCCGTCTACGCGTTCCTCGTCGGCATGTTCGTCTACCGCGAACTGAAGCTCAGCCACCTGCCGCAGATACTCTACGAGAACGCGCTGTTGGTCGCGAGCATCATGCTGATCATCAGCATGGCCGAACTCTACAAGTGGGTGCTGGTGCTGGCCGACGCGCCCGGCACCGTCGCCAACTGGCTCTTCACGCTGACGCAGGACCCGATCGTCCTGTTGCTGTTGATCAACGTGGCGATGCTGGCGCTCGGCATCTTCATGGAGGCGAATGCCGCCATCGTCATCACCGTGCCGATCCTGTTCCCGGTGGTGGTCGCCATGGGCGTCGACCCCGTGCAGTTCGGCATCATGATGGTGTTCAACCTGTGCCTCGGCCTGGTCACGCCGCCGGTCGGGCTCTGCCTCAACCTGGCGGCGAAGATCGCCCGCCTGCCGGTCGCGAAGGCGATTCGGGCGACCGTGCCGTTCTTCGGCATCGGCGTGGTCGTGCTGCTCTTGATCACGCTCGTCCCGGCCATCGCCACGACCCTGCCCACCTGGGTTCGGGGGCTGCGATGACGCGCCCCTGCCCGCCGGATCGGACTGCGGGTGCCGATTGCCCGCGTCGATCCTATCGCCCGCGGAGCGGCGGCGCCGCTCCCAATCACGAGGAGGCTTGACGATGATGCAGAAGACCTTGATGGCCGGTGCGGCCCTCCTGGCCCTCACGGCCTTGCCGCTCGGCTCCGTGGCGGCGGTCGAACTCCGTCTCGGCCACAACGTCGGCACCCAGGACGCCCGCCACGTCGCGTCCGAGATCTTCAAGGAGCGGCTGGAGGAGCTGACCAACGGCGAGGCGACCGTCCGCATCTTTCCGGCCGGCATGCTCGGCCAGTGGCGCGAGATGCAGGAGGGGCTGGAACTCCGCACCCTCGACATCGTGGTCGAGGCGATCGGCACGCTCGAGCGGTACTCGCCGCTGTTCGGCGTCGAGCTGGTGCCCTTCCTCTACAACGACCGCGATCACTTCATCGAGGTTTGGACCGGCGACCTCGGCGAGGCCATGCTCGACACCATGCGCGAGGAGACGGGCTTTCGCCTGATCGGGCTGATGACCCGCGGGCCGCGCCACGTCACCGCCAAGCGGCCGATCGCACGGCTGGAGGACTTCCAGGGCCTGCGCATCCGCACGCCCGATTCGCCGACCTGGATCAACACCTTCCGCGCGCTGGGCGCGAGCCCGACGCCGATGGACTGGGGCGAGGTGTTCACCGCGCTGGAGACCGGGGTGATCGACGCCCAGGAGAACCCCTGGCAGACGATCTACTACGAGAGCATCCACGAGGTCGCTCCCTACATCACGTTGAGCGGCCACATCCAGGGTGCCTTCCAGTTCCAGATGTGGGACGCGCGCTTCCAGGAGCTGCCGGCGAACGTGCAGGAGGCGATCTACGAGGCGGCCGCCGCGGCGAGCGACTACTACAACGAGTTCGTCGGCCAGGAGGACGGCCGGCTGATGGAGAAGGCCGTGGAAGAGGGCGCTACCGTCATCGAACTCGACGACGACGAACGCGCCCGTTGGCGCGAGGCCGTGGCCGACGTGCGGCCGGACCACCCGATCGTGTTGGAGTGGATCGAGCAGATCCGCGCCGACGCGGAATGACGTAGCCCTCCCGGGAATGCGGCGGCGCCGCATTCCCGGTCCGCGTGCCAAGGGACGACATGGCCGGCGACGGTCGTGGACGGGCAACCGTCGCGGGTTCGAGCGGTGAACGATACCGACCTTGGCGGCACCATGCGCGCTGGCGGCCTGTTGCGTGCGGTCGACGTGCTCGATCTTCCGCTTCTCCCGGTCCCGGTGCCCACGGTCGAAGGCGCATCCCGTCCGGGCGTCGGCGGACCGAACCATCCCCGATCGGCGACGGCTCGGGGGCCGTGCCTGCGGCCGGCTTCATGCCAGGCCGAATAGTTCGGCCGACACCTGGGCCGTCATGGTGCGAAGGTCGGCACGTTCGATCCCTGCCGTCTCCAACAGAAGCAGAAACTCACGCAGGGCCTCCACCGGCGGCGGCAGCACGTACACCCCGGAGTCGCTGTTGACGATGGTCCGGTCCGGACCCGCGGTGCGGATCGCGCGGACGGTGTCCTCCAGGCGGACCGCGCCGATCCGATGCGCCTCCCGGTCGACATGGGTGAGCCCGACCTGGGTCGCATGGGTGAGGGGAAAGAACGACAGCTCGATCACCGCTCCGGCGTCGACCAGGGCGCGCACCGCATCCTCGGGGAAGCCGTTGGCCGGAACGAGGATGCGCGCGACACCCCGGCGACCGGCCTCCTCGACGACGCGGAGCGCCTCTTCGGCGGCGAGATGGCCGGTTTCGAGCACGACACCCGCAGCCGCGATCCGGTCCAGGATGGCGGGCAACGGCTCCGGCAGTGCCCCCCGCTCCGGGATGGCGAGGCAGCTTTCGACGTAGGCCGGGGAGCGACCTTCGGCCCGGGCGACGTGGGCCGTGTGGTGCGTGGGCAACGACACGAACCGCGCGCCGGTACCGGGTCCGTAGCCGTAGCCGAGGGCGGCGTCGACCGCAGCCAGCGACAGTCCGCCCGCCGGCGGCTCCATGATCAACCCGCCGAACACCGTGACACCGAGATGACCCAGTTCCCGCATGGCCAGGGCGGCGTAGCCCGACGAGTTCACGAAGTTGTCCATCAGCCCGAGGCCACGCATCCCGACCGCGGCCGCTTCCCTCACCGCCCCGAGCACGTCGATCGACCGGGCGTTGAGATGGGGGCAGACGTGGACGTGGCTGTCGACCGCGCCGGCGAGGAGGTCGAGGCCCGGCCGTTCGATCCGATCAGCGTGCATTGGTCGCATCCCACTCGTATATGTTTCGTATACGTGCTTGATTGCACCCACGGACGGCAAGCGGGAAGGCGCGCGTGCGACCACAAGGCACCCCAAAACGGCGGATCGCCGGCTTCGAGCGACCCGCCACCGTCGTGATCGCGGTCGACGGCGTGCCGGTGTCGGCGGTCTCGGGCGAAAGTGTGGCGGCGGCCCTGATCGCCGCAGGACGGCCGTGGACCAAGCGCAGCGTGCGCGATGGCGCGGTGCGCGGACCCTATTGCATGATGGGTGTGTGCCAGGAGTGTGCGGTTCTGGTCGACGGCCGGCGCGCCCCGGCTTGCCAGGAACCGGTGCGGCCCGGCATGCAGATCGCAACGGGCGTGGCCGATGCCGGCTGAGACCGTCGACGTCGTCGTCGTCGGCGGTGGTCCCGCCGGCATGGCGGCGGCTGCCACCTGCGCCGAGGCCGGCAAGCGTACCGTCCTGGTCGACGCCTTCGCCGCCCCGGGCGGGCAGGTCTACCGCCTGCCTCCCGCCGGATTCCGCGAGCTCAATCCGAGTCCCGAGCGGCGCACGGGCGATGCCCTGCGCCAGCGGCTACGGTCGAGCGGCGCCGCGGTGCGCCCCGCTTCCCACCTCTGGCTGATCGAACCCAGCTTCCGGCTGCACATCGTCGGCCCGGACGGCGCCACGACCCTGAACGCCGCGCAGGTCGTGCTCGCGGCGGGCACCACCGAGCGGATCTACCCGTTTCCGGGGTGGACCAGCCCCGGCGTGATCGGGTTGGCGGCGGCCACGATCCTTTTGAAGGCGGAGGGCGTACTGCCCGGTGAGCGCATGATCGTGGCCGGCGTCGGCCCGCTGCTGGCGCTCGTCGCGCACCATGCCCAACGCGCCGGGGCGACGGTCGTGGGCGTCGTCGACCTCGCCGGCCCGGGCGACTGGTCGCGGGCGGCATGGCAGGGGCGGAGCCGGCCCGACCTGCTGGCGAAGGGCACCGCCTGGCTGGCCCACTTGCGGGCGCGCGGCGTGCGCTGGCACCACCGCCATGCGGTCGCGAAGGTGACGCCGACCGCGCAGGGGCTGGACGTGACGCTCGCCCGCGTCGACCGGGAGGGCCGGCCCTGCGGCGCGGGACCGACGCTGGCCGAGGCGGACGCTCTCTGCATCGGCTACGGCCTCGCACCGGCCATCGAGGCGACGCGGCTCTGCGGGGCGGCGCATCGCTTCGATGCGCACCGCGGCGGCTGGCTGCCGGTGGCCGACGCAGCCGGCCGGACGAGCGTCCCCGGTCTCTACGTCGCGGGCGACGGCGCCGGGCTGATGGGTGCCGCAGCCGCGCCGCTGTCGGGCGAAGCCGCGGCTCTGGCGCTGCTCGGCGATGCCGGCGTGAAGGTGCCGGCGTTGCGGCAGGAGCGCCTGCGGCGGCGGCTGGCACGCGCCGAGCGCTTCGGGCGGGCGATGGCGACGCTCACGCGGCCTCGGCCGGGCCTCGTCGCCCTGGCCGGGGCGGATACCGTCGTCTGCCGCTGCGAGGACGTGCGCCGCTCCGAGTTGGCGGCAGCACTTGCCGAGGGCGCTCGGGGTGTCGACCAGGTCAAGGCGTGGACCCGAGCCGGCATGGGACCGTGCCAGGGGCGGAGCTGTGGCGAGGCGATCGATGCGCTGTTGGGTGTCGATGGCCCGCGCTGGACACCGCGCGCCCCGCTCCGGCCGGTGCCGATCGATGCCTTGATCGGCGACTACGACTACGGCGACATCCCGATTCCGCAGGCAGCACCCCTATGACCGGCTACGATGCGGTGGTGGTCGGTGCCGGCGTCATGGGCGCCACGACCGCGCTCTGGCTTGCTCGTGGCGGCATGCGGGTGGCGTTGGTCGACCGGGATGCGGTGTGCCGGGAAGCCTCCGGCGTCAACGCCGGGACCTTGACGCTGCACATGACGCGGGCGGCGCTCATCCCATACGCCCTCGAAGGCTGGCGGCTGTGGACCACCGCCGCCGACTGGCTCGACCGGGAGGCCGGGGTGGTCGCGACCCCCGGCCTCTGCCTCGCCTTTACCGCCGCCGAGGAGGCGCTGTTGGCCGAGCGCTCGGCGGTGCGGCGTGAAGCCGGCGCGCCGATCGAGGCGGTGACCGTCGCCCGCGCGCTCGAGATCGAACCCGCCCTCAACCCCGCCGTGCGTGCGGTGGCGCATTGTCCGTTCGACGGCCACGTCCTGGCCCATCTCACCGGCCGCGCCTATCGCCGCGCCCTGGTGGCAGCCGGCGTCGCGGTGATGGAGGGTGCTGGCATCACGGGCGTCGAACGTCGGCGCGGCAGCTTCGTGCTGCACACCGGCCGAGGTCCGGGCCCCAGCGGTCGCCGGCTGGTCCTGGCGGGCGGGGTATGGCTGGAGCCCATGCTCGGCTGGCTCGGTGTCCGGCTGCCGATCCGAACGCTGGTCAACCAGCTCGTCGTCACGGAACGACTGCCACCGACGATGCGCACGGTCTTGACCATTGCGAGCGGGCTGCTCTCGCTCAAGCAGTTCGCCAACGGCACGGTCCTGGTGGGCGGTGGCTGGCAGGGGACGGGCGACCGCGATGCCGGTCGCGGCACCGTCGTCGCCGAGCACGTCGTGGGCAATCTGCGCCTCGCCGCGTGGACCGTGCCGGCGCTACGTCGGGGCCGCATCGTCCGTGCCTGGACCGGCTTCGAGGCGGAGACGGCGGATGCGCTGCCGGTCGCCGGCCCGGTGCCGGGCGTGCCCGACGCCTGGGCGCTCGGCAGCGTCCACTCCGGCTACACCAGCGCCCCCTGCTTCGGCCGTCTCTTGGCCGATACCATCCTCGGCCACAGCCCGCGGTTGCCGCTTTTTCCCCTCGACCGTCTGCTCACCTCGGAGCCCGTGCCCGTATGACCGCGCCGCACCGCTGCCACGGCATCTACGCCGCCACCGTCGCCCCGCTCGATGAAGACGAGCGCCTCGACGAGGTGGCCCTCGGCCGCCACCTCGAGCGGCTGTGCGCAGTCGACGGCATTACGGGCTTTCTGGTCAACGGGCATGCCGGCGAGAACTTCACCCTCGATGCCGCCGAGCAGGCGCGCATCGTCGCCCTCGCGCGGCGCGTCGTCGGCGACCGCGCGATCGTCGCCGGGGTCAACGAAGAGGCCAGCGAGGCGGCGGCGCGGCTCGGCGAGGCGGCGATGGCGGCCGGGGCCGATGCCCTCTTGCCGTTCCCTCCCTTCTCGTGGGCGCTCGC
Source organism: Geminicoccaceae bacterium (assembly GCA_050485385.1). GTDB lineage: Bacteria > Pseudomonadota > Alphaproteobacteria > Geminicoccales > Geminicoccaceae > RECO01. The sequence goes on along the minus strand of JBJHBG010000033.1, from coordinate 13,913 downwards.
CCAAGATGCCGACCTCGTTCTGGCGCACCACGAGCGGTTGGTGCGCGCGACCGGCGCGCCGCTCGTCCTCTATCAGGCGCCGGTGACGGCGGGACGGCTCGCCTACCCGGCGGAGACGCTGGCCGCATTGGTGCGCCTGCCGGGGGTGGTCGGCATCAAGGAAGGGAGCTGGGAGGCTGCCGCCTACGAGGCCAACCGGCGCCTCGTCCATGCGCTGGCGCCGGAGATCGCGGTGATGGCCTCGGGCGACGAGCATCTGTTCACCTGCTTCGTCGTCGGCTCGGAGGGCAGCATGGTGAGCCTCGCGGCCCTCGTCCCGGACCTCGTCGTCACCTTGGAGCGCGCGGTTGCGGCTGGCGACCTGAAGGCAGCGAATGCGGCGCACGAGCGCATCCAGCCGCTCGCCCGCGCCATCTACGGTTTGCCGCCGGGCGGGCGTGCCACGGCGCGCCTGAAATGGTGTCTTGCCGCCCTCGGCCACATCCCGACAGCGACCATGCGCGCGCCGATGCCGCCGCTGCGCGAGTCCGAAGTCAGGGCGCTCGACGCGGCGATGGCGAACGCGGGGCTCCGGCCATGACGGCGCTGGTCGAGCCCGAAGCCCAAGGCGCCAACCTCGCCGAGCGTGCGCACGCGGCCCTGCTCCGGCGCATCCTGCTGCGTCAGATCCCGCCCGGTGCGCCGCTGATCGAAGAACGGCTCGCCCGGGAGTTGACACTCTCGCGCACGCCCCTGCGCGAAGCGTTGGTGCGCCTCGCCGGCGAGGGCCTGCTCGTCAAGCACGGCCGCAGCCCCTACGCGGTCCGCTACGTCGGCGCTCACGAGTACTTCCAGAGCCTTCGGGTGCGACTGCTGCTGGAACCCGAGGCTGCGGCCCTCGCCGCCGGCCGCATCGACGACGCGACCGCGGCCGCGCTTGCTGCGCGCATCCGGGCACTGGCGGAGGAGCGGGTCCAGGTCGAGCGGCACTGGGACGCCGACGACGCGCTGCACGGCCTCGTTGCCGGCGCCGCCGGCAACCCGATCTTGGCCCGGACCATCGCCGACTTGCGGGTCTGGACGCGGCTGTTCGAACTCACCGATCCGTTCGACCGCGTCGGCCCCGACGCCGAGGAACATTTGGCCATTCTGGAGGCCGTCGCCGCTGGCCGCGCCGAGGCGGCACGACGCGCGATGCAACGTCATCTCAAGCAACTGGAGCGGCTGATGACCAAGCGCATCAGCGGCGCCTGAGCGACCGGTGGGGTGGTCCCACCGCCCGCGCCCGAAGGGGCCCGGACCGAACCAACCGAGGAGAGCGACACGATGAGCACGAAACGCCTTGCCGCCGCCGCTGCGGTCGCCCTGAGCATGGGCTTCGCCCCCGCCGCCGTGGCCGAGTTTCCGGAAGATAGCGCCATCCGGCTGGTCAACCCGTACGGCGCCGGCGGCGCGGTCGACATCACCGCGCGCATCCTGTCCAGCGTCGCCGGCGAATACCTGAACACCCGGGTCGACGTCGTCGCCATGCCCGGCGCCGGTGGCCAGGAGGCGATCACTTTCGTCAAGGACGCGCCGGCCGACGGCTACACCCTGCTCATCACCGACTACGGACCGTTGATCACCACCGCCCTGCGCGAGCAGGTCGACTACGAACTCGACGACTGGGTACCCGTGGTCCAGATCACCGAGGTGGTGCCGGTCTTCTTCGCCCGCGCCGACGGCCCGGTGACCTCGGTCGAGGCCTGGATCGAGGCGGCAGAGGCCGATCCGGGCGGCCTCAGCATCGGTCACGGCCGCTATCTGTCGGTGCCGCACCTACCCTTGATCCTGTTCGAGCAGGCGACCGGCATCGAGAACACCCACCTGCCGACCACCGGCGGAGCCGAGGCCCTCGCCTTCGTCCTCGGCGGCCAGACCGACCTCGGCGCCTCGGTACCGTCGACCATCCAGGGCGGCGTCGATGCGGGTGACCTCGTCGCCCTCGCCGTGGCGTCGGCCGAGCGTGTGGCCTCCCTGCCCGACACGCCGACACTGGTCGAGCTCGGCTACGACGTCGTCCTGCCGGCTTGGTACACCATCTTCGCCCACAAGGACGTGCCGGCGGAACGGCTCGCCATCCTGGAGGAGCGCATCGTCGCCGCCCTGGAGAGCGAGAGTGCCCAGGCCCTCGGCCGCCGCACCGGCACCGTGGTCCAGCCGCTCGGCATGGCGGCCTCCGGCGAAGCCTACGCGCGCACCGTCGAGAACCTCCGCCAGATCCTCGAGAGCGTCGACCAGTAAGCGCACGGTCTAGGGGCGGCGGGACACCACCGCCGCCTCGCAAAGGGGCAGCGCCATCGGCGCTGCCGGAGGCTCGAGGGGGGGGGGGACACCTCCCGGGTCCGCTCTCACCGCCGCAACCGACCGAGACCCGTCTTGCTCGAAATCCTGCCCGACGCCCTGGCCCTCGCCTTCAGCCCGACGGTCATCCTGTTCGCCCTGATCGGCTTGGTGCTGGGAGTGACCGTCGGCGCCATCCCCGGTCTCAGCGGCGACATGGCGATCGCCGTCCTGCTGCCGTTCGTGTTCGCGATGGAGCCGGCCGCAGCCCTCGGCCTGCTCGTCGGCGTCTACAAGGGCAGCATGTTCGGCGGCTCGATCAGCGCCATCACCTTCGGCGTGCCCGGTACGGCGGGCGCCGTCGCCACCGCCATCGACGGCTATCAGGCGACCAAGCAGGGCAAGCCCAACCGCGCCCTGCACACCGCCCTCTACGCCTCGATCATCGGCGATACCACGAGCGATCTCGTCCTGATCTTCCTCGCCGTGCCGCTGGCGGCGGTGGCGCTGAGCTTCGGCCCGGTCGAGTTCTTCGCGCTCTACGTCGTCTCGCTCCTGCTGATCAGCGCCTTGACCATGGGCAAGGTGGCGCAAGGCGTGGCGGCGGCAGCCCTCGGCGTCCTGATCGCCATGATCGGGCGCGATCCGATCACCGGGGCGTTGCGACTGACCTTCGGCGTTCCGGCACTGAGCGGCGGCATCGGCCTCATCCCGCTCTTGGTCGGCGTCTTCGCGGTCTCCGAGATCCTGCTCCAGATCGCCCGCACCTGGCAGCATCGGGCCACCCGCGTCGCCGAGCGATTGGAAGCGCAGATCGTGCGCGCCGGCTACGATCCCAAGGCCGACCGTCTGGATTGGGCGAGCTTCCGCTCGACGTGGCGGAGCGTCGCGGTCGGCACCGGGGCCGGCACCTTCATCGGCGCGCTGCCGGGGGCGGGTGCATCGCTCGCGGCGTTCGTCGCCTACGGCCTCGCGCAGCGGGTGTCCCGGCGGCCCGAGCAGTTCGGCAAGGGCTCCCTGGAGGGTGTGGCCGCCGCCGAGAGCGGCAACTCCGCCACGGCCGGCGCCACCTTCATCCCGCTGTTCGCCTTCGGCATCCCCGGCAGCGCCACGGCTGCGTTGTTCGGTGCGGCCTTGATCATGCAAGGGATCACGCCCGGGCCGACGATGCTGCAGGACAACATGGCGATCATCTACGCCCTGTTCGCCATCCTGATCTACGCCAACCTGATGAACCTCGGCGTGTCGAAGCTGCTCTTGCCGGTCTATTCCCGGCTGGCGATGATCGAGCCGCGCTACGTGCTGCCGGTCGTGCTGGGATTGGCCATCCTCGGCACCTATGCGGCCTCGAACTCCTTGAACGACGTCTGGATGCTGTTCGCAGCCGGCATGCTGGGGGTCGCCCTGCGCAGTCTCGACGTGCCGCTGGGCCCCCTGGTGCTGGGCTTCATCGTCGGCCCCGGTCTCGAGCGCTCGCTGCGCCAGGGGCTCATGCTCGGGCGCAACGACGTGATGCATCTCGTCGCCAGCCCGCTCGCCATCGGCCTCTACCTCGGCGGCATCGCCCTGCTGGCGGTCTTCTGGTGGTCGTTCCGGCGAAAGGGCACGGCTCGCGTCGGAGCCGGGCCGTGACGAGGTGGTGGCAGCACTTGTCGACCGGCACCGAAGCGGGAAAGCGGAGGCTTTTCGCCGTCGTGTTGCTGACGCTGGCACTTGCCGGATCGTTGCACGTCCACTACGGCGCCTGGCGGCCGGCACCGGGCATCGGCAATCACCTCGTGCCCATGATGGCCTACCTGGTGATGGCGGCAGCGGCGATCGTCCTCCTGGTCCAGCGCGGCACCTCGCCCGCTGCCGCGGCCGGCGACCGGGCGCCCCGGCTCGTCGCCCTCCTCCTGGCCCTGGTCGGCAGCGTCGTCTACGTGCTCGCGGTCCGCGCGCTCGGCGTCGGTGTGGCGACCGTTCTCGGGGTTACCGTAGCCACGCTCGCCCTCTCGGCCGAGCCGCGCCGCACCATCCTCGCCTGTGTGCTGACGGGCCTCTCGAGCGGCGTGATCTTTTGGCTGCTGTTCACCCGCCTCGCGCCCATCGCGATGCCCGCGCCGCTGCTGTTCTGAGGCCGCGAGTGCGCGGGTCGCGGTCGGCCGCGAGATGCGGCGGTATGCAACCGGGGTCGGGCGCTAGGCGGCTTGCCGCCGGCGCCTGGACACATCCGCGCGGCGTCGCCTAATACGGGCGCCCGATCCGGGACAACTTCGGGGTGACGCCGAGCCCATGAGCGCCGACATCAACGTCATCTGCATGAAGTGGGGGACCCTCTACGGCCCGCACTACGTGGTGCGCCTGCGCAACATGGTCCGGCGCCATCTGTCGCGGCCGCACCGCTTCGTCTGCTTCACGGACGATCCGAGCGGGCTCGACGGCGACATCGAGACGGCACCCCTGCCACCGATCACCTTGGCGCCGCCACATGCGATGAAGCCGTGGCGCAAGATCGGCCTGTTCAACCGGGAGTTGGCCGACCTTGCCGGCACCACGCTGTTCCTCGATCTCGACCTGCTCGTCGTCGCTGCGCTCGATCCGTTCTTCGACTACCGTCCAGGCGAGTTCTGCATCATCCACAATTGGACGCGTCCGGACCAGATCGTCGGCAACTCGTCGGTGTACCGCTTCGAAGTGGGTGCCGATGCCTACGTCCTGGATCGATTTTACTCGGAGTCGCACGAACACTGGATCGAAACCTACCGCAACTCGCAGACCTTCCTGTCGCACAGCGTCCGCTCGCTGGCCTACTGGCCGGCCGAGTGGTGCGTGAGCTTCAAGCGCCACTGTCTGCCGGGCCGGCTGCGCAACTGGATCGAGCCCGCCCGGATCCCGCCCGGCGCGCGCGTCGTCGTGTTCCACGGCTCGCCCAACCCCGACGACGCCTTGGCCGGCCGGTGGCCGGAGCCCGACTGGTGGAAACGTCCCTTCAAGCGTCTGCGGCCGGTGCCGTGGATCGCGGAGCACTGGCGGTGAACGCGAGGCTCGGCCGCACCGGCCAGCACTGCCGGCGTACGTCGCCGTGACGCCACGACGTGTCCTGCTGGTCGGCGACTTCGGACGGAAGCGCAACCAAGCCTATTTCTTCAACACCGAGCAGAAGCTTTGGCGGGGATTGACCCGCGCGGGTCACTTGGCTTTTCCGTTCTCCGAGCGCGACGTCGCACGCGAACGCGGCCTCCTCCCGTTCAAGATGTTCGGTCGCAGCGCCATGCGACGGGCGCTGCTCGCAACCGTCAAGGAACTGCGTCCCGACGCCTTGATCTTCTTTCACGTCGACCTCCTGGACACAGCTGACCTCGCCGATGCGCGCGCGGCCGCGCCCGCCGGCTGCCGTCTCGCGCGGGTATGCGTGGACTCTCTGGACCATCACCCGGGCCCCATCGCCAGCTTCCGCGCGCATTTGGGCGCGGTCGACGTCGGCTTCATCACGACGGGCGATCGTGCCCGGCTGAGCGCGGCCTTTCCCGGCCGAACGGCGGTCCATTTTCTGCCCGGGGCGGTGGATCCCGCCGCCGAAACGGCGCGGGTGTTCGAGTTGCCGCGTACCGCGCTCGATCACGACGCGATCTTCCTCGGTACTGGCCGCGCGGCGCGTACCGAACAATTGCAGCACCTGCAGCGAAGCCTTCCGAGCGACTATCGGTTTCACGTCGGCGGCCGAGCCCTCGACACGGCGCGCTTCCGTGGCGCGTCGTTCTACACCGCGCTCGCGACGGCCGCCGCGTCGCCGTCCTTACCGCTCGACGACCGCATGGCGACGCCGCACCTCTACTCGTCCAACCGCATCACCCAGTTGCTGGGCCAGGGTCTGCTCGCCTTCACCCACCGGCCGGCGGCACTGTCGACGCTGTACGAGGATGGCGTGGTGGAGTTCGACGGGCGAGAGGACCTGGTGGAAGCGATGGTCCGCTTTTGGCGCGACGACGACCGCCGCCGGCGGCATGCCGAGATCGGGTGGCGCCTGGCCCGTGAGCGGAGCGACGCCGCGGTGGTGGCAACGTACGTGTTGGACGTCCTGACCGACGGGCAGCCGCGCCGACCGGTGGCGTGGCCGAGCGCGCCGTTGAACGGAGCGGGATGACGATGAAGCTCATGCTGGCGGTCTTGACCCGCGAGCGTCCGAGGTCTCTCGCGCGGTGCCTCGCGAGCATCGCGGCGGACCGGCCACCGCCCGAGGCCGAGGTCGACGTGCTCGTGGTCGACAACGGCTCGCCGCCACCGATCCTGATCGAGAACCAAGCGTTGGTCGCGACCTCGGTCGGCCCCTTTCCGGCGCGGCTCGTGGTCGAGGACGTGCCGGGCATTCCGGCAGCGCGGAACCGCGCGCTCGACGAAGCGACGCGCGCCGGCGTCGATGCCATCCTCTTCCTCGACGACGATCAGGCGGTGGAGCCGGGCTGGCTCAGGGCGATGGTCGCCGCGTGGCGGGAGGAGCAGGTCGACATCGTCAAGTCCGCCGTGCATTGGGAGTTCGAGCCGCCGGCGCGGTTCACGCGGTTCTTCGAGCAAGACGACGACCGTCCACGGCGGGCACCGATGGGCTTTCAGATCGCGACCAACGGGGTCTTGATCGATCGCCGGATTTGGTCCGACCTGGGCATTCGCTTCGACGCTCGCCTGGCATACAGTGGTGGAACGGACGTCCTGTTCTTCCGTGACGCCCTGGCCGAGGGTGCTCGAGCCATCCGCATCCGTGACGCGGTGGCCATCGAGTACTGTCCGGCCGCCAAGCAGACCCCCGCATGGCTGCTCCGACGCGCCTGGCGCGTCGGAGCGTTCGACGCGCTCGTTCGCCTCAAGCCCTACTCTCGCGGCGGGTACTTCGTCCGCGGGCTCGGTGCGGCGATGCTGCGTAGTCTGTTCGTCGTCGTGTTTCTGTGGTCACCATCGCGCTCGTTCGACCAAGTCATGCGGCTTGCCAAGGCCATTGGGCGCATGGCCGGCGCGCTCGGCGTACGTCCCGACGAGTATCGTCGTGTCATCGGCGATTGATCACCGACACGGTGATCGAGCAAGAGCCGGCCATGACGAGGCCGCCATGCGCCGTCGATCCGCTCGGTTGCACGGCATGAGCACCGGTATCGGCCTAGTACGGTCCACTATGGAGCCGCCTTTACGCCGGTTCCGGCAAAGCCGCCCGGCGGCTGTCGCGCGGTGACGTACCGCACGCATCGGCGCCGATGTGGCGATGCGGCGAGACCACGCGGGATGGCGCCTCTCGCACCGAGTTCTTGCAGGGCAAGGACGACGAGGTGTACGGCATCGACTGCCGTCCTCGGCTGACGGCCTCGAGCGTCGTCGCCGCACCGCCGGCGATAAACGCGCCAACCATTGCTGCGTTGGGCGATCGATGCCATGTGCTGGCATCCGGCAGGGGTTGCGCGCCGCAACGGAGGCGTTGCCACCCCTTTCGAGCACCCCTTCACGGGAGGCGCTCGGCGTCCCACGACTCAAGCTATCGAGCCAGCAGCAAACATGCCGTTCGTCCTCGACCACCGCTTCTGCATCGCGCCGATGATGGATTGGACCGACCGGCATTGTCGGTTCTTCCATCGGCTGCTGGCGCCGCGGGCGGTGCTGTTCACCGAGATGGTAACGACCGGCGCCGTGCTGCACGGGCCGCGTGACCGCCTGTTGGCGTGCGACCCGCGGGAACGGCCGGTGGTGCTGCAACTGGGTGGCAGCGAGCCGGAGGCGCTGGCGGCGTCGGTGCGCTTGGCGGAGGCCCACGGCTACGACGGCTACGATCTCAACTGCGGCTGCCCGTCGGACCGCGTGCAGCAGGGCCGCTTCGGCGCCTGCCTGATGGCCGAGCCGGAACTCGTGCGCGACGCCGTGGCCGCGATGCAGGGCGTCACCGCCCGGCCCGTCACCGTCAAGTGCCGCATCGGCATCGACGAGGTGGAGGAGGCTTCCTTCCTCGACCGTTTCGTTGCGACCATTGCCGAGGCCGGCGTCGATACCTTCATCGTGCATGCCAGGAAGGCGTGGCTGAAGGGGCTCAGCCCCAAGGCCAACCGCGAGGTACCGCCTTTGCGCTACGACGTGGTGCGCGCGTTGAAGGAACGACGGCCGGACTTGCGGATCGTGTTGAACGGCGGCCTGCGCACCGCCGACGACGTCCGCCGCGCGCTGGTCTGGGCCGACGGGGTCATGATCGGCCGCGAGGCCTACCAGAACCCGTCATCGCTGCCGGCGCTGGAGGCGGCTGCCTTCGGCGGAACGCCGCGGCCGGTGGACCTCGAGGCCGTGGTGGCGGCGCTCGCCGGCTATGTCGACGGCCAACGCGCCGCGGGCGTGCGAGCGGCGGCCGTACTGCGCCACGTGCTCGGCCTGTTCAACGGCCGGCCGGGCGCCCGCCGCTGGCGCCAGACCCTGAGCGAGACCATGCGCCACCCCGAGGCCGACGGCGACACGCTGCGCGCGGCATCGGCGCCGCTCCTGCTCCGCGTCGCGGCCTGAGCCGCTCGGCAGGGCTTCCATGCGCCGCGGTTGGATGTGGCGGATCGTTGGCGGCTTATGTTGCAGGTGCGAAGGACGCCACTGCAACGGATACCGCCATGCACCGCAACGAGGCCGACCGTCGCCTCCCGACGCCCGAGGACTTGCAAGCCCTCATGCAAGCTGCCCGCCGCGATCGCTCGCAAGCCGTGCTCGCCGTTCTCAGCCGCGCTTGGCGGCGCCGGGACGCACCGCGCGAGGTGCCGGCGGAGGGTCAGCCGGCGCGCTGAGCGGCCGCTCGGGCGGGACGTAGTCCGCCATCCAGACCTCGCAACGGGCGAGATAGGACGCCTTGTGCCGCTCCTGCCAGGTGGCGAGCGACCAGGGCTCGCCGAGTGGCGCGAACACGCCCGCCTCGTCCAGATAGACGAGAGCAGCTGCAAGGCGGGCACCGGCCTGCACGGCGTGCGGCCGGGCGACGTACTCGTCGGCCTCGAAATGGTCGATGCGCGCTCGCTCGTCCGCATCCCTAGGCTGAAACAGGACACCGCCGACATGGCTCGCCCGATCCGGCCGCAGCACCGGGTAGACCGCGTTCGCGACCGCGAGGCGGCGATAGCCCCACAGAAGGGCCGGAGCGAGTTCCGCGGCACCGGCGATCGGCCGTTGCAGCACGCGGGCGAGCACGTCCGCGTCCATCAGCGTGCCGAAGAAGAAGAAGGGCAGCCCCATTGCCTCGTCGCCTCGGCTATTGCTGGGGTACGAGGTCGTAGAAGAGCGCCAACAGCGTCGCGTCGTCCGGCACGCCCGTGACCGGAATGCCGCGCGCGCGCTGGAACTCTTCCAAAGCGCCGCGCGTCATCGGCCCGTAGGCGCCATCGATGCCGCCGCCGTAGAGATCCCTGTCGCGCAGCCGCGTCTGCACCTGCCGCAACACGTCGCGATAGACGGCGACGCGCCTGCCCTCGTGCTCGACGTTCACCACGGGCGAACTCCGTTGCAGGCGGTCGGCGGCGAGCTGCTCGACGATGGCCAGCGCTATCTCGGTCACCGCCGATTCCGGGTTGCGGCTGCACTGCTCGGCGATGACGTTCGCGACGAACTCCACCGGCTGCCAGGGCGTGACGTCGTACGTGTTCGGCCGGAAGGCGTTGGCGGCGGTGAGGAAACCCGCAACCCAGCCGACGAAGAGCGGCCGGTCGGGCCCATCGACGCCGAGCGCTTCGACCAGTTGCGCGCACCGGGCAATGCCGGGTCCGTGGCCGGCGAAACGGCCCTCGTCGTCGGCGGCATCCGCCGGTGCCGTCCACAGCGCGAGGCCGAGCGCCACCGCCAGTCCACGGGTGAGCAATCGCACGCCTGCCTCCTTCGATCCGTTCGGTGCGCGGAACATGCGAAGGCGACGGTGGAATGGCAAGGGTCGACCCAAGGCTGGGCGATGGCGAAACGGCAGTTGCCGCGCTACATGCTAGGCCAAGAGCACGAGGATGATCGCATGTTTCCCTGCCGAGCCCTGGCAACCCTGGCGTTGGCGGCACTGGTCGGCTGCACGACGCCGAGCGGACTCTCCAGCCGTGCCTTGACGGTCATTCCGGTACCGCCGCCCCTCCCCGAGACGCCGATCCCGCCCGAGGGCCGGCCGGCGGACCTGCAGACCGCCTATGGCGGCGCCTGCACGCTCGCGGTCCTGGAGCAGGTGCCGGCGCGGATCGCCGGCGTGCAGCACGTCCAGGCGGACGGGGCGAGCCTGACCGAGTTCCCGGCGGACGGCGATCTCGTCAAGGTCGGCGGCGTGGGCCGCTACTATTCGAGCGGCTCCGATTGGCAGCCCTTCGCCTTCGAATGCGTGTTCGACCGTGCCCGCGCGAGCATTGCCGACTTCGATATCATCCCGCTCTGAGCGGCCGGATCATGCGGACCGTTCATTCGCCCGACCACGCCAAGCGCGACGCCCGCACCGAGCTGCACGGCGGCGAACTCGTCGCACCGTTCGAGTGCCCGCGCCGGGTCGACTTGATTCGGCGCGCGGTCGAAACGGCCGCGCTGGGGCCGATCGTCGCCCCCGACGCCTTCGGCCTGGAGCCCGTTCTGCGGGTGCACGATTCGGGATTCGTCGACTTCCTCGCCACGGTCTGGCAGCGCTGGCAAGCGGCCGGTATGGCGGGCGAAGCCATCCCGACCGTGTTTCCGGCGCGGCGGATGCAGGCTCGGCCGGTACGCAACGTCGAAGGCGCGCTCGGCTACTACGCCATGGCGGCGGAGACCGCCATCGATGCCGGCACCTACGCGGCGGCGCTTGCCGCCAAGGACGTGGCGCTCACGGGTGCGCGGCTGATCCAGGCCGGCGAGCGGTCGGCCTTCGCGCTCTGCCGCCCGCCCGGCCACCATGCCGCCTTCGACCTGTTCGGCGGCTACTGCTTTCTCAACAACGCCGCCATCGCGGCCCAGGCGCTGTTGGATGGCGGGGCCGCCCGCATCGCGGTGCTCGACGTCGACTTCCACCACGGCAACGGCACCCAGGACGTCTTCTGGCAGCGGCGCGACGTGCTGGTCGCCTCGCTGCACGGCGATCCGGAGGACGCCTTTCCCCACTTCTCGGGTTTCGCCGACGAGATCGGCGGCGGCGACGGCGAGGGCTTCACGGTCAACTACCCGCTGCGCCCGGGCACCGCCTGGGACGGCTGGAGCACGGCCCTCGCCCACGCCCTCGACCGCGTCCGCCGCTTCGCCCCGGACGCCGTCGTCGTCTCTCTCGGCGTCGACACCTTCGCGGGCGACCCGCTCGGCTTCTTCCACCTCACGCGCGACGACTTCCGGCGCCTTGGCGGGCAACTCGCCGGCCTCGGCCGGCCGACGCTCTACGTCCTGGAGGGCGGCTACGCGGTCGAGGCGATCGGCCACAACGTGGTGGCGGTCCTCGACGGCCACCTCCAGCGGTGACGGCCTATCCGCTGGATGCCGCCGCGTACGACGCGACGCGGCCGAGCGGCAGCTTCTGGCACGACGGCGAGACGGTGGCGGCGCCGCCACTGGCCGGCGGCACGCGGGCGGAGGTTGCCGTCGTCGGCGGCGGCGTGGTCGGCCTCAATGCGGCGCTGCGGCTGGTCGAAGCCCACGGTGCCGACGTCGTGCTGCTCGAAGCAGGATCCATCGGCTGGGGGGCGTCGGGGCGCAATGGCGGCTTTTGCTGCGATGGCGCGACCAAGCTGGAGCCGCGCACCCTCGGCCGCCTGGAGGCGCCCGACGGCGCCTTTGCCGCACCCGGCTGGCACGGCAACGGCATCGCCATGGGCTCGAAGGCCGGCGCGTTGGTCGCCGATCTTGCCCTCGGCAAGCTGCGGGCCGAAGACCTGCCGCTCCCCCTCGCCCGGCCGCTCCGCCCCTTCCCCCTGCCCCGCCGCTGGCTGGTACGCGGTCTGCATGCCTGGCTCGGCTTCACCGACGGTCCGCTCAAAGCCGGTCCCTGAGGGCGAACCAGCCCATGGCCAGCGCCAGGAGCGGCCAGCGGGCCCAGGTGCCGCCCGGAAAGGGCCGCTGCGGCAAGGCGCTGAGCCGGTCGAAGCCGTCGCTCTCGCCCTGGAGGGCTTCGGCAACCAGCCTGCCGGCGAGCACGGCGAGGCCCACGCCCTGGCCCGAATAGCCGCCGGCAGTGACGACGTTCGGTGCGAGCCGGGCAAGGTGGGGCAGCCGCGAGCGGGTGATGGCGAGCGTACCGCCCCAGCCATGCTCGAGCCGGACGTCCCGGAGCTGGGGGAAGACGGCGAGCAGGCGCGGCCGGACGAGCGCGCGGATGTCCGAGGGGAAGCGGTAGCGGTAGGTTTCGCCACCGCCGAACAGGAGCCGGTGGTCGGGCGTGAGGCGGAAGTAGTTGACGACGAAACGGCTGTCTGCAACGGCGGCACCCGAGGGAATCAACGCCGCCGCCCGTTCGGCGCCGAGCGGCTCGGTCGTCACCTGGAAGTTGTTGATCGGCATGATCCGTCGTGCGACGGCCGGCGCCAAGCTGCCGACATAGCCGTTGGTCGCCAGCACCGCCTGCTCCGCCTCCACCATGCCGGCTACCGTCCGCACCCGCACCGCCGTGGCACGCGGCGTCTCGAAGCCGAGGACACGGCTGGTCTCGCAGATCCGAACGCCCGCAGCGAGCGCCGCGCGCGCCAGGCCGTGCGCGAGTTCCAGGGCGTGGAGATGGCCCGCCCCCTCGTCCAACGTCCCGCCGTGATAGCCCCGGGCCGCGAGCAGCGCCGGCAACGCGTCGCCGTCGACGAAGCGGATCGCCGCGTAGCCGTAGTCGTCGCGGAGCTTCGCCGCATAGCGGCGATAGCCCTCGACGTAGCGGCGCCGGTGGGCAACGTGCAGGAGGCCCGGACGGTAGCCGTAGGCGATGCCGTGGCGGCGGGCGAGGGCGTGGACCAGGGCCTTGGCGGCCTCGCCCGTGTCCCACAACTGCCTTGCCAAGACAGGCCCCAGCGCCGTTTCCAGTTCGTCCTGATCGAGACGCACGCCGCTGCAAAGCTGGCCGCCATTGCGCCCCGACGCCCCCCAGCCGACACGATGCGCTTCCAGCACGACGACCCGGCGGCCGGCCTCTGCCAAGTGCAGCGCCGCCGAAAGCCCCGTGTAGCCGGCACCGATCACGGCCACGTCGCATCGTCCGTCGCCCTGGAGCCGAGGCAACCGCCGCAGCGGGCTCGCCGTCGCCGCGTACCACGAAGGGGCATGCACGCCCCAATCGTCGTTCACGGTCAGAAGGTCGGGCACGGGCACCCACCAATGCGAGAACGGTGCACGGGGCTCCTGGCCTCCTGCGACCCCCGGACGGCGGCGGGCCGCCGCCACCGACGTTGCGCCGCGCCTACGCGCCCCGGGGGGGTCGCCGGGGGGCCCGGAGGGTGCCCCAGGGCGCGGGGACGCTCGCTCCAGCGTCTCCGTGAGCAACTCGATCTGGTCGGCCAGCTGCGTCGCCTTGCGCTGGAAGCTCGCGGCGAGGGCGGGGTAGGGCGTTACCGGCCGTCGTCGGCGAAGGGGTTGCGGCCTTGGCGGTCCTCGACCTCGATCAGCCAGAGGTCGGGGTCGCGCTTGAGGGCGCGCTCCAGGTAGGCTTCGGCCTCGGGCACGGGCAGGGG
>JBJHBG010000032.1:0-42576 GCA_050485385.1 Geminicoccaceae bacterium | reverse complement strand
AGTCAGGGCCTATCAGAGCTATCTCGACGCCGTCCGGGCGACGATGCGGGCCGAGACCATCATGTCGAACTTCCTGTTCTACATTTGGCCGGCGCGTTGGGCGCTGCCGGTCGGCTTCGGCGCCCTCGTCTTGATGATCGCCGTCAACCTGCTGAAGGCGCTGGCGCAGCGCCGGGCGCTCTGACGTGAGCAGCCTGGAGATCGGCATCGCCGGCGTCGCGGCGGCGCTGGTCCTGATCGCCCTGCGCGTGCCGATCGGCCTCGCACTGGGGTTCGTCGCCATCGTCGGAATCGCCGAGCTGACGAGCATGCGGGTGGCCTGGGGCATGATCTCGGCAACGCCGTTCGACTTCGTCGGCGACTGGTCGCTGACCGCAGCGCCGATGTTCCTGTTGATGGGCTACATCGCCACGGCGACCGGGCTCACCAACGGGCTCTTCAAGGCGATGCGCATCGCGCTCTCGAGGCTGCCGGGCGGGCTCGCAGTCTCCAGCGTCGGCGCCTGCGCGCTGTTCGCCTCGGCCTCGGGCTCCAGCGTCGCCACCGCGGCGGCCATGTCGCGCATCGCCGTGCCGGAGATGCTGCGCTTTCGCTACGACAAGGGCCTCGCCACAGGCGTCATCGCCGCCTCGGGCACGCTCGGCTCCCTGATACCGCCGAGCATCCTGCTCGTCCTCTACGGCGTCTACGCGCAGGTCTCGGTCGGCCAGCTCTTCATGGCCGGCGTGGTGCCGGGGTTGTTGTCCGCGCTGCTCTACATGGTGATGATCGTGGTGCGCGTCCGCGCCGACCCGAGCCTCGCGGGCACCGTCGAAGAGACCTTCACCCGGCGCGAGAAGATCGAGGCGCTGAAGGACATCTGGCCTCTGCCGGTGCTCATCGCGTCGGTGATGGGCGGCATCTTCTTCGGCATCTTCTCGCCGACCGAGGCCGGCGCGCTCGGCGCGTTCACGGCCTTCCTCATCGCGTTCGTCCGTCGCCGGGTCGACCGCCACACCTTGCGCGACGCCTTCGTCAGCACGGCACTCAGCACCACCAGCATCTTCATCATCCTGATCGGCTCGGTGCTGTTCACCCGCTTTCTCGCCTTGAGCGGCGTACCCGTGGCGTTCGCCGGCCTGATCCTGGGCGTCAGCGACGCGACCTGGTGGGTGCTGCTCGCGGTGATCGTGATCTACCTCGTGCTCGGCATGTTCATCGATTCGATCGGCCTGTTGCTGTTGACCCTGCCCCTGCTCCTGCCATTGGTGCAGGGTGCCGGCTTCGATCTGATCTGGTTCGGCATCATCGCCATCAAGCTTCTGGAGATCGGCCTCGTGACGCCGCCCGTGGGCCTCAACGTCTACGTGATCAAGGGCGCGCTCGGCGATCAGGTGACGTTGCAGCAGGTCTTTCGCGGCGTCGGCTGGTTCCTCGCCATGGACATGGTGGCGCTGGCCCTGATCATCCTCTTCCCGGTGTTGGCCCTGGGCCTGCCCCGGCTGATGTACCAATGACGACGCTTGGCCCGGCCCTAGCTGGGCCGCCCGCGCCACGACGAAGGACACGAGCATGACCGCGCACGCCCTGCAGGTTCAAGACCTCACCAAGCTGTACGGCGAGTTCGTCGCCGTCGACCGTGCGAGCCTGGACGTCGAGAGCGGTGAGTTCGTGACGCTGCTGGGGCCGTCCGGTTCCGGCAAGACGACGATCTTGATGACCATCGCCGGCTTCACCCAGCCGACCGAGGGCAGCATCCTGGTCGACGGCCGCGACATCACCGCCCTGCCGCCGGAGAAGCGCAATTTCGGCATGGTGTTCCAGGGCTACGCGCTGTTCCCGCACCTCACCGTCGCCGGCAATGTCGGCTTTCCCTTGCGGGTGCGCGGCATCGGCGGCGGCGAGGCCGAAGCGAAGATCAAGAAGGCGCTCGACCTCGTCCAACTGGGCCACCTCGCCGACCGTCTCCCGCGCCAGCTCTCGGGCGGCCAGCAGCAGCGCGTGGCCCTCGCCCGCGCGCTCGTCTTCGACCCCTACGTGCTGCTCCTCGACGAGCCGCTCTCCGCGCTCGACAAGAAGCTCCGCGCCGACCTGCAATGGGAGCTGAAGGCGATCCACGAGCGCATCGGCACCACCTTCGTCTACGTCACCCACGACCAGGAGGAGGCGCTGTCGATGTCCGACCGCATCGCCATCCTCAACGACGGCCGCATCGCCCAGCTCGGCTCGCCGAACGACCTCTACGAGCGGCCGGCCAGCCGCTTCGTTGCCGACTTCCTCGGCAAGAGCAACTTCATCGAGGGCGAGGTGGTCGACCACGATCCGTCTGGCTTCCGCTACCGTGTCGGTGGCATCGACCTGCACCAGTCGGGCGAGGCCGGGGCCGGCCGCGTGCTGGTGGCGCTGCGGCCGGAGAAGATCGAGGTGCATCCGACCGAGCCCGAGGGGCCGGCCAACCGCATCGCCGGCCGCCTCACGTCCTGGAACTACTACGGCACCTCGTTCCAGCTCCGCGTGCGCACCGATGCGCTCGGCGAACTGATCGTCCAGCAGCCGGCCTTCAAGCGCCCGCTCGAGCCCGGCCCCGACGCCCCCGTCTGGCTCGCCTGGGACGCCGACGCGTCGGTCGTCGTCCGGCCGGACTAGGCCAGGCTGGCCAGGGGGGACTTGATGGTCCCCCCTGGAACCCCCGACCGACGGCCTTTGGCCGTCGGCAGTCATCGGGGGGCGCGGGG
The DNA here is from genome assembly GCA_050485385.1 of Geminicoccaceae bacterium. Taxonomy (GTDB): domain Bacteria; phylum Pseudomonadota; class Alphaproteobacteria; order Geminicoccales; family Geminicoccaceae; genus RECO01. The sequence goes on along the minus strand of JBJHBG010000032.1, from coordinate 39,862 downwards.
GGCCAAAAACCCCCCGTTCCTTACGAACCCACGGGAGGAGACCGATGCAGGATCGACCGAGCGAACGGCTGCGGCGGGCGAGCGAGCCGGACTGGACGGCGGCGGCGACGCATCGCTTCGCCGAGGAGCTTGCCGCCGGGACCATCCCGCACGACGTCCTGCGCCGCTACCTCGTGCAGGACTATCAGTTCATCGACGCCTTCGTGGCGTTGTTGGGGGCGGCGATCCACCGTGCCCCCGCGTTGCCCCAGCGCATCCCGCTCGGCCGCTTCATGGGGCTCGTGGTGTCCGAGGAGAACACGTACTTTCAACGCTCGTTCGATGCTCTCGGCGTAGCGGAGGCGGAGCGCGCAGCACCCACCCTGGCGGCGCCGACCGAAGGCTTTCGCGAGCTGATGCGGGAGGCTGCCGACAGCGGCGACTACGGTGCGACGATGGCCGTGCTCACCGTGGCGGAGTGGGTCTATCTCTCCTGGGCCGCGCCGGTTGCCGACCGCGAGCCGGACTGGTTCGTCTGCCGCGAGTGGATCGACCTGCACAGTGGTGCCGCCTTCGAGGCTTGGGTCGAGTTCCTCCGCGCCGAGCTGGATCGGGCCTACGAGGCGGCCGATGCGGCCGGCCGCGACCGCATCGCCGAGCGGTTCCGGCGCGCGGTGGCGCTGGAGCGAGCGTTCTTCGACGAAGCCTATGCCGGCTGAGCCGACGGTTCGCGTCGAGGCGGAGCAGCCGGACGCCGCCGCCGCCGTGCGTGCTCTGCTGCTCGGGGCCTTTCCCACCGCCGCCGAGGCCGACCTCGTCGAGCGGCTGCGCGACGATGGCGACGCGTGGCTCGGCCTCGTCGTGCACGACGGGTCCGCCCTTGCCGGGCATCTGCTGCTGTCGCGGCTGCGGGCGCCGTTCCCGGCGCTGGGCCTCGGCCCGCTGGCGGTGGCGGCGGCGGCGCGCGGCCGGGGCGTCGGCACGGCGCTGATGGAGGCGGGGCTCGACCGTGCCGCAGCCGCAGGCTTTGCCGCCGTGTTCGCGCTGGGCGATCCCGCCTTCTACGGCCGCTTCGGCTTCGGTGTGGAGCAGGCCGCGGGCTTCGTCTCGCCCTACGCCGGCCCGTATTTCATGGTACGGCCGCTTCGGCCCGAAGGGCTGCCCCGCACCAGCGGCGAGGTCCACTACGCGCCGGCGTTCGCGGCACTCGACTGACGCCAGCCGTCGCGGTCGACGCGCATGACGAGGCAGTCGTCGTCGCCGAACCGGCGGCGCTCCGCCGGGCGGAAGCCTACTCGCGCGTAGAAGCGGTGCGCCCGCTCGTTCTGCGCCAGCGGATCGACCAACACCGCCTGTACGGTCGGATCGGCGAAGCAGCGGGCGAGGACGGCGCGCATGATCCGCGTGCCGAGGCCGCGGCCGAGATCGGCGGCGTCGCCGAGCCAGATGTCGACCGCGCGCAGGCCGGGCCCCACCTCGCCCCAGTAGCGAAAGGGCTCGATGGCGGGATCGATCACCTGCACGAAGCCGACCGGGCGGCCGTCGTCCTCCGCGATCAGCATCTCGACGCCGGCAAGGTTCCGGTCCAGCTCGGCGGCCCAGTCGAACGGGCCGTCGCTGCCGAGCGCTGCCTGGACATGGGGTTGGCGGTCCCAGTGCTCGAGGAGGTCCCGGTCGCCGGCCGTGGCGGGGCGGAGCCTCATCGCTGGAACACCACCTTGCCGCCGACCACCGTCATCAGGACCTGCGTCTCGGCAAGGTCCGCGGGATCGATCGCGAAAACGTCGCGGTCGAGTACCGCGAGGTCGCAGAGCTTGCCGGGGGCGAGCGAGCCCTTGTCGTGCTCCTCGCGGCCGATCCAGGCGGCGTCGATGGTGTAGGCCCGCAGCGCCTCCTCGACGGTGATGGCCTCGCGGGCATCGAGGTCGGTGCCGGTGTCGCTCACCCGGTTGACCATGGCGTGGATGGCGAGGAACGGGTTGGAGCTGCACACCGGCGCATCCGAATGGCCGGCGACGCGCACGCCGCGGTCGAGCAGCGTGCGGTGCGGCCACATGTGGCGCATGGCCTCGCGCCCACGGTTGCGGACATAGGCGTCACCCAGCGAGTACATGAAGCCGGTGGCCGAACTGTCGACGATGCCGCTGCGGAGAAGCCGCTCCTGGATCGCCGGGGTGACGTAGCAGCAGTGCTCGACGCGGAGGCGGTGGTCGTCCTTGGGGTGCGCCGCGAGTGCCGCTTCCAGCGCATCCAGGCAGAAGTCGATGCCACGGTCGCCGACTCCGTCGAGGCAGACCTGAAGCCCGGCGCCGTGTGCCTCCGTCACCCGGCGGGCGAGGTCGTCCGCGTCGTAGAGCAGGATGCCGGTGTTCGGGTCCGGCTCGCCCACCGCCGCCTTGCCGACATAGGGCTCGTAGTAGGCGGCCGTGCGCCCGCTGGTGGAGCAGTCGGGGCACCATTCGGCGCCGATCACCCTGATCCACTCGTCGCCGAAGCCGGAGCGGATCCCGGCTCGGACGTAGCTCTCGATCAGCCCCAGCTCGCGGCCGCTGACGAGCAGGCCGACGCGCAAGGCGAGGTTGCCCCGTTCGCGCATGAGCTGGTAGGCGCGGATCGCCTTCGACGAGGCGAGCGAGTTGACGACGCTGGTGATGCCGACCGCAGCGAACTCCTCGAACACGCGGACGAGGCCGCGGGCGTAGTCCTCGACCGTATCCTCGGCGTCGAACAGGGTGGTGAAGGGGGCCATGGCGGTCTCGCGCAAGAGCCCCGTGGGCCGGCCTGCCGCATCGCGGTCGATGTGGCCGAAGGGCGGGTTGGGCGTATCGGCGTCGATGCCGGCAAGCTCGAGCGCGCGCCGGTTGGCGAAGCCGACGTGATGGTCGGTGCGCCAGACGAACAGCGGCCGGCCGTTGCTCACACGGTCGAGCTGGTCGAGCGTCGGCCAGCCGCCCTGCTTGTTGTCATCGTAGCGATAGCCCACGAACCAGGCATCCGGTGCCGCATCGAGCGTCACTCGGTCGATGTGGGCGAGCACGGCATCGAGCGTGGGGAAGCGGTCGGGTGCCAGGAGGTGATGCTTGGTGAGCTTGACGCCGTAGCTGTCGGGATGGGCGTGGCTCTCGACGATGCCGGGGACGACGGTGCGGCCCTGGAGGTCGACCGTGCGCGTTGCGGGGCCGGCCAGGGCCTCGATTTCGGCGGTGCTGCCGAGCGCGAGGATGCGGCCGCCGCGGGCGGCGAGGGCTTCGGCGTGCGGCCGTTCCGGCTCGAAGGTGACGATGCGGCCGTCGAGAAAGACCGTGTCGGCAGCGATGGCGGGCACTAGGATGCTCTCCTCCGAGTTGCGCGGTGCCGTCTTGGTATGGCAGTTGCGTACCGAGCGCAGCAAGTCCGCCGCTCCAACGAAGTCAACGGGAGACCCGCGCCATGCGTCGAGCCCAGTCGTTCCACGCCGACCTCGTCCAGCTTGCGCTCGAGCGCCACGCCAAGGGACTGATCGGCCGCCGTCAGCTCCTCGCCGGGCTCGCCGCCCTCGGTGCGGTGCCGGCCCTCGGTCTCGACCGCCGCGCCTTGGCCCAGCCGCAGGAGATCGTGCTCGTCAACTGGGGCGGCGATGCCATCGAGTATTTCAGCGACGCCTTCACCCGGCCCTACGAAGCGGAGACCGGCATCCGCGTGCTCGTCGACGGCTCGGGGCCGAGCCAGGGTCGCATCCGCGCCATGGTCGAGAGCGGGGCCGTCACCTGGGACGTCTGCGACAGCGGCGGCGGCAGTTCGATCCAACTCGGCCAGGACGGCTACGCCCGCGAAATCGACTACGACGTGGTCGACCGCGCCAAGCTGTTCCCCGGCATGGACTTCCAGTGGGGCGTGACGAACTACATCTACAGCTTCGTCCTTGCCTACGACACCTCCGAGTATTCGGCGGACGAGGCGCCGAAGAACTGGGTCGACTTCTTCAACACGCGCGACTTCCCGGGCTTCCGGTCGATGCGCCGCGACGTGCTCGGCCACATCGAGGTGGCGCTGATGGGTGCCGGGCTGGAGATGGAGGAGATCTATCCCCTGACGCCCGCCAAGGAGCAGCTCGCCTTCGACACCATCCGGGGCATCCTCGACGACTGCATTTTCTGGGCGAGCGGCGCCGAGAGCCAGCAGCTCATGCGGCAAAAGGACGTCGTCATGGGCTGCTTTTGGAACACGCGGGTGAAGTCGATCTACGACGAGACCGGCGGCGAGTGGGACTGGACCTGGAACCAGGCGATCGTGCTGCCCGGTGCTTGGGTGGTACCGAAGGACAACCCGGCCGGCGATGCCGTCTGGCCGTTCATCGCCTCGATGCAGGATCCGGCCCGGCAGGTGCGGCTGTTCGAGTTGTTCGGCAACGCCCCGGCGAACCCGGCGGCGGCATCCCTGGTGCCGGCGGAGCTGCAGCGCTTCAACGCCACCGACCCCGAGAACTATGCCATGCAGTTGCCGGTCGACAGCCAGTGGTACGGCAACAACGTCGCCCGTGCCAACCAGGCCTATCTCGACCTGATCTCGATCTAGGGCCCGAGCCATGGCTCTCGGTCGCGCCGCGGCCGCACCCCGGCCGGCGGCGCGATCCTGGCCGGGGCTGCCCAGCGTCTATTGGCTGCTGCTCCTGCCGGCGACGCTGCTTTTGCTCGTCTTCTACGTGTGGCCGCTGTTCCAGGTCTTGTGGATCAGCTTCACCGAGATCACGCCCGGCGCCGAGGCGCTGGCGCTCGGCAATTACGGCCTGCTCGGCACCGAGGCAGGGTTGCAGCGGCTGTTGTGGCGCACGGCCCGTGTCTGCGTCATCACTACGGTCATCACCGTGGCTCTCGGCTATCTCGTGGCCTTTGCCATGGTCCACGTCGACCAGCAGCAGCGCCTGTTGATGCTGTTCGGCGTGCTGTTGACCTTCTGGCTCTCGGTCCTGATCCGCGCCTTCGCCTGGATTTTGCTCCTGCGCAACGGTGGGCCAGGCTACGAGGTCATCAACTTCTTCTACGAACCGCTGCGCGAACTGGGTCTCGTCCAGGGCGGGCTTCGACTGGTGCGCGTGGAGACGGGCGTCGTCATCGGCATGGTCCACTACATGCTGCCCTACGCCATCCTGCCCTTGTTCGCGAACATGCAGGGCATCGACCAGCGGGTGATGCTGGCCGCGCGCGGCCTGGGGGCGGGGCCGTTCGGCGCCTTTTGGCGGGTCTATCTGCCGCTCTCGGCCCCCGGCCTCGTCGGTGCGTTGATCCTCGTCTTCGTCTTCTCGCTCGGCTTCTTCGTCACCCCGGCGCTTCTGGGCGGCGGGCGGGTGGTGATGGTCTCGGAATATATCTGGTTCTCGATGGACCAGACGCTCCGCTGGGGGCTCGCCACCATGCTGGCGACCACCGTCCTGGTCGCCACCCTCGGCCTGATCGCCCTGATGGCGCGCATCGTCGACCTGCGCACCATGTTCGGAGCCAAGTGATGGAGCGCCGCTCCTGGCAGTTCATGGTCATGCTCGGTCTCGCCTGGACGGTGGTGGCCTTTCTCGTCCTGCCGATGTTCGTCGTCGTGCCGGTGTCTCTGACCGACCAGCGCTTTCTGTCGTTCCCGCAGGAAGGCATCTCGTTCCAGCACTACGCCGGCATGGTGACCAACCCGTTCTGGCGCGATTCGATCCTGCGCTCGTTCTTCGTCAGCATCGTCTCGGCAAGCATCGCCACCGTGCTCGGCACGCTCTGCGCCATCGCCTGCTGGCGCCTCGCCAACCGCACCAGCGAAATGGTGCGCCTCCTCATGCTGCTGCCGATCATCGTGCCCGGCATCGTCCACGCGCTCGCCTTCTACCGCTTTTGGATCGAGCTGGGGCTGATCGACACCTATGCCGGCGTCATCCTCACCCACACCATCATCGGCGTGCCCTACGTCGTGATCACGGTCTCGGCAGCACTCGCCAATCTCGACATGCGGCTGGAGCAGGCGGCGCGCTCCTTGGGCGCCAATATGAGCCAGACGGTGCGCTGGGTGCTGGTGCCCTGCGTCATGCCCGGCATCCTGGCGGGGGCGATCTTCGCGTTCATCATCAGCTGGGACGAGATCGTCATCCTGCTCTTCATCACCAGCCGCAACATCTACCTGCTGCCCAAGGCGATCTGGGACGGCATCAACGAGAACATCGACCCGACGGTGGCGGCGGTGGCGACAACGATGATCGTCGCGACCTTCCTCATCCTGCTCTTGCAGATGACCACCAAGGGGCTCAGAGGGGTCAAGAAGACGTGAAGACCGAACAGCAAACGGCCGTCGGCTGGGTCGACGCCAACGCCCAGCGCCTGTCCGACGACCACATGACCGTCTGGCACTTCCACGAGCCGTCCTGGCGCGAGTACCGCTCGGCCGCGTGGTACGTGGAGCGCCTGCGGGCCGAGGGGTTCGAGGTCGAAGAGGGCTCGGCGGGCATGCCGACCGCCTTCGTCGCGCGCTGGGGCAAAGGCGGGCCGGTGCTCGCCTCCTACGCCGAATACGACGCCGTGCCGGGCAACAGCCAGGACCCGGTGCCTTTCGAGAAGCCGCGCGACGGCGTGCATCGCTGGGCCGCCGGCCACACCGACCCGCATTCGGCGCTCGGCCTCGCCGGGCTCGCGGGCGTGCTCGCGGCGAAGCATGCGATGGAAACGCACGGGCTCGACGGCCGGCTGGTCTTCTTCGGCGAGCCAGCGGAGAAGATGTGCGGCTCCAAGCCGATCCATGCCAGCCACGGCTACTACGACGGGCTGGACGCGATGATCGCCTGGCATCCGACGTCGCTGCCGGCGCTGGCGACCACCTGCACCTGGGACACGCATTGCGGCTGCTACTGGTCCAAGGTCTACACCTTCGAGTGCCCGGACCCGGAGAGCTGGCAGCCGGCCGATGCGAGCGGGGTCGCCAACAGCCACGCCATGGCCAGGGCGCCTGCCGCCATCGACGCCGTCTGCCTGATGTACACCACGACCAAGTACACCAAGGAAGCGATGCTGCCGCACACCGGCACCTGGACGCTCAACGAGGCGATCCTGGCGGCGGGGCAGGCGACCTCGGACAACCTGCCGCCGCGCTTCGCGCAGATCCAATATGCGTGGCGCTGCCCGACGATCGAAATGGCCGAACGGATCCTGGGCGTGCTGGAGCGCAACGCCGAGCACGTGGCGGCGATCACCCATTGCACCGTCAGGAGCGGCTGGGTCAGCAAGTGCCGGCCGGGGCTGAGGAACCACAGCCTGGCGCGCACGACCTACCAGAACTTCGAGGCGATCGGCGCGCCGACGTGGGATGCCGAGGCCAAGGACTTCGCCCGCGAGGTGCAGACGAACCTTGGGCTGGAGCCGATGGCCGAGCCGTTCATGGACGAGATCGAGCGGCTGATCGACCCCGAGGACGGCGAAAAGCTCCTGCGCCACTCGCTGCCGCCCTGGCAGCAGAACTACACCTCCGACGACTACGTCGAATATACGTGGCACTGCCCGACGGTGCGCCTGTTCGTCGGCCGGCCGCGGCTGAAGGCGCCCAAGGCCGGCTATCGCTATCCGAACTGGGTGCACTTGGCGCTCGGCGGGCTGCCGGCGGCGATGGACCCGATGTTCCTCACCGCCGGCAAGGTGATCGGTGCCACGCTGGTCGACCTGATCGTCAGCCCGGAGAAGCTCGCGGCGGCCAAGGCCGAGTTCAGCGAGCGGACGGGCGGCGGCGTTGGCGGCAGCGCATGGCTGCCGCCCTTGCTCGGCAAGGACTATCCCCCACCGGTCGGCTATCGCTGGCCGGAATATGTCGAGACCGTGCGCGGTCGCGAGTGGTGGATCCCCACCGGGGCTTGAGGGAGGAGTTGCCGTCATGTCGATCATGACCGAGGGCGAGCATCGCTATCACCAGCTGATCAAGATCTTCAAGTCCGAGCCCGAGCCGCCGTTCGAGAGCGCAGAGCAGCAGGGCTTCGTCTGGGGCCGGCAATGGGGCTGCCCGAACGACGTCGGGCGCCTGCGCGTCGTCCTCATGCACCGGCCGGGCGAGGAGGTGAACGTCGTCGACCCGAAGCGGCGGATCGAGGACGTGGGCGCCTTCGGCGACCCGGAGACCGGCTGGTACTGGCGCGGCAACGAGCCGCCGGACCTCGCCGCCATGCAGGAACAGCACGACGGGCTGGTGAAGGCACTCCAGGCCGAGGGCGTCGAAGTCGTCATGATCGACGAACCGGCACCCGGCCGCATGAAGACGGTCTACACGCGCGACAGTTGCATCGGCGTGAAGGGCGGCGCCATCGTCACGCGGCTCGGGCCCCCGATCCGTCGCGGCGAAGAACTGCCGGTCACCCGCACGCTCGCCAAGCTCGGCTGCCCGATCCTCCGCACGGTCCACGGCAACGCCATCATGGAGGGCGGCTCCTTCGCCTGGATCAACGACAAGACCGCCGTCGTCGGCATCTCGTCCAGGGTCAACGACGCCGGCGCCGACCAGATCGAGGAGGTGCTGCGCTGGCAGGGGGTGGAACTCCTGCGCGTCTACCTCACCGGCTACCGGCTGCACATCGACGGCGCCTTCGTGATGATCGACGTGGATACCGCGATCATCAACCCGACGCAGTTGCCCTTCACCTTCCTGGAGAAGCTGAAGGAACTCGGCATCCGCACGGTCGACGTGCACTGGCAGGATCCGGTCTGGACCATCAACTGCCTCGCCGTCCGCCCCGGCCGCGTGCTGATGGCCGACCAGGTAAGCCCGCGCACGGCCGAGCGCCTCGACAAGCTCGGCATCGAGGTCGTGCCGCTGCCGTTCGACAAGGTCTATTCCGGCGGCGGCGGCATCCACTGCTCCACCAGCCCCTTGGTCCGCGACCCGGTCTGATCCCGTTGGGGGGGGGGTCCAGGGGGCCAAAAGCCCCCTGGCTCTTTCCCCTTCAGCGCCGCACCTTCTCGATCATCCGGCCGAGATTGGCACCGCCGAAGATGTGGAGGTGGAAATGCTGCACCTCCTGGTTGGCGTCGGTGCCGGCATTGGCGAGGATGCGGTAGCCGGCGGGTTCCAGGCCCAGTTCGCGTGCCACGGTATTGGCGGCCTTGAAGAAGCCGGCCACCGTCTCGGCGTCGGCCATGGCGGCGAAATCGGCGAAGGAGACGTAGGGTCCCTTCGGGATCACCAGGACGTGCACCGGCGCCATCGGGTTGATGTCGTGGAAGGCGAGGGCGAATTCGTCCTCGTAGACCTTGTTGCACGGGATTTCGCCGCGCAAAATCTTGGCGAAGACGTTGCTGTCGTCGTAGGCCATGGACGCACTCCCAAGGCGGGGTTTCGCCTCGGGTGCCGGGCCGACGGGCGGCTGTCAAGCGCGCCTCGACGGCGCAAGGGGAGAGACGCATGAGCCTCGCGGTGGCGATCCAGATGGATCCGATCGAGCCCATCGACATCGACGCCGACAGCACCTTCGCCATGGCCCTCGAGGCGCAGCGGCGGGGCCACGCGCTGTTCCACTACCTGCCGACGCACCTCAGCTACCGCCAGGGCCGCATCGTCGCCAAGGCGCGGCCGCTCGAGGTGCGGCGCGAGAAGGGCAACCACGCCACGCTCGGCAGTGCCGAGGTGCTGGACCTCGCCGGCGTCGACGTGGTGCTGATGCGCCAGGATCCGCCCTTCGACCTGCAATACATCTCGGCGACGCACCTGCTCGACCGCGTGCATCCCGAAACGCTGGTGGTGAACGACCCGACGTCGGTGCGCAACGCGCCCGAGAAGCTGTTCGTCACGCACTTCCAGGAGCTGATGCCGCCGACGCTGATCACCTACGATCCGGCCGAGGTGAAGGCGTTCAGGGCCGAGCACGGCGACGTCATCGTCAAGCCGCTCTACGGCAATGGCGGGGCGGGGATCTTCCACCTGCGGCCGGAGGACCCGAACCTCAACAGCCTGTTGGAGACGCTCTACGCGGCGACGCGCGAGCCGTTGATGGTGCAGAAATACCTGCCGGCCATCCGTGAGGGGGACAAGCGGATCATCCTGGTCGACGGCAAGGCCAAGGGTGCGGTCAACCGCGTGCCGGCCAAGGACGAGACCCGCGCCAACCTGCACGTCGGCGGCCGCGCCGAGAAGGCGCACCTGACCCGCAAGGACCACGAGATCTGCGAGGCGATCGGCGAGGCGCTGCACCGCCAGGGGCTGATCTTCGTCGGCATCGACGTGATCGGCGGCTACCTGACCGAGATCAACGTCACGAGCCCCACGGGCCTGCAGGAGATCGGCCGCTTCGACCAGGTCAACCTGGAGGCGGACATCTGGGACGTGATCGAGGAGCGCCACGCCGAGACCCGGCGTACGTTGCCCGTCTGAGCCGGCGGCGGCCGGGTGGCGCGGCCGGATCCCGCCGCCGCCGCCTTCGCCTTCCTCGTCGAGCGGGTCCTGGAGCCGGGTGAAACGCTGCGCTGGACGGGCCGTCCCTCGCCCCGGGCGGCGGCCCGCGTCGCGGGCGATCCGCAACCGGTGGCGGCCTTGGTCCTGCTCGGCGTGGTGCTGTGGCTTGCCGCCCGCGCGCTGATGGAGGGCGAGCTGCTGGTCTTGATCCTCGTCGTGCTTGCGGTCGGGCTCTGGGTCGTCGCCACGCCCTGGCGCCACCGCTGGCGGGCGCGCCACCTCTACTACGCCATCACCGACCGTCGCGCGCTCGTGGTCGAGGCCAATTTCGGCCTCCGCGCCCATGCCCTGCCGCCCGGCCCCTACGAGCGCGAGGACCACGCCGACGGCACCGCCTCGTTCCAGCCCCAGGGTACCGTCGCCGGCCTCACCGGCGGCCTCTGGGGCGTCGCCGACCCCAAGGGCTGTGCGGCAGCGCTCGCCGGCCTCAGCGCGGCGCCCCCTGGATCGTGATGGTGCTGCCCTCGATGGTCCCGGGGTTGATGATCCCGGTGCCGACCTGTTGCCGGTCGCCCGCGAGCAGGAACGCGGCAACCAGGGCGACGAGGCCCGCGCCGAACATGGCGAGCGGCAGCGGTGACCGTGCTGTTGGAGCGGGTGCGGCCGGGCGTGGACGGAAGTAGGTGACGACCGTCCAGAGCCCACCGGCAAAGGTGACGAGACCGCCCCCGAGCCAAGCGAGCGTCGCCTGATTGGCCGGATCGGCGACGAACGCCCACAGCTCGCTCACCGCGCCGCCTCCTTGGCCCGATCGAGCCGCGTCGCCAGCTCCTCAGCGTGGGTGATGGCGGCCTGAAACGCCGCATCGCGATGCGGCTGAACGAGGCGGAAGACCGACCAGCCGTCGCGGAACGCGGCGGCCGCCGCCTTGGCGAGCGCCCCATCTGCCTTGCGCTCGGCGAGCGCGAGCAACAGGACGGCCTCGTTCGTGCGGGTCGCGGCCCAGTCGAGGGGCACGCGCTCGCGGGTAAGTTCCTGGCGGCCGTTGCGGTAGGCCTGGACGGCCTGTTCCAGGCGCTCAACGTCGCTGTCGCGTTCGCCAAGCCGGAGGAGCGCATTACCGAGGTTGTTCTGGGTCATGGCCCATTGGACGGGCACACGCGCGCGGGTGCGCTCCCGGAGGGCCTTCTCGAACGCGGCGACGGCCTGTTCGAGCCGCTCGGTGCCGCTCTCGCGTTCGCCGATGCGAAGGAGCGCGTTGCCGAGGTTGTTCTGGGTCGTGGCCCAGTCGAGCGGCACGCGCTCGCGGGTGCGTTCCTCCAGGGCATTGCGGTACGCGGCGACGGCCTGCTCCAGCCGCTCGGTGCCGCTCTCGCGTTCGCCGAGGGCTTGGAGCGCATTGCCCAGGTTGTTCTGGGTCGTGGCCCAGGCGAGGGGTACGCGCTCGCGGGTGCGTTCCCGGAGAGCGTGGCGGTAGGCGGCGATGGCCCCCTCGAGGTGCTCGGTGCCGCCCTCGCGCTGGCCGAGGATCGACAGCGCGTTGCCGAGGTTGTTTTGGGTTGCGGCCCAATCGAGGGGCACGCGCTCGCGGGTGCGTTCCTCAAGGGCGTTGCGGTACGCGGCGACGGCCTCCTCCAGGTGCTGGGTGCCGCTCTCGCGCTGGCCGAGAGCTTGGAGTGCCGCACCGAGGTTGTTCTGGGTCATGGCCCAGTCGAGCGGCACGCGTTCGCGGAGGTATTCGAGGAGGGCGTTGCGGTAGGCGGCGACCGCCTCCTCCAGATGCTCGGTGCCGCTCTCACGCTGACCAAGGCGAAGCAGCACGTTGCCGAGGTTGTTCTGGGTTGCGGCCCAGGCGAGGGGCACGCGCTCGCGGGTGCGTTCCTCAAGGGCGCTGCGGTAGGCGGCGACGGCCTCCTCCAGGTGCTGGGTGCCGCTCTCACGCTCGCCAAGGGCTTTCAGTGCTGCGCCGAGATTGTTCTGGGTCATGGCCCACTCAAGGGGCACGCGCTCGCGGGTGCGTTCCAGGAGGGCACTGCGGTAGGCAGCGACGGCCTCCTCCAGGTGCTTGGTGCCGCTCTCACGCTCGCCAAGGGTTTGCAGTGCTGCGCCGAGATTGTTCTGGGTCATGGCCCACTCGAGGGGCACGCGCTCGCGGGTGCGTTCCTCCAGGGCATTGCGGTACGCAGCGACGGCGTCCTCCAGGCGCTCGACGCCGCGTTCTCGCTCGCCGAGGGTGCGAAGCGCAATGCCGAGGTTGTTCTGGGTCGCGGCCCAATCGAGTGCGTACGTGGCGCGGGGACGGAGATGAGCGGCCCGCTCATAGACGCGGATCGCTTCGAGGACCGCCGCGCTGTCGCCGAAGTCGCTGCCGTGGTCCGTCGCGGCGCCTGCCGCCATCATGAGGCCCCACCAGCGCGACTCTTCGTCCTCCGCCGGCAGCAGGTCGGCCGCCTCCTCGTACAGCCGGGCAGCCGCGGCGAAGCGGAGGCGGGTGGCTTCGATCTCGGCCTGCTCGATGACGAGTTCGGCCTCCTCGCGCTGTGCCTGCTGCCGGCGGGCGCGGACCACGGCACGGGCCTCGTCGAGGGCGGCGCGGGCGGCGTCGTGGTCGGGCGGGTCGGCCTCGAGGGCGCTGGCCGCGGCCTCGCGTAAGCGCTGCACCTCTTCGTCGGCGGCGCGCACCCGGCGCAGTTCGTCCAGCAACTCGACGTGGCGGGTGGCGATCTCGGCGAAGCGGTCCTGCAGGTACTCGGGCGGCACCTCGGCTTCGCCCAGGGTACGGAAGAAGCCGCGCACGGCCGCTGCCTGCACCCGTGCGGTGTCGGGCAACAACGCATCCAGCCGGCGGAACAGCTCCTGCTTGTCCGCCTCCAGCGGCGACAGCGCCAGCCGCATGTTGTCGGCGAACTCGGCGGCCGACATGCCGCAGACGATCTCGATGGTGCTGTCGACGATCGCTTGCTGGTTGATCAGGCCGCAGTCGACCCGCTGCCGGTCGCCGAACACCTGGCCGCTGGCCGGGGTGGCGATCAGGACCACGAGCGCGCAGGCGAGGCGAGCGAACATGGGCCGTCTCGCGCCGATGCAAGTCGCGCAGTATAACCCGAACCGGAGCTGGCGGCGAGCGTGCTGAGCTGGCGTCCGTCTCGTCGCCCTAGCCGTACCGCCGGAGATGCCGATGCCGCCCGCGCCGCCGATCGTGCAGCAGATCACCTGGGTCTACACCTACGATCTTGCGAACACCGCCCGGTTCTACGCCGAGGTGATGGGTCTGCCCATGGTGCTGGATCAGGGCACCTGCCGGGTGTTCCGCACCTCGGCCACGAGCTTCGTCGGCGTCTGCCAGCGGCCGGACCGCGAGGTGGAGCCCAAGGGTGTGATCCTGACCGTGCTGACGCCCGACGTCGACGGCTGGCACGCGCGGCTGGTGGCCGCCGGCGCCGACGTGGTCGGGCCGCCCCGCTATTCGGAGGCTTACAAGGCCCGTGCCTTCGTCTGCCGCGACCCCGAGGGCTACCGGATCGAGTTCCAGTGGTTCGACGACCCGCGCTGGGTCGCGCCGGCGGTTCAGCCGCGCGACGCGTAGGCGACGGCTAGCCGAGTTACGAGCAACACGAGCACGGCGGCGGCGAGCACCAGCACCAGCGTGCTCTCGAAGCGCTGCACCTGCCAAGCGTGGACCAGGGCGAGGAGCGTCGCCGGCCAGACCAGCCGATGCAGCCGTTGCCAGCGGCGGCGGCCGAGCGCGGTGACGGCCGTGTCGGTGGAGGTGACGGCCAAGGGCAGGAGGAGCAGCAGGGCCAGGACGCCCAGTTGCAGATGCGCCATGGTCACGAGTTCGGCCCAGGCGAAGGCCAGGTAGCCGCCCTGGTCGAACAGCAGCCAGACGGCAGCGTGCGCCGTGAGATAGGCGAAGGCCCAAAGGCCCGCGGGCCGGCGTGCGGCGAACAGCGGGCGCCAGCCGGTAAGCGCCAGGGCGGCGCCGAGCGCGAGGGTGAGGACCAGGAGCGAGAGGCCGAAGCGGCCGGTCAGATGCAAAAGCGCTTCGTCCGGCACGACGCCGAGCGCACCCCTATACCACTGCACGACGAGCCAGAGGCCCGGCACCGCACCGCCGAGGGTGGCGAGCCAGAAGACGGCCCGGCCCATCAGAAGTTCTCGGTGAGGTCCATGCCGGCGTAGAGGTGGGCCACCTCCTCGCCGTAGCCGTTGAACATCGCCGTGCGGATCCGACCGCCGTCGTGCAGCCGCCGCTCCGTCGCCTGGTGCCAGCGGGGATGCCGCACCTCGGGGTTCACGTTGGCGTAGAAGCCGTACTCGCGCGGCTGACGGGCCTGCCAGCTGCCGACCGGCCGCTCGTCCAGAAGCTCGATGCGCACGATCGACTTGATCGACTTGAAGCCGTACTTCCACGGCACGACGAGGCGGATCGGCGCGCCGTTGGCATTCGGCAGCACCTCGCCGAACGTGCCGACCGCGAGGATCGTCAAGGGATGCATCGCCTCGTCGATGCGTAGGCCTTCGGTGAAGGGCCAGTCGAGGATGGTGCTGGTCTGGTTCGGCATCTGCTCGGGGTCGTACAGGGTCTCGAAGCGGACGTAGCTGGCGCTGGAGGTGAGCCCGGCGTGGTCGAGGAGGTCCGCGAGCGGGAAGCCGATCCAGGGGATGACCATCGACCAGCCTTCGACGCAGCGCAGGCGATAGATGCGTTCCTCCAGGGGGAAGCGGGCGAGGACGTCCTCGAGGGCCAGCGTCGCGGGTCGCTCGACGGCACCGGCGACCGTGACGCTCCAGGGGTCGGGACGGAGGTGGTGGCCGTGCCGTGCCGGATCGTCCTTGGCGGTGCCGAACTCGAAGAAGTTGGCGTAGCCCTCGACCACCTCGGGGCTGGTCGAGGGCTCGTCGGTCGAGCCGGGCCAGGGCGTGGCCGGCGGCAGCATCCGGCCGTGGACCGTTCGCGGCAGGACGAGACCGGCGGCAAGGCCCGCCAGCACCGCGCGCCGGTTGGTCCAGACGACCGGCGGCGTGATCTCGTCGGCCTTCGGCAAGGGATAGCGATAGGGCTTCATCGCTGGCGTCTCCTCCATGGAGGTCGGCCAAAGCGCAACGGCCCGCTCGCGCGGGCCGTTCCGTCGCGGCTCGGGTGACGGCGGTGTGTCAGGGCAGCGCCGGGATGGTGACGTTGGGCATTTCGCCGGTGAGCGCGTGCAGGAACGCGACCAGGGCGTCGAGCGTCTCGGGCTCGAACTCCTGACCGAGCATCTGGTCGCCCATCAGGTTCACGGCGTCGTGCAGGTTGTCGATGCTGCCATTGTGGAAATAGGGGTAGGTGACGGCGACGTTCCGCAAGGTGGGGGTGCGGAAGTGGAAGCGGTCGGCCTCGTCGCCGGTGACGACGAAGCGGCCCTCGTCCGTCGGTCCGGGCAGCTCGAACTGGTGGTAGAGACCGTCCGAGAGGTTGGGGCCGTGGTGGCAGGCAACGCACCCGTTGTCGACGAACGCCTTCATGCCGTCGACCTGCTGTGCGGTCATGGCCCCGCGGTCGCCGCGCAGGAAACGATCGAACGGCGAGTTGGGCGTGTTCAGCGTGCGCTCGAAGCTGGCGATGGCGAAGGCCACGTTCTCGGCCCGGATCGGCGCGTCGTCGTCGGGAAAGGCTTCGGCGAAGCGGGCGACGTAGATGTCGAACTGCTCGATGCGCTCCAGGGCCTCGTCGAGGTCCATGGCCATCTCGTCCTCGGCCTGGATCGGGCCGAGCGCCTGGCCCTCGAGGTCGGGCTCGCGGCCGTCCCAGAACTGGGCGTCGAGGAAGCCCGAATTCAGCACGGTCGGCGTGTTGCGCAGGCCGACTTGACCCTCGTGGCCGGTGCCGCGCGGCAGCCGGTCGGCCCACCCCAACGCCGGGTTGTGGCAGGTGGCGCAACTGATCACGCCGCTCGCGGACAACCGGGGCTCGAAGAACAGCATCTTGCCGAGTTCGATCTTCTCGGGCGTCAGCGAGTTGTCGGCCGGGATCGGCGGCAGGGCGGGCAAGGGCTCGAACTGATCGAGGTAGAACTGCAGGTCGTCGTCGGCCATCGCCACGCCGGCGACGAGCGCCAGGGCACCGAACGAAACTGCAAGGGTCTTGGCGATCGGCAATCGCATCGGTCACTCCTCCGTCGGCCGGCCTGGGCGCGCGCGAACGGACGCCCGCTGCGCAAGCGCCGGCCGGGACGACGTAAAGCAACCGATGGCGGTTTGGATTTGATCCAAATCAAGAAGGCGCGCCCACCGTTCGGACACTGTCCGTAGGTCGAACGCCGGTCTCACCCCTCGGTCAGCGACAAGACCATGTGGGCGACTTCGGGGTCGTCGGATTTTTGGCGCACGAAACCGAGGCGCTCGCACATCTTCAGCATGGCGGCGTTTTCGTTCAGCACCTCGCCGAAGATCTCGTGCACGCCGGTGCGCTGCCCGTGCTCGATGATCTCCTGCATGAGCCTGAGGCCGAGGCCGCGCCCCTTGATGTCGCTGCGGATCATGACGGCGTATTCGGCCTTCTGCCGGTCGGGGTCGGCGTGCAGGCGGCCGACCCCCCAAAAGCCGTCGTTCTGGCCGTTCAGCGCGTAGGCGACGAAGGCCATCTCGCGGTCGTAGTCGATCTGGGTGAGGCGGGCGGCAAGCGCGGGCGGTAGCTGCTTCATCGCCGTGAAGAAGCGCATGCGGAGGTCTTCGAGGTTGGAGCGGCCGATCATCACGTGCAACTCGGCGGCATCGTCCGGGCGGATCGGGCGCAGCTGGACCGGCGTGCCGTCCCTGAGCGTGACCAGCGTCTCCAGCTCGCGCGGGTAGGGCTTGATCGCCAGCCGCGCCGTGCCGGGGCGGCCCGGCTCGGCGATGCGGATGCGGGCGTCGAGCGCCAGGACGCCGTTGGCGTTGGCGAGCAGCGGGTTCACGTCGACCTCGGCGACGTGGTCGAGGTCGGCCATGAGCTGGCCGAGCTTGACGAGCGCGAGGGCGATCTGGTCGAGTGCCGCCGGCGGGCGCGTGCGGTAGCCCTGGAGCAGCCGGAAGACCCGCGTCTCGCGGATCATCTCCTGCGCCAATTCGAGGTTCAAGGGCGGCAGGGCGACGGCGCGGTCCTCCAGCGCCTCGACGGCGATGCCGCCGGCGCCGAACAGGATCACCGGGCCGAACAGGGGGTCGGACTTCGCGCCGATGATCAGCTCGGTGCTGTCCGGCATGGTCACCATTTCCTGGATGCTGAAGCCCTCGATGCGCGCCTCGGGGGCCTGCTCTCGGACCCGCTTCAGCATCGTCTCCGCCGCGCGGCGAACCTCGTCCGCCCCCTCGAGGCCCAGGGCGACGCCGGCCACGTCCGATTTGTGGGTGATGTCGGGCGAGAGGATCTTGAGCGCCACCTTGACCGCCATGCGGGCGCCGAGGCGGCCGGCCTGCTCGGCCGTGGTCGCGGTCTGGGTGCGCACGGTCGGGATGGCGTAGGCTTCGAGCAGCCGCTTCGATTCCGGCTCGGTCAGCCAGTCGCGGCCGGCCTCCAGGGCCTCCTGACAAAGCCTCTGCGCCGCCACGAGATCGGTCAGCCCCGTGACGTCGACGCCGGTCGGCGATTGCAGCAGCAGTTCCTGGTTGCGTTGGTAGGCGACGAGGTGGCCGAAGCCCTGCGCCGCGTCCTCGGGCGTGTCGTAGGTGGGGATGCGCGCCTGGCCGAAGCGGCGGCGGGCGGCGCGCGGTGCCTCCTTGCCCAGCCAGCAGGTGAGCACCGGGCGGCGGCGCTTGCCGACCGCCTCGATCACGGCATCGGCGCAGGCCTCGGACTGGTTGGCGCCGGTCGGGCTCTTGAGCACGAGCACGGCATCGAGCGTGTCGTCCTCCAGCAGTGCGGAGAGCGCTTGGCCGTAGCGCGCCGGGTCGGCATCGGCGCCGATGTCGACCGGATTGCCCGGGGTACAGACCGGCGGCGGGAACCCGCCGAGCTTGGCGCGGGTGGTCTCGCTCAACGCCGCCATACGGCCGCCCGTGCGGTGCAGCGCGTCGGTGGCGAGCACGCCGATGCCGCCGCCGTTGGAGAGGATGGCGAGCCGGTCGCCCTTGACCCGCGTGCCCATGCCGAGGGTCTCGACCGCGGCGAACACCTCGTTGAGGTCGTTCACCCGCAGCATGCCGGCGCGGCTGAAGGCGGCGCCGTAGACGGCGTCCTCGCCGGCGAGCATGCCGGTGTGCGACTGCGCGGCGCGCGCGCCCTCCGGCGAGCGGCCGGTCTTGAGGACGACGACGGGCTTGGTGCGCGAGGCGGCGCGCGCCGCTGACATGAACTTCCGCGCCTCCTTCAGCCCCTCCATGTGCAAGAGGATCGAGCGGGTCTTCGGGTCGGCCAGCCAGTAGTCGAGCAGGTCGCCGAAATCGACGTCGGCCATGTCGCCCGCGGAGACGAGGTGGCTGAACCCGACGCCCCGGTAGGTCGCCCAGTCGACCACCGTGCGCATGACCGCGCCCGACTGCGAGACGAAGGCGAGCGAGCCGGGCAGCCCGGCCGTGTGGACGTAGCTCGCATTCATCTTCCGCTCGGGCACGACGAGGCCCATGCAGTTCGGCCCGACGATGCGCATCAGGTGCGGCCGGGCAGCATCCAGCATGCGCTGCTGCAACGCCCGGCCTTCGGCGCCGAGGTCGGCGAAGCCCGGCGAGATGACCACGGCACCGCGCGTCCCCACCCGGCCCAGCGTATCGACGATCTCCGGCACGGTGTGCGGCGGGGTGAGGATGACGGCGAGGTCGGGAGCGAGCGGTAGCTCGGCGACGCTCGCATAGGTCATCACGCCGCGCACCGCCCATTCCTCGGCGTTGACGGGTAGGATCGGGCCGTCGAACCCGCTACAGAGCAGGTTCTCCGACACGATGGCGCCGAGCGTCCCCGGCTTGCTGGTGGCACCCACCAGGGCGATCGAGGACGGCTTGAAGACGCGGTCGAGATTCCGAACCGACATGGGTCAAACCTCGATGGGAACGACGAAGCAGGTCAATGCTGCACTGCAACATAATCCATCGCGACCGCCGATTCCAGGGCAGGCCGACGAAAAACCCGACATGGCAGGCATGAGGCCGCTCCCGGCGTCCCGTCTCCACCTCGTCGTAACGCCTGCGACCGGCGGCGACGACCCCGGCCCGACGGGCAGGCGTGGGCGGCTTGGAAAGCGTGCGGGGGGCCGAACGCCCCATGCTTCCTGTCCTTCTCAGGCGAGGCCGTCCGGCCAGGCGACGCCGCGCTTGGCCGCCTCGCCGCGGAGCGTGTCGAGGATGCCCGGATAGAGGTCGACGCCGTCGGCGAGGCTCTTGCGCTTGCGGGCGAGGGCGCCCTGGCCGGGCAGGCGGACCTCGGAAACGCCCGGCCGGGGCGGGTTGCTGCGCACTGCGTCGGCGAGCCAGGAGGTCTGGCGGACGAAGGCCTCGCGGCCGGCGAAGGCGCTGGGGTCGATCACCTGGACGAACACCGCGGCCCCCCAGCGGTCGGCGCCGTCGGCGCGGCCGAAGCCCGAGAGCGCCTGGGTCATCACCTCGACCCAAAGCGCGATGGCCGTGCCCTTGTGGCCGTGGTCGAGGCCGCCGATGGGCAGGATCGAGCCCGGCGGGTCGGCCTCCAGCGCCTTCGGATCGTCGGTCGGGTTGCCCTCGCCGTCGATCAGCCAGGGATGGTCGAAGCGCTTGCCTTCCTTGGCGAGCCGGGCGGAGAGCCCGTTGGTGGTGATGGAGGCGCTGACGTCGACGAGGATCGGATCGCCGTCGGTGGGGATGCCGATGCCGATGGGGTTCGGCGTCATCACCGCCTTCCGGCCGCCGTGCGGCGCGACGCTGGCGACCGACGGATCGGAGCTGACGAGCAGCACCATCATGTCGTGCCGCGTGGCGCGCTCCAGGAAGGTGGCGAGGCAGGCGATGTGGTGCGAGCGGCGGATGGCGACGCTGGCGACGCCATGCTCGCGCGCCCGTTCGACGGCCGTGTCGATGGCCCGCGCGGTGAGCCAGACGCCGGGCAGGTAGCGGCCGTCCCAGACCAGGTTCCCGCCGTTGTCGGCCACCACCTCGACCTCGCCCTCGGCGATCATCTTGCCGGCGTCGAGCGCCGCGAGATAGCCGGGCAGCAGGGCCAGGCCGTGGGTCGTGTGCCCCAACAGGTCGGCTTCGACGAGGAGTTCCGCCACCAGTGCCGATTTTTCCGGCGGCAGTGATGCCTTCTCGAGCAGGGCCTTGGCGAGACCGATCAGGGTTTCGGCACGCGGTCGGTGCGTCATGGCGGGATCATTCCTCCCCGTTTTGCGTTGGCGGACCGTGGGCTGCTACCGTTGTCGCAGTGATGGCCGGTCGGCAAGGCTTGTGAACCGGCGCGCTTGGCGCGCATGTTGCTCGCGGGCGGGCAAGGAGGACGCAGAACGATGACATCGTCGGACGCGCGACCGTTCTTCAACGAGATGTACGAGCCCGACGGCAGCGTACGTCCGAGCTACGCCGGCGTCGCCCGCTGGCTGGAGGCGACGCCGCCCGAACTGATCGAGCTGAAGCGGCAGGAGGCCGAGTTCCTGTTCCGCCGCATCGGCATCACCTTCGCCGTCTACGGCGCCGGCGCCGACCCCGAGCGGATCATCCCCTTCGACATCGTGCCGCGCGTCATCCCCGCCGACGAGTGGGGGCTCCTCACCCGCGGGCTGGAGCAGCGGGTGAAGGCGCTCAACGCCTTTCTCCACGACGTCTACCACGGCCGCGAGATCTGCCGCGCCGGGCTCGTCCCCGAGCAACAAATCCTCCAGAACCCCGGCTTTCAGGCGGCGATGCAGGGCCTCACCCTGCCGCACCGGGTCTATTCGGTGATCGCCGGCATCGACGTGGTGCGCACCGGGCCGACCGACTTCTACGTCCTGGAGGACAACCTGCGCACGCCGTCCGGCGTCTCCTACATGCTGGAGAACCGGGAGATGATGATGCGGCTGTTCCCGGATCTCTGCATGCGGCACGGGCCGCTCGCCCTCGATCACTACCCGAACGCGCTTTTGGCCACCCTGCGGTCGCTGGCCCCGGAGACCTGCGAGCGCGAGCCCACCGTGGCGGTACTGACGCCGGGCCTGTTCAACAGCGCCTATTTCGAGCACGCCTACCTCGCCGACCGCATGGGCGTGGAGCTGGTCGAGGGGCCGGACCTCTTCGTCGAGGACGACGAGGTCTTCATGCGCACGACGGAGGGGCCGCGGCGGATCGACGTGCTCTACCGCCGCATCGACGACGACTTCCTCGATCCCGAGACCTTCAATCCCGACTCGGTGCTGGGCGTGCGGGGGCTGATGCGCGCCTACCGTCAGGGCCGCGTGGCACTCGCCAATGCCGTCGGCACCGGTGTTGCCGACGACAAGGCGACCTACATCCACGTGCCCAAGATGATCGAGTTCTACTTGGGCGAGAAGCCGATCCTCAACAACGTGCCGACCCACGATTGCAGCGATCCGAAGGTGCTGTCCTACGTCTTGGATCACCTGCACGAGTTGGTGGTGAAGGAAGTACAGGGCTCGGGCGGCTACGGCATGCTGATCGGCCCGGCGGCAACCGCGGCCGAGCGCGAGCGCTTCGCCCAGAAGCTGAAGGCGCACCCGGAGGCCTACATCGCCCAGCCGACCCTGGCCTTGAGTGCCTCGCCCACCTTCGTTGCCGGCGGTGTGGCACCCCGGCACATCGACCTCAGGCCCTTCGTCCTGGTTGGCGAGAAGATCACCATCGTGCCGGGCGGGCTGACCCGCGTCGCGCTGCCCGAAGGCTCGCTGGTGGTGAACTCCAGCCAGGGCGGCGGCACCAAGGACACCTGGGTCCTGCCGCCGGCCGCCGGGCAGGGGCAGTGGCAGAGCCAGGCGTCCGGCACGGGGGGCTGAGGCCATGCTGAGCCGCGTTGCCGACCACCTGTTCTGGCTCGGGCGCTACGCCGAGCGCGCCGAGAACACCGCTCGCCTCGTCGACGTCACCCTCAGGCTCGCGAGCGTGCCCGACGGCCAGCCCCAGGAGGGCGAGGGCAGCGCCTGGCATTCGGCGATCGTCAGCGCCGGCTGCGAGGAGACCTACTACGCCCAGAACGACACGGCCGAGGCCGACGCCGCCATCCACCACCTCGTCTTCGATCGCGACAACCCCTCCAGCCTGGCGAGTTGCATCGACGCCGCCCGGCGCAACGCCCGCACGGTGCGCACGGCCGTCACCGCCACCTTGTGGGAAGCGCTCAACACGCTCTGGCTCGAGTTCGATCGCCGCGGCGCTCAGGCGATCGCGCAGAACGACCTCGCCACCTTGCTCGACTGGGTGAAGTTCTCGTCGATGACGGTGCGCGGTGCCGCCACCGAAACCATGCTGCGGGGCGATGCCTACTGGTTCCTCCAGCTCGGCACCTTCGTCGAGCGCGGCGACAACACGGCCCGCATCCTCGACGTGAAGTACCACGTGCTGTTGCCCGAGCACGCGCCGGTCGGCTCTGCCGTCGACTACTTCCAGTGGACGACGCTGTTGAAGGCCATGTCGGCGTCGCGCGCCTATGGCTACGTCTTCCGCAAGCCGGTGCAGGCGCGCAACGTCGCCGAACTCTGCATCCTGCGGCGCGAGATGCCGCGCTCGCTCGCCGCCTGCGCGTCGCAGACCGACCGCTATCTCGACCTGCTGGGCAACACCTACGGCAAGCGGCACCCCTGCCACGACATGGCCCGCGCCCGCCACGACCACCTCGCCTCGCTCCGCGTCGACGACGTCTTCGACTTCGGCATGCACGAGTTCCTCACCGACTACGTGGAGCAGAACAACGCGCTCACCAGCGCCATCGTCGACGCCTATCTGGGCTGAGCGGCGGCGATGCGGGGGCGTCTGGCCCTCTCGTCCCTCAGGCGGCGAGGCCCGACGGCAGCGGCTCGCCCAACTCCGCCAGGCGCCGGCCGAGGCGGGCCATCTGGCGGTCGAGTTCGGCGACGTCCGATGCTGCCAGCTTCGGCCCCGGCCGGCGGATGGCGGCGGACGCGATCAGGCCGCGGCGGCGGTAGATCTCCTTCCGGATCGCGAGCCCCACGCCCGGCTGCGCCTCCAGCCGGATGAGCGGCAGGTGCGCGTCGAACAGGTCCTCGCCCTTCTCGGCCTCGCCCGCCTCGAAGTAGCGGCAGATGCCGACCAGGGCTTCGGCGAAGGCGTAGCCCGTCATGCAGCCGTCGGCGCCGAGGTGCAGCTCCGAGGCGAGGAACAGGCCGCCATTGGCCGTCAGGATGGACACGCGCCGCACCTTGCCCTGCAGCTCGCGCTTCCTGATCTCGGCGAGCTTGGCGAGGCCCGGCCAATCCTCGTGCTTGAACATGATGATCGATGGGCAGCGCTCGACGATGCGTTGATAGGTATCGACGGTGAAGTTGACGCCGGTGGTGAGCGGGTAGTCCTGGAAGCAGATCGGCACGTCGGGGCCGAGGCTCTCCGCCGCCTCGACCATGTAGGCCTCGACCGCGGCGTCGGTCTTGAGGCCCTGGGCGGGGGCGATCATCACGCCACCGGCGCCGGCCGCCATCACCGCGTGGCTGCGCTTCACCATCGGCAGCATGCCGGGAGCGCTGACGCCCACCACCACGGGCACCCGCCCGTCGACCCGCTTCAGGAACCGATCGGTGATCGTCTGGCTCTCGTCGGCCAGCAGCTTGGTCGCCTCGCCCATGATGCCGAGGATGGTGATGCCGGCGGCCCCGGCCTCCAGATAGCCGTCCACCAGCCGGTCGATGCTGGCGAGGTCCACCTCGCCCTGGTCGGTGAAGGGCGTCGGCGCGATGACGTAGGCGCCCTTGGTGTTCGCGTCGATGCGCATGGCCGGTCCCCCTGATGGTAGAGTTTCGGCGTGCGGCTTGCGCGATCGAGCGCGGCTTGGCAAGCACCAAGCCGTGCAAAGGAGATGCCCATGCCCATCTACGCCCTCGGCGACCACGTACCCGAGATCGACCCCACCGCCTGGATCGCCCCGTCGGCCGTGCTGATCGGCAAGGTCAAGATCGAGGCCGGCGCCACCGTCTGGTTCGGGGCCGTGATCCGCGGCGACAACGAGCTGATCACCGTCGGTCGCGGCAGCAACATCCAGGAAAACTGCGTGCTGCACACCGACCCCGGCTACCTGCTAACGGTCGGCGCCGAGGTGACGGTCGGTCACCTCGCCATGCTGCACGGCTGCACCATCGGCGAGGGCAGCCTCGTCGGCATCGGCGCCACCATCCTCAACGGTGCGACCGTCGGTCCCCGCTCGTTGATCGGCGCCCACGCCCTCATCCCCGAAAACCGCGAGATCCCGGAGGCGAGCTTGGTCATGGGCGCACCCGGCAAGGTGGTGAAGGAGGTCACGCCCGAGCAGGCCGAGCGCATCGCCGCCGGCACCGCCACCTACGTTGCCCGCGGCAGCCAGTTCCGGGAGAAGCTGCGGGAAGTGGGGTAGGGAAGCAAGCAGGGGGCTTTTGGCCCCCTTGTATCTTGCCGTTGCCTGCCGACGCGGCGTCGGTCCCCGAAAGGCAAGGCATTGAAGGGACGGGTGAAAAAAAGCCTCGCCCGGTCGGTGTTGGCGCACGTGTTCTCGGACCTCGGCCGAAGCCATCCTCAGCTCGCTCGACACCGGCAAAGGCCAGCACGAAGGGACTACCGTTCCTGCATTGCCGGGACACCAGGAGCCGGGCCGAGAAGCCGCCTCACTTCGCAACGCGACAGCCGCCCGACCCAGCCATCGCGGACGCCCGCCGCCCTTTCGGCTGGTGTGGACGGGGAGGGGTCCAAGACGCTCGCGGTCGGTATGCCCCAAGCGCTGGACGAAGCGGCCAAAGCTTGTGAACGGCGAACTCTCGCAGCGAACACCGGACACCCTGCGGTCTCCTCATGATCTAGGCCGCTGCGACAACCCTTCGCAAACTTGCGTCTGACACATCTTCGTTAACGACCTTCCCCGCTTGCGAAAGGAGGCCAAGGCTATCGCCGAGTTCGTTCTTGTCGCGGACAACGGCCACACACTGAGGATGACCGGGCGCCCGGACGATGTCGTGGAACGCTGTCACCGTTCGATATATCGAAACCGCCTTGTTGTTCACGGGCTCAAACACTGTGCTGTGCCTGCCGAAATGAACTACCGCAGCGACTTCCCACTCACGACTCGAACCACCAATAATTGTAACATTACGTTCAATATTTGGTCGCTTGAATACACGCTCTAGGCGGTCATACAATCGCGCCTTCGCGTCGTTATAGCGTTTCTCAGCAAGACGCAATGTCGTGAGATCCATGCACTCCTTTGAAGCGTTCGCAACCGTTATTACAGCACCCACCAATTGGTTCTCACTAACTTCCAGCACAAAGAACGCGTCGGCCTGGAATGCCACGCCTGAGCGTTTGGCAATCTTGGGTGCATTCGCAAGGAAAATCCCTGTCGCGCCGATCATCGACGCCTCCGTGAAGCCACTGCCCATGTCGCTCACGCGGAAGCGTCCTCCGGTACGCTGCAGTTCAACGAGTATCGAGGCGCCGCTCGGGTAGAGCAACGGTGTAGACAGAATAGACGTGTTTTGCTCATGCTGAACGGTCGTGATTCTACGCGCCACCGCCTCGGCGACGGCTGCGAGCGATTGCTCGGTTGCAACGGCCATCTCAGGTCCTCCCGCACCTGATGTATGACGCCCTCATAGCATCGGCCATGGCGGTGGTGGTATCGCCTCGATGTCTCGAATTCTGAGGTGCGACGCTACGAGCTGCATAAAATGCTCCAAATCCTCAGGCTCCGGGTCAAGGTCGTCTGCCGCAGGTAGATTCTCATGCGCGAACCGCGGAAAGCCTAGGTGGACGTTGTCCTCAAACCGGTGATGCTGGGAGCGATGACACTGCTTGAAGCGCAAATGCGCCGGGACGTGCCCTCGGTTGGTATGTGGGCTCTTGGGCCGCCACTCAAGACGTTCGAATGCCCCGCCTCGGCCGGCGACGTCGTGGTACTCGAGCTGCGCCATAACTCGCTCATTGGTGAACCGAGCATGCGCTTGCATCCGAAGACGCAAGCCGTCCTGCGTGATGCCGTCGATGTCCAACTCGCAAACGAGTTCCAGCTGACCGCTCTTCGATTTAGTGGATCCCCATGTCGTGGAGCGCGCAGGTGTCTTTTCGGTTGCGAGCCAATCCCGAAGTCTCAGAAGAACTGCATCAGCCACGACGGCGGGACCCTGCCCTTTGGACGAGAGGGCGAGCATGCGACAAAGGCCCGTTCTTGCAACCGGGACATCTCGCGGAGGGCACCGGAGCACGCCGCCCGCCTTGAGGGCGCGCGGGATCGACGCAGTTCCGCGCCCATGCGCCGCCGATCGTGCCGAGGCACGTTCTAGCCACCAGCGCTAAGGTCCCTTCGTTCGCGCATCTGAGGCGTCGCAGTCGGGAGCCACAATGACCGCTCCAAGGCCGATTCCGCGCATCCCGATGGATCGGGGGCGTTGGTGCACGCTGGGTTCTCCGGATGACGCCGTCGCGCAATCGGAAGTGCTGACGGCGGAGCCGTCGGCGGGGGGGTCGAAGGGGGCCGAAAGCCCCCCTCTTCGCTCTATTCTGGTTTCCCGGAGGTTCGGTCCGCTACCGCATCAGGCTCGGCAGCCAGAGCGAGAGGCTCGGGATGTAGGTGACGAGCAGCAGGGTGACCAGGAGGGGCACGTAGAACGGCAGGAGGGCGTGGAAGGCGCGGTTGATGGGCACGTCGGCGACCTTGGCGACGGCGAAGAGGACCATGCCCACGGGCGGCGTGAGCAGGCCGATCATCAGGTTCAGGACCATGACGACGCCGAAGTGGACCGGGTCGACCCCGGCGGCGACGGCGAGCGGCAGGAGCATCGGCGTGAAGATGGTGATGGCGGCGGTGGTCTCGAGGAACAGGCCGATGCCGAGCAGGAACAGGTTGAGCAGCAGGAGCAGCAGCAGCGGATCGAGTTCTAGGGCGCCGACGCTGGCGACGAGCTGTTGGGGGATTTGGGCGAACACCAGCAGCCAGCCGTAGAGCGAGGCGGCGGCGACGATGAGCAAGATCACCGCGGTCTCGCGCATGGTCTCGCGCAGCACTTGGTAGAGCTGGCGGAGCGTGAGTTCGCGATAGACCACGACGGCGATGAGGAAGGCGTAGACGGCGGCGACGGCGGCGGCCTCGGTCGGGGTGAAGACGCCGGTCCAGATGCCGCCGATGATGATGACGGGTGTGAACAAGGGCGGGATGGCCAAGAGGAAGCTCATGACCAACGCGCCGAGGCCGGCCCAGGCCTCGGTGGCGATGCCGATGCGGCGGGCCTGGATGGCGACCACGACCATCAAGAGGGCTGCCATCAAGAGCCCCGGCAGGAGGCCGGCGATGAGCAGTGCGGTCGCCGAGACGTTGGCCATCACGGCGTAGATGATCAGCGGGATCGACGGCGGGATGATCGGGCCGATGGTGGCCGAGGCGGCGGTGACGGCGACCGAGAAGTCGTCCGGGTAGCCGGCCTTGCGCATCGCCCGGATCTCGACCTGGCCGATGCCCACGGCGTCGGCCACCGCGGAGCCGGACATGCCGGAGAAGATGACCGAGGCGGCGACGTTGACCTGGCCGAGCCCGCCCCTGAGGTGGCCGACGAGGCGGCCGGCGAAGAGGAAGATGCGGTCGGTGATGCCGCCGACGTTCATGATCTTGCCGGCGAGGATGAAGAAGGGGATCGCCAGCAAGGGGAAGCTGTTGACCCCGTAGACCATCCGTTGGGCGATGATGGTGTAGGGGATGGCGTCGAAGCCGCGCTCGACCACGGTGACGATCAACGAGGTCAGGCCGAGCGCGAACGCGGCCGGAATGCCGATGACGAACAAAAGGACCAGGACGACGAGGAAGACGGCGAGGATCATCGGGCGGCGGCCGGGCGGCGGCCCGCGAGCGCCACGAGGTGGTCGACGACGTCGAGGACGAGCACCAGGATCATGGTCGAGGCGGCGATGGCGACGCCGAGGTAGAGATAGCCCGTGCGGAACCAGTCCATGGTCGCGGCGAAGGTGGTCCAGGTCGCCTGCATCATCAGCCACGAGCCGATGACGACGGCGACCAGGAACCACGCGACGAGCACGTCGACGAGGAGGGCGACCAGCCGCCGCCCGCGGTCCGGCAGCAGCGCGTCGATCATGTCGACGCGGATGTGCTCGCGGGCGAGCAGTGCCACGACGCTGCCGAAATAGGTCGCCAGCACGCACATCAGCCGCGCCAGTTCCTCCGTCCACATCAACGGCGAATTCATCACGTAGCGGAAGAAGACCTGGAGCAGCGACGAGGCGAGCATGACCACGAACGCCACCAGCGCCACGTGCTCGAACGTCACGAAGAGGACGCGGCGCAGGCGGGCGATCGCGGTCATGGCATCTGCCTCGGGTGATCCCCCGGATCAGTCGAGGTACTGGGCGACGGCCTCGCGCACGCCCGGCGCCCAGCCTTCGGCCAGCGCGTCGATGGCCGGCCGGGCCTTCTCGACGAAGGCCGCGCGGTCGACCTCGACAGCGGTCATGCCGCCCTCGTCGAGCAGCCACTGGCAGGTGGAATCGATCTGCTCCTTGGTCACCTCGTCGCCATAGGCCGCGGCGTCGATGGCCGAGCTGATCACCGCTTCGCGCAGCTCGTCGGACAGCGAGTCGAGGAAGCGGCTGCTGATCGCCCAGTGCCAGACGGCCGGCACGTGCGCGGTGTACATCAGGTGCGACTGCACCTCGAACAGCTTGGCCTGATGGATGTTGAAGCAGGGGTTCTCCTGCCCGTCGACCACGCCCATCTGCAGGCCGCTGAAGACCTCGGGCCAGGCGACCGGCGTCGGGCTGGCGCCGACCGCCGTCCACACCCGCACCCAGGACGGGATCTCGGGCACGCGCAGCTTCAGACCCTCGAGGTCGGCCGGCGTCGTGATCGCCTTCTTGGCGGTCAGGTGGCGGTCGCCCCGGCGCATGAAGGCCACCACGTCGATGCCGACCTTGTCGCGGATCAGCGCCTTCGCCTCGTCGCCGATCGGGCTCGCCCAGTACTCGTACACCTCCTCCGGGCCGGGGAAGACGAACGGCACCACCGTCGCCGCGTATTCGGGCGCCACTACGTTCGGCAAGAGGTCGCCGTTGAGCGTCATCTGCACCTGGTTGACGGTGAGCTGCTCGATGTTGTCGCGCTCGCCGCCGAGCACGGCGGAGGGGTAGGTGCGCACGGTGATCTCGCCGCCCGACCGCTCGCTCACCAGCTCGATGAAGCGCTCGACCGCCTCGAATTCGGGGCCGGGTGGCGAGGTGTGCAGCGCGAAGCCGAGATCGATCGCCTCCGCACCGTGGCTGGCGACGAGCAGGCCGAAGCCCGCGAGGCACAAAGTCAGTCCTTTGGTCCGCATGGTTCGATACTCCCTGATGAGGCTGGAATTGGCGCCGGCTTGCCGGCGCGGTCAGACATGGTCACGCACGAACGCCTCCACGGCCGTGGCGACGGTTTGCCCTCGGCCCACGCCCTTCGCTGCGACACGCCGGCCGACGCCGCTGACGACGCCGCTTTGCCACGTGTCCAGGGCGTCGCCGATGCGCGCGCTGGCGTGGTCGACGGTGAGACAGGCGATACCGTCCCGATCCAAGAGATCGAGTGCCGCGAAACCGGCATCGGCCTTGCCGCCGCCCGCGTCGTTGAAGACGACCAGATGCGGCGGGTGCAGGCTCGCGAAGGCGGCGGAGATCGCCCCGCCGTGCGACCCCGAGACGATGACGGCGCCCGCATCGCCCGGGCCGATGAGCGAGATCGAGTCCATCAGCACGAGGCGCCGGCCGCCGACTTCGCCCACCGTTTCGTTCCTCATGATGCGGCACCGAAGACGCGGCCGATGCCGAGGCGGACCGGCTCGCCGACGACGAAGCCGGCACGGTCGGCGGTGGCGTTGAGGGCCGAGACGACGCCGCTTTCCCACGTATCGACCGCGTCGCCGACGATGGCGCTCCGGTGCGAGACGGCGCCGGCGACGATGCCGCGCGCATCGAGCCAGGCGAGAGCGGCGATGCCGGCGTCGTCCTTGCCGATGCCGGCATCGTTGAAGAAGACGGCGGCGAGCGGTGCTCGGGCGGCGTACTCGCCCGAACTCAGCCCACCGTGCGAGCCCGTCAGCACGATGCGGCCGGCGTCCTCGCCCGTGACGTGGGCAATGGTGTCGAGGGCGACGACGCCCCGTCCGCCAGCCGTGGCGAGAGCGATCCGGCGCATGCGCTCGTGGGGCGCGTTCATCCCTGCCTCGGCTCGCCCATGCCGGACAACTCCTGGAGGAGCAGCGCCAGGGACGAGTTGTCGAGGTGGCTGCGGCCGGTGGCCGCGAGCACGCCGTAGAGCTCCTGGATCAACGCCGTGGCCGGCAGCACGGTGCCGGTGGCGCTGCCGGCCTCCAGGGCCAGCTTCAGGTCCTTGCGCTGGAGCGCCACGCGGAAGCCGGCCTCGAAATTGCCGTCGAGCACGCGCTGGCCGTGCAGGTCCATCGCCCGGCTGGTGGCGAAGCCGCCGAGCAGCGCCGTGCGCACCTTGGCCGGGTCGACGCCGCACTTGGCGGCGAGGGTCAGCGATTCCGCGACCGCCTGGATGGAGAGGGCCACCGCCACCTGATTGCACACCTTGCAGACTTGGCCGGCGCCGACCTCGCCGATGTGACTGACGGTCGACCCCATCGCCTCGAGCAGCGGCCGGCAGCGCTCGAGCACGGCCGCATCGCCGCCCACCATGATCGAGAGGGTGCCGGCTTCGGCCCCCTGGAAGCCGCCGCTCACGGGCGCATCGAGCCAGGCGATGCCGCGCTCGGCGAGCCGGGCCGCGAAGTCGCGCGTGGCGATGGGCGAGATCGAGCTCATGTCGACGAGCACGGCGCCCGGCCGCATCGCCGAGGCAAGGCCGCCGTCGCCGAACACCACGGCCTCCACGTCGGGGGTGTCCGGCACCATGACGACCACGACGTCGGCCTCGGCGGCGCCGGCGAGGGAGCCGGCATCCGCCGCCCCGAGGGCCACGAGATCGACCACGGCCGCCCGGTCCCGGTCATGCACGCGCAAGGCGAATCCTGCCTTCAGGAGATTGGCCGCCATGCGCCGGCCCATGACGCCGAGGCCGACGAAGCCGGCGGTGCGGACGGATGCCGAAGGGTTCATGTCCGCACCGCCGCTAGTACGTTTTGCAGTGCAGGCCGCCGTCCACGCATAGTTCTATTCCCGTGATGTACTTGGCCTCGTCCGAAGCCAGGAAGAGGGCCGCATGCGCGATGTCCCAACCGTCGCCCATCCGCTTCATCGGCGTCACCGCCGCGCGTTGCCGCTGCATCTCGCCCACGTCCGCATAGTGCGCGGCCATGGCCTGGTAAATGTGCGGCGTGTCCATCAGCCCCGGCAGGATGGTGTTCGCGCGGATGCCCTGCTCGGCGTACTGCATCGCCACCGCGCGCGTGAAGTTGTTCACGGCGGCCTTGGACGCGTAGTACGAGATGTAGTTGAAGTGCATCCAGCGGATCGAGGCCAGGGACGAGATGTTGACGATGGCGCCGCGGCTCTGCGCGGCCATGATCGGCAGCACGCACTTGCACGTCAGGAACATGCTCTTGACATTGATCGTCATGACCCGGTCCCACTCGGCCTCGCTGGTATCGACCGGGCCGCCCTGGGTGTTGGTGCCGACGTTGTTGTGGAGGATGTCGACGGTGCCCCAGCGGGCGACCGTGGCGTCCACCGCCGTCCGGATCTGGTCGAGGTCGGTGACGTCGGCGGCGAGTGCCATCGCCGCGCCGCCCTCGTCCGCGATGGTCCGGGCCGTGGCCACGGCCGCGGCTTCGTCGCGGTCGACGCAGGCGACGTTCGCCCCCTCGCGTGCGTAGAGAACGGCCGAGGCCTTGCCGTTGCCCCAGCCCTCGCCGACCGAGCCGGCGCCGAAGACGACGGCCGTCCGTCCCGCAACCCTACCGGTCACGGTGCGGGCCTCCTGGACGCGACGAGCCGCGCGGTCGGTTCGTTCGGTCTCGAAAATGCACCATCGACGTGGCGTTCCTGCTCGACCTACCCTGATCGAGGAAGTCTGAGGTATGACCTATTCGGTGTCAACGCCCTCGCGGGGCGAGAACGGCGGCGAGGTGGACGGGACGATGCAGGGCGCAGAGCCGCGGGCACGGCCGCAGAGCCGGGTCGAACTGGTGCTGGACTACGTCAAGCGGCGGATCGCCGACGGCTCGCTGCCACCCGGCGGCAAGCTACCGACCGAGGTCGCGCTGGCCGAGGAGATCGGTGTCAGCCGCACCTCGGTGCGCGAGGCGACCAAGCAGCTCGCGGCCTCCGGCATTCTCGACGTGCGCCACGGCCACGGCACCTTCGTCAGCGACGGTAACCATGCGTCGGTCGCCCACCTCCTCGAGTTCCAGCTCCACCTGCGCGAGACCACGCCGCAGAAGCTGATGGAACTGCGGCTCGTGTTCGAGCGCGCCTGCGCCGAGTTGGCGGCCGAGCGCCGCACCGCCGACGACCTCGCCGCCATGCGCCGCTGCATCGAGGACCTGCGCGTCCATGCCGGTCGCGAGCCCTTCGACGTCGACGAAGTCAACCTCGCCGACATGGCGTTCCACCGCGCCGTCTACCGGGCCACGCACAACGAGCTGGTGGCGACGATGGCGGCCCTGGTGCTGGACATGGTGTCCGGCTGGCTGCACGAGGCGAACCGCGTCGGCGACGTCGCGAAGACCGTCGAACTCCACGAGACCATGCTGCGGATGATCGAGGCGCGCGACAGCGGCGGAGCGCGCGAATGCTACGGCGTCGCGGCGAACATGGCTCACTTCCGCCGCATGCTCGAGGCCCGGCGTGCGGCGCCGGCCGGGGCACGGCCGCAGCGCGGGGCAGCTAGGTAGTTTAGCGGGGGCTATTGGCCCCCGCGCCCCCGGGCGACGGCGTTGCCGTCGCCACTCGACATGCGGCCGGGGTCGCGAAGGCCCAGCTACATGCGCCGCTGTCCGCCCGTCATCGACAGCACCGTGGCCCCGCCTTCGATGGGGCGGACGACGAAGTCCCGTTCGGCCGTGCCGCGGCAGGTATTGCCGCCGTCCACGCTGCGGGCGCCACCGCTGTTCCAGACGTAGCGCACGCGGACGGTCGTCGTGTCCTCGCCCGCGTCGACCACCTCGGCCCGCAGGATCGCCTCCATGCGCGGGAACAAGCAGGAGCCGCTCTGCTCCCAGGCGAGCCGCTCGTAGAAGCGCCGCACGTCGTCGCCCAACCCGGGCACGCCGACGAGATCGCCACGGGTGGCGATGGCGGTGCATGCACCCAGCGCCAAGGCGAGCACGGCTCCGACCATCGAGCGCATCGTCCGACCCCTCCCACCGAAGGCCGTCAGCGGCGCCGTGGCCGCTGCTCGCCGTCCATGCCGATCACCCGCGCGATCTCGCCGCTGGTGTCGACGAGAAAGCGCCGCTCGGCGATGCCGTTGCAGCCGACGAACGGCGGATCGTCGTCGCTCAGCCCGTCGCGCCACGCGTAGCGGACCAGCACCGTCATCTCGTCCGCTTCATCGTCGCGCTCGACGATCTCGGCGCGCAGGATGCCCGTCATCAATGGCCGCACGCAGGTCGCACTGCGCTCCATGGCGTCGCGCTCGTAGTGCCGGCGCACCTCCTCCGCCAGTTGCGGATAGCCGACGAGGCCCTGGCCGGGCCACGGCTCGGCACAACCCACGACGAACAGGAGCAGGGTCATGGCCCCGCCCTGCACCGCCCGTCGCCAACCCCACCTGCCGGCCGTTCGATCCCCGGTCAGCGCCTGTGCCCTCTCCATCAGCGAGTCGCCGGGAGCGAAGCACGGGAGACGCGTGGCGGCAAGGTGTCGGCCGAAAGCGGCTCGCCGGGCGTGAACGCCTCCAACAGACGGCCCCGGAAAGCGTCCATGCGCCAGGGCGCGACGTCGGCGTCGGGCCGCATCCCGGGCGTCCAGCCCCACGGCTCGATCGCCTCGATCACCGCCGGATCGCGGCTCAGCAGGTGGATCGGCACGTCGAACGAGGCATCGGGCCCGGTGACGATGGGGGCCGGCTGATGGTCGCCCAGCACGATGAGGAGGAGGTCGTCGCGGCCGAAATGGGCGACGTAGGAGTCGAGGTTTTGCAGGGCATAGTCGACGGCCTTCAGGTACTGCGCGCGCACGCGGTCCGGGTCCTGCCAGACCACGCGCGGCGGATCGCCCGACAGCGCGTAGGGGGTGAACACCGACCCATCGCCCACCTCGTCCCAGGCGATCACCGGCGGGATCGGCACCCACGGCGCATGACTGGAGATGAGCGCGATCTCGGCGAACACCGGCCCACGCGGGTCGCGATCCAGTTCCAGTCGGTTCAGCGCCGCCATGGTGTACTGATCGGGCATGGTCACCCAGTTGAAGGGCTCGCCGCGATAGCCGAGATCGGCGGCGGCGTGGATGCGGTCGTAGCCGAAGAACGCACCCTCGGGCCACGCCATGGTGATCGCCGGCATCACCGCCGCCGTCTCCCAGCCGGCCCGCGCGAAGTCGCGGATCAAGGTGGTACGGTCGGTCGCGAGCAGGCTCCGGTAGCGGCGCTGGTTGTCGATCCAGAGACCGGAGAGCATCGAGGCGTGGGCGAGCCAGCTCTGGCCGCCGACCATCGGTGCGGTGACCCAGCCCGAGCGGGCGTGGTAGCCGCGCGCCTCGAGCGTCTGCGCGAAGCGGTCGAGCGTGGGCAGGATGGTGGGCGCGTACAGCGGGTGCTCCAGCGCCGAGCGACCATAGCTCTCGACGAAGACCAACAGCACGTCCTTGCCGGCCAGGATCTGGAGCAGCCGGTCGCTCGCAACGTGGGCGAACGGGTCGTGCCGCGCCTCCTCGCGAAAGGCGCGGAGGTCGCGCAGGCTGCCGGCGAAGAAGCGGCCGTGAGCGTGCACGAGTTGGCTGGTCTCGGCGCTCACCGCCGTGGTGTGCGCCGCCGCCGTCACGCCGAGGCCGCCGGCGACGGCCAGCGCCGCCAGGATCGCTGCGGCACGGCCGGCGCTGGCGCCACTCCCGACGAGCGGGCTTGCCGGCAGCGCCCGGCCGAGGGTGGCGAGTGCTCGCACCAGGGCCACGGCGGTGGCTCCGACCGTCAGGACCAACGCCACCGCTGCCAGCAGCGTCGGCAAGGTCCCGATGGCACCCTGCAGGAGGTGCCGACTAGCGGCAGCCAGATGCGTGTCGAGGATCGGGTTGAAGGGGCGGGCGAGCGCCGCGTAGGCGGCCATGTCGGCGAGCTTCAAGGCGACGACCAGGGCTAGCACGACGCCGAGGAGGACGGCCGTGCGCTGCCGCCAGCGCCCGGGCAGAAGGAGGAGCAGCACCACCACCAGGGGCAGTTCGACCGGGAGTCGGAGGAGGGCCGTGGGGGTCACGAGGTCGAGCCGGTTGGGCAGGGCCAGGGCCGCGTGCAGCGCGACCAGACCGAGCACCAGACCCGCGATGCGACGGCGATCAACGCGGGGCATGGCGGAGCAGCCAGCGGACGTCGACGGCGAAGCCGCCGACCAGAAACGCGAGCGCCGTGGCGGCGATGGCGCCGCTGAGGGGAGGCTCGATCATGGGCAGTGCGACCACGATCAACGCGGCTGCCTGCACCACGAACACCGCCTTCCGCCAGAGCGCCGGCGGTAGGGGGTAGGCCAGCCGAGGCCACAGTCGCCGTGTCGCCAAGAAGGCGTAGTAGAGGCCGCCGCTCGCCAATACCCAGGCGCCGGCCTTGCCCAACAGGAAGGCGAGCGCCGCCAGGGCGACGAGGAGAAGTGCGTCGACCTCGACATCGAATCGCGCACCGAAGCGTGAGGCGGCGCCGGTGCGCCGCGCGGCATAACCGTCGATGCCGTCGAGCGCCAGCGACAAGAGCGTGAGGCCGATCACGGCCCAGCCGAGCCCCTGCGGCCAAGCTGCCGCCACCGTCGCCGGATCGGCCACGAGCCCGACGAGAAGGCAGTTCAGCGCGGCGCGGGCGACCGTGATACGATTGGCAGTGCCAAAGCCGGCATGGGGATGGAAGCGCTCGACGCGCGCCAACACGACGGCGGCGAGGACGGTGAACACGCTGGCAGCGGCAACGACCACGGCGGACGCGAAGCCCGCCACCTCCACCGCGGCGAGGCCGACAGCGACCACGGCAGCGAGACCGCAGCCCAGCGACGCAAGCGCTTCACGCCGCCGCTGCGGCGACCCCGGCAGCGGACCGGGAGCGGCGGGCTGAAGCTGGAAGCTGGGCACGGTGCGCATGGGCCCTCGAACGGTCGGCTCTCGACGTCAACGTCATCGTTTTGTCGTCATACGCAAGAGCCCGTCCATCGGTTCGCTTCGAGCGTCACTCCACCGTCACGGCCTTCGCCAGGTTGCGGGGCTGGTCGACGTCGGTCCCGCGCCAGAGGGCGACGTGATAGGCCAGAAGCTGCAAGGGGATGGTGTAGACGATGGGGGCCACCAGCGGCTCGACCTCGGGCAGTGCGATGGCCCGCCAGACGTGGCGGCGAAGCGCCTTGACGCCGGCTTCGTCGGAGATCAACAGCACGCGGCCGCCGCGCGCCGCCACCTCCTGCAGGTTGCTCGCCGTCTTCTCGAACACCGCATCGGGCGGTGCCACCACGACCACCGGCGTGTGCTCGTCGACCAGCGCGATCGGCCCGTGCTTCAACTCGCCAGCGGCATAGCCCTCGGCATGGATGTAGGTCAGTTCCTTCAGCTTGAGCGCGCCCTCCAGCGCGATCGGGAAGGCCGTGCCGCGGCCGACGAACAGCACGTCGCGCACGTCCTTGAACGCCTCGGCGACCTCGCGGATCGGCTCGGCCAGTTCCAAGGCGTCGAGCACCCGCGCCGGCAACGATTCGAGGGCCGCCAGATGGCCGGCCATGGCTGCGGCGTCGAGCGTTCCCCGTTCTTCCCCCGCGATCAGCGCGAGGCAAGCGAAGCTTGCCAACTGCGTGGTGAAGGCCTTGGTCGAGGCGACGCCGATCTCGGGTCCGGCCAGGGTGCGCAACAGACCGTGCGCCTCGCGGGCGATGCTGCTCTCGGGCACGTTGACCAGGGCGAGTGTGGCGAGCCCCGCTTGACGGACGAGCCGCAGGGCCGCGAGCGTGTCGGCGGTCTCGCCCGACTGCGACACGAACACGGCGCCCGCACCCGGCAAAAGCGGCGGCTCGCGGTAGCGGAACTCCGACGCGATGTCCCAATCGACCGGTAGGGCCGCCAGCCGCTCGAACCAGTACTTGGCGGTCAGCCCGGCGTAGGCGGCGGTACCGCAGCCGATGACGTGCAGCCGCTGGAGGGTGGCGAAGTCGAAGGGCAGGTCCGGCACGGCCAAGCGCGACTGTCCCACCTGAAAGGCGTTGAGCGTGTCGCCGAGCACTGCCGGCTGCTCGTAGATTTCCTTCTCCATGAAATGGCGATGGTTGCCCTTGCCGATCAGCGCGCCGGAATAGGCGGTGCGCACGATCGGCCGGTCGACGACCTCGCCTACGGCGTTGCGGATTTCCGCGCCGTCGAAGGTGATCGCCGCCAAGTCACCCTCCGCCAGGTACTGGATGCGGTCGGTCAGGGGTGCGAGCGCCATCGCGTCGGAGCCGACGTACATCTCGCCGTTGCCGTAGCCGATGGCCAAGGGGCTGCCCTTGCGGGCGACGAACAGGCTCTCCGGGGCGTCCTCGATCAAGAGCGCCAGGGCGTAGGCACCATGCAGGTCGCGCACGGCCTTGGCCACCGCCGCCATCGGCTCGGCACCCCGCCGCCGGTAGTAGCCGATCAGATGCGGCACGACTTCGGTATCGGTCTCGGTCTCGAACAGGTGACCCTCGGCCTCCAGCCGGTCGCGCAGCTCCTGGAAGTTTTCGATGATGCCGTTGTGGACGACGGCGATACCGTCCGCGATGTGCGGATGGGCGTTGGTTTCGTTCGGCTGGCCGTGCGTGGCCCAGCGGGTATGGCCGATGCCGACGGTGCCGATCAGCGGCCGGGCGGCGAGGACGGCCTCCAGATTGGCGATCTTGCCCTCGGCGCGGCGGCGGTCGAGGCGGCCGCGTTCCAAGGTGGCGATGCCGGCGCTGTCGTAGCCGCGATACTCCAGCCGTCGCAGCCCCTCGACCAGCAACGGTGCCGCCGTCTGGCGGCCGAGCAGACCGACGATCCCGCACATCGACGCTGTCTCCGTCTCGTCTCGAACGTCCGTTGGAGCCCTACCGGATCGCCGGCGGGTTGACCAGCGCGTCACCGTCGGGGATGCGCACGGGCGATGCCGGTGCTAAAGCTCGCGCGGACGATCCGATGCGGGCGGGAGAGGGACGGCATGGCGGCGAGCGGGCGCGCTACGGAGCGCATGGCGGGTGCGCTCTGGGGTCCGTTCGTGGGCGACGCCTACTGTCTCGGCAGCCACTGGATCTACGACGAAGCCGCCTTCCGCGAACGTTTCCCCGACGGTCCCGAGGGCTTCGATGCGCCTGACGCGGACCACTACCACGCCGGCAAGGCGCCGGGCGCGCTCACGCACTACGGCGAAGGCGCGCTGGTGCTGCTGCGGAGCTTGGTCGCCGTCGGCGGCTTCGATCCCCGACACTACGGCGAGCGCCTGTTCGCCTTCTACGCGGCGCCGGACTGCCGGAGCTATCGGGACAAGCCGACCCGGCATCTGGTCCAGCGGCGCCTGGACCAGCCGGGCGAGGTGGCCTTCGCCGAGGACGCGGCCCTCGCCGACGACCAGAACGTGACGACCTCGCGTCTCGCCCCCCTGGTCGTGCGCTACGTGGGCTCGCCCGCGACCATGCTGCACGTCGACCGGGCGACGCGGGTGCTCCAGAGCCACGACCGCGCGGTCGCCTACGCCTGTGCCCATGCGCAACTCCTGGACGACCTCCTGGCGGGCGCCGAACTCCGGGAGGCGGTCGACCGGCTCGCTCGCCTGGGCGACGCGCGGACCCCCCTCGGCCTCGAGATCCGGGAGATGGTGGAGGCGGTGCGGGCGGCGCGCGGCCGCGACGTCGATACGGCTACCGGCAGGTTCGGCCGGGCGTGCGGGCTGCGCCAAGCCTTCCCCGCGGCGCTGCACACCGCACTCGCCTTTGCCGACGACTTCACCGGGGCGATCCGCGCCTGTTGCGCCGCCCGCGGCGACAATGCCAGCCGGGCGATGCTGGTCGGCGCGTGGCTGGGCGCCAGCCTCGGCGTGACGGCGGTGCCGGCGACGTGGCGCCAGCGGCTGGCCGACCACGACGGGATTGCCGCCGACGTCGCGGCCCTGCTGACCGCCGCCGGTGCCGTGGGATCGGGACGCTGAGCGGCGCCGTGGGCCGCATCGTGGTCGAACGGTCGCTCGGCGGCCGGCGCTGGATCGAGGACGAGACGCCCGGCGCCGAGGCGACGGCCCTCGCCCCGCCGTTCGACCTGCCGGAAGTGGGGGAGCGCCTGCAGGCCGGGCGCGCCGGTGCGGCGG
>JBJHBG010000031.1:0-43653 GCA_050485385.1 Geminicoccaceae bacterium | reverse complement strand
CATCCTCCGCTCTCTGGCGGCGACCGACGGCGCGCCGGCGGTCGCCGCGGCCTGACGCCCGACCCGTTGCCTGGCCGGGCGGGCGGGCCATGTTCTCCGGGGAACCCTGCGGAGACGTGCCGATGACCCCGTTCCTTCCCCGGCCATGAGACGGGCCATGCTGTGGCTCGTCGGCGGCGCCGGTCTGCTCGTACTCGGCGGGCTCGGTACCTGGGGCTACGTCAAGCTCACCATCGAGACCCCGGCCTACAGCGTGGCCGAGCGCGACGGCCGGTTCGAGCTGCGCGACTACCCGGCCATGCGGGTCGCCGAGGTGACCACGCGCGGCGAGCGCGAGGCCGCGGTCCGCGCCGGTTTCCGCCCGCTCGCCCGCTACATCTTCGCCCGCGAGCGCGCGGGCGAGCCGATCGCGATGACCGCACCGGTCACCCAGGCACGGGTCGCGGACGGGGCGTCGGAGTGGGCGGTGCGCTTCGTCATGCCGCGCAAATACGATCTGGCGGACTTGCCGCGTCCGGCGGGCGCCGAGGTGCGGCTGGTCGAGACCCAACCGCAGCGCATGGCCGCGATCCGCTTTTCCGGCAGTTGGCAGGACGCGCGGATGGACCGCCGCGAGGCCGAACTCCGCCGCTGGCTGGCCGAGCGCGGCCTCGAGCCGACCGGCCCCGCCGTCTATGCCTATTACGACGACCCGTTCACCCCCGGCTTCCTCCGCCGCAACGAGGTGCTGTTGGAGGTTGCTGGCGCCTCGTGGCGGCCGCGTGTCGCGGTCGATCGGGCCTCGCGGGCCGAGCCCGACGGCAAGGCGCCCTAAATCCCGGTGGCGAGGTAGCCGCCGTCGACCCGCAGGGTGGCACCGGTGACGAAACCGGCGGCCGGCGAGGCGAGGTAGATGGCAGCGCCGACCAGCTCGGAAAGCTCGCCCATCCGCCCCATCGCGGCGCGCTTTCTGGCCTCGGCCTTGCGCGCATTGGGCATGCGGTCGCGGTTCATGTCGGTGAGGAAGAAGCCGGGGGCGATGGCGTTGGCGCGCACCCCGCTCTCGCCCCATTCG
The DNA here is from genome assembly GCA_050485385.1 of Geminicoccaceae bacterium. GTDB lineage: Bacteria > Pseudomonadota > Alphaproteobacteria > Geminicoccales > Geminicoccaceae > RECO01. Next base: position 42,599 of record JBJHBG010000031.1, on the reverse strand, counting down.
GCGGCGAGCGTCTGGGTCAGACCGACGACGCCCCACTTGCTGGCCGAATAGGCGCCGGCATTTGCCCAGCCCTGGTGCGAGGCGAGCGAGGCGATGGTGACCATGGCACCCGTCCCTCGTTCCACCATGCGCCGGCCGAACGCCTGGCAGGTGAAGAAGACGCTCTTCAGGTTGGTGTCGAGGATCAGGTCGTACTCGGCCTCGCTCAACTCCAACGAGGGCTTGATGATGGTGGTCCCCTGGCAGGCGACCAGCACGTCGACGGCACCGCGCTCCGCCTCGATCGCGGCGACGGTCGCCTCGATGGCCGCGAGGTCGCGCATCTCGGCGGCGTAGGTGGACCCCTCGCCGAGCGCGTTCGCCACCGCCGCCAGCTTCGCCGCGTCGCGGCCGACCACCGTCACCTTGGCGCCGACGTCCCGGTAGCCGAGGGCGATCTCGCGGCCGATGCCGGAGGAACCGCCGACCACGACGGCGTGCAGCCCGTCGAGGCGAAACATGTCGGTGCCATAGCTCATGAAGGGGTTTCTCCGGAGTGCAGGGGCGTCCGCGCGGCACGGTATGCCGACAGGCCAATGCCGAGCACGATAGCGACGGCGGCGACGTTGGCGAGCGCTGCCGGATGCATGGCGAGGACGATGGAGGCCGCGAACAGGCCGAGCTTCCACCACGCCAGGGCTCGCTCAGATACTGCTCGCCCAGCGCGGCCACGGCGGCAATGCCGCCCGCAATGGCCGTCAGCAGGCGTAAGGGGATCGGCCTCGTGCCGGAGGACCAAGGACGGCCAGTAGGCGAAGACGAACGGCACGATGTAGGCCGCCATACCGAGGCGCATGGCGGTGAACGCCGAAACGCCGCCCCAATGGTCGCAAGAGAGGTGCGCGACGAGCGGTGCGACGCCCATCTGCACGAGGCTTGGGCGACCGGCGTCGCGGTGACGATGTGGATCGAGGTGGTCGCCGGGCCGAAGCTCAGGAACAGCGAGCAGGCGGCGGCGCGCAGGACGGTCGAGCAAAGCTGGCCGCCGGCGAGGCCGATGATCCACCGGGTGAAGTGAAGGCCGATACCGGAGAGGCCCACGGCGCCGATGCGGTCCCGATCGCGGGACTGGCGGCCGTCAGAGGAACCCCTCCCGATAGAAGCGCTCGGCGCCCGGGTGGAGCGGGTAGGGTAGGCTGTCCATGGCGTTCTCCAGCGTCATGAACTCGGCCGGCGGATGCACCTGCATCAGCCGTTCGCGCTGGTCGAACATCGTCTTGGTGATGCGGTAGACGATGTCCTCGTCGACGTCCGAGATCGTGCCGAAGAGCGTGTCGACGAGTTCCTGGATGCTCGCGGAGCCCGGCGCGTCCGGCCAGAACCCCGCGTCGATCTGGCGGGTTCCTCACTTGGTCGATGGTCGCCTGATGCACGGTGAACTCGGGTTGGATGTCGGCATAGGTCCAACCGAGATGGCCCATGATCTCGCGCCACCCGACCTCGCCGTTGCTGCCTTGCCTGCCGACCGAGACGCGCTTGCCCGCGAGGTCGTGGACGCTCTCGATGTCGTCGTCGATGACCACGAACCATTGCGGGTTGGGACAGACGGTGGCGATGGCGCGCAGGTCGGCGGGCTCGTCGTTCAGGATCGAGGCGAGGCCGCCGCCGAGCCGGCGCCATCCGTCGGCCACGCCCGTTGCGAGCCGGTCTCGCATGCAACGACGGCGGCGACCACCCGGCCGGGCGCAGTCCCGCGACGAATCAGCCCTGCCGGCGGCCGGTCCAGGCGACCCGGTAGAGATCGAAGCGGCGGTCGTTGAGGTTCTGGACGGTGCCGAAGGCGCGCGCGTTCTCCAGGTCCTGGAGATGCACGTCGGCGAAGGCGACCATCTCGGCATTGGGCGTGGTGTCGGCCGCTACCCCATCGCGCGCAAAGGGAAAGTCGCAGGGCGTCACGATGCAGGACTGCGCGTACTGGATGTCCATGTTGTCGACGCCAGGCAAGTTGCCGCAATTGCCGGCGAGCGCCACGTACACTTGGTTCTCGACGGCGCGCGCCTGACAGCAGTAGCGCACGCGCATGTAGCTCTGGCGCTCGTCGGTGCAAAAAGGCACGAACAGCATCCGCGCGCCCTGGTCGACGAGGTGACGGGCCAGCTCGGGAAACTCGCTATCGTAGCAGATGAGCACGCCGATCGGGCCGCAATCGGTCATGATCGTCTCGACCTTGTCACCGCCCTCGATGTTCCACCAGTAGCGCTCGTTGGGCGTCGGGTGGATCTTCGGTTGCTCGTGGATCGAGCCGTCGCGCAGACAGACATAGGTGATGTTGTGGATGGCGCCGGAGGCGACGCGGGTCGGGTGCGAGCCGCCGACGATGTTGATGTTGTAGTCGACGGCGAGGCGCGACAGCAGCTCCTTGAGGGGCTCGGTGTACTCGTCGAGCTTGGCGATCGCCTCGTGCGCCGGCATCTTCGCGTTCTCGATCGACAGAAGCTGCAAGGTGAACAGCTCCGGAAAGACGACAAAATCCGCCTTGTAGTCGGCAACGACATCGACGAAATACTCGACATTCTGGCCGAATTCCTCGAACGACCGCACCCGCCTTTGCTGATACTGGACGATGGAAAGCCGGACGCGGTCGCGCAAGGCACTCATCGCCGCCTTCTTGCTGCGCTTGCCGGCGGGTTCGACGTAGCGCGGGTTCTTCCAGACGAGGTGCGCGGCGAAGCCGAGGCTCTCGCGGTCGCTCGGCAGATAGCTCCGGAGCACGCCGACCACCTCGAAGCCGTTGCGGAGTTGGAAGGAGAGGACCGGGTCGCGCTGGCGGCCCTGCACCACGGCGTCGACATAGGCTTCGGCCGAACCGTGCTGTCGGATGCGTCGATGCAGGCCGGGGATGCGGCCGCCGAAGACGATGCCCTTGCAGCCCAGCCGCATGCACAAATCCTTGCGCGCCTGATAGAGCCGCTGGCCGATGCGCATGCCGCGGTGGTCCGGGTCGACGAAGACCTCGGCGCCGTAGAGCCATGCGCCGTCGGCGACGTGGCGCGAGGCGAAGCCGCCGCCGGTGATCTCGCTCCACGTATGGGCGCGCAACGCCGCCGCCTCCTCGACCCGGAAGGTGCAGCAGTAACCGATGATGGCGCCTTCGAAGACGGCGACGAGCTGCCCGTCCGGGAAGTTCTGCATCTGGCCCCTGAGCTGCGCCCGGCTGTAGCTGCCCATGTCGGCGTAGACCTTCTCGCACAGCGCCTGGATGGCGGCGATGTCGGCGAGGCGGGCGGTGCGCAGCTCGAGGCGCGGCTTGGTCTCGTTCATCGAGGTCTCCCGTTGCGGCAGGAGGCCTTTACGCGGTCTCGCTAGCGAAATGAAGCCGAGGCCGCCGGTCAGCCGGCCGCCGCGTCGGCCGGCACCGGATCGCGGGCGCGCAGCCCCGCCACCGCGGCGGCCAGGGGCACGGGCCGCCCGAGCAGATAGCCTTGCGCGAAATCGCAGCCGTGCAGGCGCAGAAAGGCGAGCTGTTCCGCCGTCTCCACACCCTCGGCCACCACGTCCATGCCGAGGCTGTGGGCGAGGTTGATCACCGCGCGGGCGATGGCTGCGTCCTGCGGATCGCTGCCGATGTCGCGAACGAAGGATTGATCGATCTTCAGACGGTCGACGGGAAAGCGGTTGAGGTGCTTGAGCGAGGCGTAGCCGGTGCCGAAGTCGTCGAGCGCGATCGAAACACCGAGGCGATGCACCGCCGCCAGCGTCTCGGCAATGCGCTCGCCGGCACGGTCGAGCAGCACGCCCTCGGTGATCTCCAGCTCGATCCGCCGCGGTTCGATGCGGTGTGCCTGCAAGAGATTGGCGAGTTCGGTGACGAAGGAGGCCTCCTTGAGCTGCGCCGCCGCGACGTTGATCGCCATCCAGCCGGGCTCCAGGCCGAGGTCGAGCATATGGCGGAGATGGGCGAAAGCCTGGCGCATCACGGCGCGGCCGAGGGGGACGATCAGGCCGGTCTCCTCGGCGATCGGCACGAACGCGCCGGGCAGCATCAGCCGGCCCTGGTTCTCCCAGCGGACCAGAGCCTCGAAGCCGGCATGGCGCGGCTCCGCGACGGCGTGCTGCGCCTGCAACGCGAGGGCCATGCGGTCCTGGCCGATGGCAAGGCGCAAGGCGTCGGCGATGGAGGTGCGCCGCTCCAGGTCGTCGCGCATCGAGCGGTCGAAGAAGGTCCACGTGTTGCGGCCGAGCGCCTTCGAGCGGTAGAGCGCTATGTCGGCGTGCTTGAGCAACTCGCTCGGGTGGCAGCCGTCACCGGGCCACACGGCGACGCCGACGCTGGCCCGCGGGCGGACGACCCGCTGGCCCAGACGCAGCGGGCGCTGGAGCGCCTCCACCGCGGCGCGGACGCGGGCCTCGGCGTCGGCGCGGTCGAGGCCGCCACCGTCGCCGTGCAGGATCAGCGCGAACTCGTCGCCACCGAGCCGCGCCACCAAGTCCTCGGCTGCGACCGCGGCGACCAAGCGCCGGGCGATCTCCCGTAGAAGCTCGTCACCGGCATCATGACCGAGGGTGTCGTTGACCTCCTTGAAGTGGTCGAGGTCCAAGAGCACCACGGCACCTGCCCGACACCCACCCGTGGCCGCCGACGCGCAGCGCAAGCGCTCGGTCATGACCTTTCGGTTGACGAGGCCGGTCAGTGCGTCCTGCTCGGCCAGCGCCTTCAGCGCAAGCTGGCTCGTCTTCTGTGCGGTGATGTCCTGAACGATCGACCAGACCTGTCGTCTGCCGTCGACGGCCTCGATCACCACGCCGTCGACCAAGACCGTCGCCTCGCTGCCGTCCTTGCGCACCAACCGTCGCTCGAACGAACCGAAGCGACCCTTGGTGCGCAGTTCGGCCATGATCATCGGCTCGACGCCGATCCCCTCCTCGTGCGGCAGCAGGTCGTGGAAGCGGAGCGCGCACAGCTCGGCCCGGCCATAGCCCGTGATCCGCTCCAGCTCCGGATTGACCTCGACGAAGCGGCCGTCGTCGAGGCCGCAGAGCGCGATGCCGATGGGGGCGAGCCGGTACAGCGAGCCGAGCTCCTGCCGGCTTGCCTCCAGCGCCAGTTCGGCCTCCTTGCGTTCGGTGATGTCGGTGCCGGTACCGCGATAGCCCCGGAGGACACCGTCGACGACGATGGGCAGGGCGTTGACGACGAACCAGCGCGGCCGCTCGCCGGTCGCGAGGTGCAACCCCAGGTCGTGGATCGGTGCGCCGTCGTGACGGGCACGCTCGAGGGCGGCGACGTCGCCCCGGCCCGTGTCGAGGTCCTGCAGGCGCTGGCCGAGCGGGGCCATGCCGAGCGCTTCGCCCAATTCGGCGAAGCTGCTGGAGAACCAGGTGAGCCGCAGCTCGGCGTCGGCCTCCCAAAACCAGTCGGCGGACGACCGGGCGAAGTCGCTGAGCCGCTGCCGGCTGGCGACCAACTCCGCCTCGCTCCGCTTGCGTGCCGTCACGTCCTCCAGGATCGACCAGATCAGCGCGTCCTCCGCCGTACCGTCCAGGACGACGCCGTTGAGGCTGACCGTCGCCTCGCTGCCGTCCTTGCGGACCAGCCGGCGCTCGATCGGTCCGTAGCGACCGTGCTTCAGGAGGTGCGCGCGCACCGTCTCCTCGCTGCCGACCGACGGGTCCCGCATCACGACGTCGTTGAAGCACCCCGCCAAGAGCTCGTCGCGGCTGCGTCCGCTGATCCGCTCGAGCGCGGGGTTGACCTCCAAGAAGCGGCCGTCGCCCAGTCGGTTGAGGGCGATGCCCATCGGCGCGAGTTGGAACAGGGCGGCGAGCTTGCGCCGGCTCTCCTCCATGGCCCGAACCGTAGCCTCGCGCTCCGTCACGTCGCGTGCTGCCGCATAGATCAGGTCGCCGTGTGGCTGCGAGCGCCACTCGATCAGCCGGTACGCGCCATCGGTGCAGCGGTAGCGGTTGACGAACGCGGGACTAGGTTGCCCGGAGGCGAGGATCCGCATGACGTCGAGGGTGCCGGCGACATCGTCGGGATGGACGAAGTCGAGAAAGCGCGCACCGTCCAACGCCTCGACCGGGTAGCCGAGCACGGTCGTCCAAGCGCGGTTCACCCGGACGAAGTGGCCGTCCAGCGTGGCGATGCAGAGCAGATCCAGCGAGACGTCGAAGAAGCTCTCGAGCTGGTCGCGGGTGCGCTCCAACTCGGCCTTCGCCAGTTCCTCGTCCGTGATGTCGGTGATGTAGCCGTTGAACAGCACGGCGCCGTCGGCCAGCCGCTCGGGCGTCGAACGGCCCTGCACCCAGATCTCGCCCCTCACCGGATGGCGAACGCGGTATCGGGTGCGCGGTGTGGTCAGGGTCTCGCTGGCGGCGCGGATCACCGCCTGCACCTCGCCCACGTCGTCGGGATGGATGCGCTCGAACACCGCGCTCGCGTCGTCGCGCACGTCGCCGGGCTCGACGCCGAAGATCTCCCGGATGCCGGAGCTGACATAGGGGTAGGAGGCACTGCCGTCGGGGCGCAGCAGGAGCTGGTAGATCATGCCGGGCACGTTGCGGACGAGCGCGTCGAGCCGCCGGTTGCGGCCGTCCTGCTCGGTCGCGTCCTCCATGATGCCGACCAGCTCGACCACCCGGCCGGCCCCGTCGCGGACGGCGCGCAGGTGGTCGTCGACCCACAGCTCCTGGCCGTTGCCGTGGCGGATACGGTAGCTCCGCCGCAAGACGCCCTCGGCCCCCTCGGCCAGCCACTCGGTCAGGCGGCGCTCGGTGGGCTCCAGATCAGCGGGGTGCACCGCCTCCAGCCAACGGTCGTGCGGCGAGCGACCGGGCGGCGTGGTCCAACCGAAATGCGCCGCGGCGTTGGCACTGCGGAACGTGGCGCGCCGGCCCTTCGGCTCCAACGCGTAGCTGACGGCCGGGCTGGCCTCGACGATCGCGGCGAGCCGAAACAGGAGTTCCGCATCGACGGCTGGCAGTGGATCGGGCAACCTGGCGGCGAACATACGGGACGACCCGACGATGACTGGTCCAGGATGCCGATCATCGCCAATGTGCCTTAAGCATCGGTAAAGTCGTGCGCCCGATTGGCGGCACCGACGCCGCATGCTAGGCGCACGGAGCACGGACGAGCGAACGAGGACGCGACCATGGCGGTGGCATTGGCGGCGGGCGACGACCTCCGCGCGCGGATGGACGAACTCGGCGAAGCGGCGCGGCGGGCCGCAACGGCGCTCGCCGTCGCCGACGCCGCGGCCAAGACGCGGGCGCTCGAGGCAGCGGCCGACGCCCTCGGCGCGCGCGTCGCTCAGGTGCTCGACGCCAACGCTCGGGACCTCGAAGCCGGCGTCCGCAACGGCCTGAGCGCCGCGGCCCTCGATCGGCTGCGACTCGATGCGGGGCGGATCGACGTCATCGCCCGGGGGCTGCGGACGGTCGCGGGCCTGCCGGAACCCGTCGGCCGCCGGCTGGCGAGCTGGACCCGGCCCAACGGCCTCGGCATCGAGCGGGTGGCGACGCCCTTGGGCGTGATCGGCGTGATCTACGAGAGCCGGCCCAACGTCACTGCGGATGCGGGGGCGCTCTGCCTCAAGGCAGGTAACGCCGTGATCCTGCGCGGCGGCTCGGAGAGCTTTCATTCCAGCCGCGCCATCGCGCAGTGCCTGATCCTGGGACTGGAGGCAGCGGCGCTGCCGCCGGCCGCCATCCAACTCGTGCCGACCACCGACCGCGCCGCCGTCGGCCACCTCCTTTCGATGGACCGCCACGTCGACGTGATCGTGCCAAGGGGCGGCCGCTCCCTCGTCGAGCGCGTGCGCGCCGAGGCGCGGATGCCGGTTTTCGCCCATCTCGACGGCAACTGCCACGTCTACCTGCACGCGGCGGCCGACGCGGACATGGCGGTCGCCGTCACGGTCAACGCCAAGATGCGCCGGACGGGGATCTGCGGGGCGGCCGAGACGCTGCTGGTCGACGCCGCCGCCGCCGAACGACTGCTGCCGCCGGTGCTCACCGCGCTTCGCGCCGCCGGTTGCAGCCTGCGCGGCTGTGTCCGTACGCGCGTCGTCGACGCCGAGGTTGCGCCCGCCCAGGAGGCCGACTGGTCGACCGAGTATCTCGACGCGATCCTGGCGGTGAAGGTGGTTGACGGCCTCGACGACGCCATCGCCCATATCGCACGCTACGGCTCGCACCACACGGATTGCATCGTCACCGCCGACGACGCGGCGGCGGAGCGTTTCCTCGCGCGGGTCGACAGCGCCATCGTCATGCACAACGCCTCGACCCAGTTCGCCGACGGCGGCGAGTTCGGCATGGGGGCCGAGATCGGCATCGCTACCGGGCGGCTGCACGCGCGCGGGCCGGTCGGCGTCGAGCAGCTCACGACCTTCAAGTACCGGGTGCGCGGCGCGGGCCACGTGCGTCCGGCCTGAGCCCGTGCCCGCGCCGGGCGAGCGTCGCCTCCGCCGGCCGACCGCGACCCATCGGCTCGTGCCGTCGGCGCCGCCGGCCGGCTCGCCGCCCTTGCGCGTCGGCCTGCTCGGCGGCTCCTTCAACCCGGCACACGAGGGTCACCTGCGCATCTCCCTGGAAGCGCTGAAGCAACTCGACCTCGACCAACTCTGGTGGCTGGTGGCACCGCAGAACCCGCTGAAGCCGCGGCACGAGACGGCGCCCCTGGACGTGCGGCTCGCCCATGCCCGGAGCGTCGCCCGGGATCCGCGCATCCGCGTCACGGACCTCGAAACCCGCCTCCACACCCGCTACACGGTCGACACGCTCCGCCGCCTCGGCGCCGCCTTTCCCCGCCACCGCTTCGTCTGGCTGATGGGTGCCGACAATCTGGGCAGCCTGCACCGCTGGCGGCAATGGCAGCGGATCGTCGCCGCGGTGCCCATTGCGGTGTTCGACCGCGAACCCTATCTCTACGCTGCGTTGGCGGGTGTGGCCGGCCAGCGGTTCGCCGGTGCGCGCCGCCATGGACGGGCGCTACGCGCATTGGCGACGGCGACGCCGCCCGCATGGGGTTTGGTACGGCTGCGGACCCATCCCGCCGCCAGTTCGGCCATCCGGGCCGACGGGTGTTGGTGGCAGGGTCCGAACGAGGAGGACGAGTGATAGCCGCAACGTCGGTCGACGAACGCGTCAACCCCGCCCGCGACGGCCGGGCGATCCTGGCCCTGATCGAGCGCTCGCTCGACGACGACAAGGCGGTCGACCCGGTCACCGTCGACCTCGTCGGCAAGACCTCCTTCGCCGATGCCATGGTGGTCGCCTCCGGCACGTCGCAGCGCCACATCGGCGCCATGGCCGACAAGCTCCTCGAACGCCTCAAGGCCGTCGGCGTGGTCGGCGTGCTGAAGGAAGGCGGCACCGAGAGCGACTGGGTGCTGATCGACACGGGCGACGTGATCGTCCACCTGTTCAAGCCCGAGACCCGCGAGTTCTACGGCCTGGAGCGACTTTGGTCCTCACGCCGCCCCCGCCAGCAGGCCAGCGCCTGAAGGGTTGTAGGGCAGCGCCAGGGGGCTTTTGGCCCCCCCACTCCTGCGCGCGGATCGGCCCTTGCGCATCGTCGTCCTGAGCGTCGGCCGCTTCAAGCGCGGTCCCGAGCAGGCCCTGTTCGAGCACTACGCAAAGCGCTGCCCCTGGCGGATCGAGCTGGTCGAACTCGCCCTCAAGGGCAAGGTCGCACCCACCGAGCTCAAGGCCGCCGAGGCCAAGCTCCTGCGCGCCGCCCTGCCGCCGGGCCTGCCCGTGGTGGCGCTCGACGAACGCGGCGACGACCTCACCAGCGAAGCCTTCGCCGCCCTGCTCGGCGCTTGGCGCGACCAGGGCCGCGGCGGTGTAACCTTCCTCGTCGGCGGCGCCGACGGCCTCGACGAAGGCCTGAGCCTGGAGACCGGCCGCCGCCTCGCCCTCGGCCGCCTCACCTGGCCCCACCTCCTGGTGCGGGCCCTGCTCGCGGAGCAGCTCTATCGCGCCAGCACGATCCTGGCCGGGCACCCCTATCACCGGGGGTGAGCGGCCTATTGCAGCGTCATCAGCGCCTGGGCATGGTGGTAGCGGGTCGGCTGGACGAGGCCGGAGGTGGCCACCTTGATGCTGTGCAGGCGGCCGTCGATGTTCTGTTCCCAGAAGCGGACGAACTTGGTCAGCACCGGGTACTCCGGCGCTATGTCGTAGTCCTGCCAAAGGAAAGTTTGCAGTACGCCCGGATGGTCGGGCATGTGGTAGAGGATTTCCGCGGTCGTCAACCGGTAGTCCTGTAGCATCAAGCCAAAATCACGCATGGATGACCCCACCTCACGAAACCAACCATGCTTCCGCGATAAAGTCGCTACCACGAGCTTGGCAAGATGGAAAAGGCGACTGATCGTATTTTGTTGGCACTCACCCAAGATCACTGGCAACAACCGTCAGTCGATGCGGCCGTTACCGGAAAGGAGCACGGCGATCGGGCGGCTCTGCGGGAACTGCGACAGGAGGATCAGCAGGATCATGGTCAAGGGCACGCAGAGGAACATGCCGGCGACCCCCCAGATGCTCCCCCAAATGGCGAGCGAGAGGATGATGACGAAGGGGCTGAGGTTGAGGCTGGTGCCCATCAGCCGGGGCTCGATGACGTTGCCGATGGTGAACTGCAACGTCGTCAGGATGCCGCCGATGGTAAGCGTGATCAGCGGATCGCCGAACTGCACCAGCGTGAGCAGCGTCGGGAACATCACCGCCAGGATCGAACCGATGTTGGGAATGTAGTTCAACAGGAAGATGATCAGCGCCCAGAAGGTCGCGTAGTTGATCTCGAACGCCCAGAGCACGCCGTAGGAGATGAGAGCGGTGGCGGTGCTGATGAAAGTCTTGACCCGGATGTAGGTCTCGATGCGGTCGACGGCGCGGCTGATGGCGAGGCGGGTGCGCTGGGCGCGCACCGGATCCTCGTGCAGCACCTCGAGCTTGCGCTGGATGGCCTGCTGCTCGAGCAGCAGGAAGGCCGTGTAGAGCAGCACCAGCATGGTGTTGCCGGCGAGCGCGGTGAGCGCGCCCGCCAGCTGTGCTACGATCTCGCTGAACTGAAACTGCGCCAACAGATCGCCGACGAGGTCGGGCACGTCGACGCCGAGCCAGACGCCGATCGCGGGGATGACCTCCTCCAGCCGGTCGCGGTAGCCGGGAGCGGCAACGGCGATCTGCGCCACGTTGTCGGCCACCACCTGCACGACCATCAATATGGCCCAGACGACCACCAGCACGGCGAAGACGAGGGCGACACCGGGCGGCATGGCGCCCCGGTTGCGCAGCGCCCAGCGCGAGGCGCGGACGAGCTGGGTGGCCACCGAGTTGACGAACGCCCAGACGAGGATGGCAACGGCGAGCGGCACCAGCACGTCGCGGCCGAGGACGAGAACCGAGCCCACCGCCACCGCGACGAGCAGCCACAAGGCGGTAAGCATCGGCTGGAATTCGGAGACGGCGGGCTCGCGCATGGCTGCGGCATCCTGCCGCCTCCTCGTCGCGGCGCAACGAAAAACGCCAACCGGGGTGTGCGTTGCCGGGTCGGAGCGCGCGTTTCAGGGCGGCGCCGAGGTCAGTGGGCGTGCAAGTCCATGCCGGCGCTCCGAGCGGCGCGGTCGTCGCGCGGCTCGGCCGGCTCCGGACGATCCTCGCCGCCCACCAGTTCGGCCCGGAGCTGGGCGCGGGCGCGGTTGATCCGGCTCTTCACCGTGCCCGGCCGGCAGCCGATGCGCTCGGCGATGGTGGCGTAGTCGAGGCCCTCCACCCCGGCCAGGATCAGCGCCTCGCGGTGGGCGAAGCTCAACCGCTCGAAGGCAACGAGAAAGGCGCGGAACTCGAGCCGGCCTTCCTGCGGCGCGGCGGTCCACAGCATCGATGCGATATCCGTGTCCTCGACGTCGACGAACCGCTTCTTCGACCGCTGCGTGTTGAGGAAGACGTTGCGCAGAATGGTGAAGAGCCAAGCATGCAGGTTGGTGCCGGACTGAAAACGGTCCTGCGCCTTGAGCGCACGCAGGAGCGTTTCCTGCACCAGGTCGTCGGCATCGTGCACGTTGCCGGCGCAGAGGCTACGCGCGTAGCCTCGGAGATCCGGCAAGGCAGCGGCCACGTCGTCGCGAAACACCGTCATGAGGCAACCTTTCGTCGTCCATCCCATGTCGTCAACACCGAAGATCGAAGGTGGTTCCGCCGACCACGCGGGAACCATCGGCAGCGACAGCCGTTCGTCATGCAGGAGTCATGCTGCTGGGTGCCGCGGCGGCAATCCGCGTCACCGGGCAACGCATCCGCGTCTCGCTCAGGAACGGAAAGGCCGGTCATGCTCCAGCTCGCGTTCGTGTTCCTCGGCGTTGCGGCGATTGCCGGCCTGTTCGGTTTCGGCGGCATCGTCGCCGCCACGGTCGGCATCGGCCAGATCCTGGCCGTTCTGTTTCTCGTGCTCGCGGGCGTCAGCCTCGCCGTTCACTTCGCGAACGGCCGCCCGCCGGTCTGAGGCGCCGCCGCGACTGCCCCGGCGCGGAAAGGTTGCGACCAGCGTGGTGCCCGTCCCGCTCCCCAGGCGAAGCTCGCCGCCGATCTGACCGGCGAGCAGGCGTGCCAGCGTCAGGCCGAGGCCGCCATTGGCACCGTCGCCGATGCCGATGCCGTCGTCGGCCACCTGTAGCTCCAGTCGATCCTCGTCGAGCCGGCGCAAGGTCACCGCGATGTTGCCGCTGGCACGGCCCTCGAAGGCATGCTCGTAGGCATTGCTCACCGCCTCCACTACCAAGAGCGCCAGCGGGATGGCCCGTTCGGCGTCGATGTCGATGGGGGCGACGTCGAGGTGCAGCGTAACCGGCACGCCCACCCCGTCGACCGCCGTCTCCACCAGGCCGCAGAGTTCGGTGAGGAACGGCCGCAGCGCCACCCGGCGGATGTCCTCCTGCTGGTAGAGGTGGGTGTGCAGCAGCGCCAGCGCGCGGATGCGCGTCTGCGCCGCGGCGATCGCCTCGCGCGCGATCGGCGACGCCGTCCGCCGACTGCGCAGCGCCAACAGGCTGATCACCGTCTGCAGGTTGTTCTTCACGCGGTGGTGCACTTCCTTCAGGAGCACCTCCTTGTCGGCGAGCGACCGCTCGAGCGACTGCTCGCGGTCGGCCACCCGCTCGGTCATCCGCTGGAACGCCCGACCGAGGTCGGCCAGCTCCGTCGGCGCGTGGTCGAGTGCTGCCCAGCCGGCATCGCCGCGGTCGAAATACGAGTGACCGAGGGCGGCGAGGCGGCGCACGTGGCGGTTGATCAGCCAGTCGGCGGCGATGACGATGACGGTCATCGACAGCACGAGAAAGGCGACGCCGGCGGCGACCGTGACCAACAGACGGTCGCTGAGCCAAGCCCAATCCCCGGCCACCGGCACGCCGGTGACGACGAACAGGCGATCCTGGGCGAGCGGCCGGGCGAGGTAGCGGCGAAGTTGGCCGTCGCGGCCGAGCGCGTCGATGCCGAGCGGGGCGGTACGGACGAGCGGCGCCAGGGGCGTGTTCGCCGGCAGCCGGTCGAACGCCGCATAGCCTTGCGCGAGATCGGCCAAGAGCAGCCGGCCCTCGCGGTCGGCGAGCACGGCGACGCCGTTGGCCGGCAGTTCCAGGCGGTGGATGGCCCCCTGCATCTCGGCGAGATCGATGGTGAGGACCAAGACGAGTTCGTCCGCATAGGGCGCATCGACGAGCACGGCGGCCCCCAGGACGGCGGTGCGGCGGCCGTCTTCCCAGCTGACCACCTCGCCCAGCTCGTAGGCGCTGCCGGCAAGGACGCGGCGGACGAGGCTGCCGTGCTGCGTGTGACCCGAGGCATTGCCGCCAGCGCTGCCGCAGCGGATCTGACCGTCGGCGTCGACCAGCACGAGTTGCAGATAGGCCGCACTCTCGGCCGCCGCGTCGGCGAGCACGGCGTTGCAGCGGACGTCGGCCAGCCGCACCGCCGGTGCTTCGGCCGTACGCCGCAAGAGCGCATGGGTGCGCTCGAAGAACTCACGCTCGTAGCGGCTGATCAGCTCCAGACTGTTCGCCACCGCCACGGCCTGCTGCCGGCGCTCGGCATCGAACACGCTCACCGCCTGGTAGGCCAGAAAGCCGAGCGGCGGCAGCAGCATGACCGCCAACAACTGAGCGAGGCGGGCGCCGACGCCGTTCCAGCGCCGCCGCCACGGATTGCCGTGCGGCGCGCCCGCGCCGGACATGTGCCGGGCCTCAGCGCGGGCCGACGGCGGCCGCAAAACCGCGCCGCCCGGGGCAAACGTCAGACATCGCGCTCGACGCTGACGATCGCCTGGGCGAGAGCGACGGCGAGCATGTCGCGGTCGAACGGCTTGGTGATGAGGAACGCCGGCTCGGGCCGTTCGCCCGTGAGCAGCCGCTCGGGGAAGGCGGTGACGAACACCACCGGCACCGTGGTCTCGGCGAGCAGGTCGTTGACCACGTCGATGCCCGAACTGTCGTCGGCGAGTTGGATATCGGCCAAGACCAAGCTCGGCCGCGCCCGGTCCGCCTCGGCGATGGCTTGGCGGTAGGTCGTGGCGATGGCCACCACCTCGTGCCCCAGATCGGTCACGGTCTCGGCGAGGTCGAGGGCGATCACGCTTTCATCCTCGACGATCATGACGCGTCGCGCGGGCTGATCGCGCAGGGCGCGCCGGCCGGCGGCGAGCCGCTCCGAGGCCACCGCCGGCGGCAGGTGCAGGACGCGGGCGGCCTCGGTCAGCGGCAGCCCCTCGAGGTCGACGAGCAGCAACAGCAGCCGCTCTTCGGCGGCGAGCGCACCGACGCGGTCCAGGAGAATGGCTTCGTTCTCGACCATGGAGACGAGGGGCTTGGCGCCGCGAGGGGCCGGCGGCGGCGTGGCCAGCAGCACGGCGAACAGATCGCCGCGAACCTGCGCCTCGCCGACCGTGGCCTTGCCGGCCAGGATGCGGACCAACGCCGCCTCCACCCAGGCGTCGCCCGCGCGTTGCTCGCCGAGCACGGCCCGCGCGAAGCGCCGGAGTGACGGCAGATGGTGGACGACCAGATCGCGCAGAGGCGGGGCAGAGCCCCCCGCCGTGGCGTGCGGCTCAACCATCCCCATCGTCCCCTCCCCGCTCGTGGCGTCGGCGATCGGTCGAGGTTCCCTCGGGGAACCGGTCGAGCAGATCGGCCAGCCGATCCGGCAGCGGCTCGTTCGAGACCGGATCGTAGAGCTGGTGGAGCTGACGGCGGACCCAGCGATCGAAACCGTCACCGCCGTCCATGCCGGTCGGCGTCGCGGCCGCACCTAGTCCCTTACGCACCGTCTCGCCCTGCTTGCGTGGTGGCGTCACGCCTGCCGTCCTTCCTTTCGCCGTAGCGGTCGATCTTACCGCTATTCGATCAACCCCGCACCCCCCAGCAGGGTTCCACGAGCGGTGGGGCGGCCGATCGACGTCCGGCCGCCCCCTCCCGGCCGGACCCTACTGCACCAGGGCCACGTCCTCGTCGTCGAACGCGGGCGCTTCCTCCAGCTCGGCGGCGAGCATGTCGACCACGGCGAGCTGGACGTTGCCACCCTCGGCGGCAACGAAGGTCACCTGATCCCAGCTCAGCGCGACCGACCGCGCGCCGAAACCCAAGAATCCGCCCATGTCGACGAGCACGCCGTCGACGGTGCCGGCCTCGTTGATCAAGAGACCGCCGATCCGGCCGACCGTCTCGTTCGCGGCGTCGAGCACGGTCAGGCCAACGAGGTCGTCGACCTTCATCTGACCCGGCTGGGCGTGGGTGATGACGCCTCCGGCCGGCGTCGGCTCGGCCTCGGTCGCCTGCTCCGTCGGCGGCTCGGTCGCCGCATCGTCGGCCACGGCGTCGTCGGGCGCCGTCTCGTCGATCATCGGATCGGCCATGCCCGCGGGCGCCTCCTCGGCCGGCGTCGGCTCGGCCTCGGTCGCCTGCTCCGTCGGCGGCTCGGTCGCCGCATCGTCGGCCACGGCGTCGTCGGGCGCCGTCTCGTCGATCATCGGATCGGCCATGCCCGCGGGCGCCTCGGTCTGGCCGAGCGGCGCGTCGAGCCGCTCGTCGTCGGCGGTATCGGCGAGGGCCGGTACTGCAAGAAGCAGGGCCAGACCCGCAGTCGTTGCCAACAGCTTGGTTCGCATCGTCCATCTCCGACTTGTAGCGCGATGGCCAAACAAACCGCAGTGGACGCGAAAGTTCCGCCGTTCAGCCGAGGGCGGAAAGGTCCGGGCCGAGCGGCACGATGCCGGTCGGATTGATGGTCGTGTGGCTCCCATAGTAGTGCCGCTTGACGTGGCCGAGGTCCGTCGTTTCGCGGAAGGCGGGCAACGCGTAGAGACGCTCCAGGTAGCGTTGCAGATTGGCGTAGTCGGCAATGCGCCGCACGTTGCACTTGAAGTGGCCGACATATACCGGATCGAAGCGCACGAGCGTGGTGAAGAGCCGGACATCGGCCTCGGTCAGCCGGTCGCCGACCAGGAAGTCGCGACCGTCCAGCCTTGCCTCCAGCTCGTCGAGCGCGTCGAACAGGGCGCGTACGGCCTCCTCGTAGGCGTCCTGGGTGGTCGCGAAGCCGGCCTTGTAGACGCCGTTGTTGATCGCGTCGTAGACGCGGGCGTTGACGCGGTCGATCTCGTCGCGCAGCGGTGCCGGGCAATAGTCGCCGGCCACCGCCCCCACACCGTCGAAAGCCGCGTTCAGCATGCGGATGATCTCCGCCGATTCGTTGCTGACGATGGTTCGGCGTTCGGTGTCCCACAGGACCGGCACGGTGACCCGGCCGGTATAGGTGGCGAGCGCTTCGGTGTAGATCTGGTGCAGATACTCACGCCCGTAGAGCCGGTCGCCGGTCGCCCCCGCGTCGCGGGCGAAGGTCCAGCCGTGCGCCGCCATGTGCCAGTGCACGACGGAGACGCCGATGGCGTCCTGGAGCCCCTTCAGGTGACGCAAGATCAAGGTCCGGTGCGCCCACGGGCAGGCGAGCGACACGTAGAGGTGGTAGCGGCCGCGCGCGGCCGGAAAGCCGCCCTCGCCCGAGGGTCCGGCCGCACCGTCGGGCGTGATCCAGTGGCGAAAGCCGCTGTCCTGTCGCTCGAACCGCCCGCCGCTCTTGGCGGTGTCGTACCAGCGGTCGTGCCAGGCGCCGTCGACCAGGAGCCCCATGGCGGCTCAGCCCGCCAGCTTCTGGGCGATGCGCGCGACGTGCGCGCCCTGGAAGCGGGCAAGCGATCGCTCCGTCGCGCTCGGCTGCCTGGAGCCGTCGCCGCCGGCGATGGTCCCGGCGCCGTAGGGCGAGCCGCCCTTGACCTCGGCGAGATCGGCGAGTTCCGGCGCCGCGTAAGGCAGGCCGACGACGATCATGCCGTGGTGCATCAGCGTGTGGTGGAAGCTCGTGATGGTCGTTTCGTTGCCGCCGCCGGTGCCGGTCGAGACGAACACGCTGCCGACCTTGCCGACGAGCGCGCCATTGGCCCACAAGGCCCCCGTCTGATCCAGGAAGTTGCGCATCTGCGCCGCCATGTTGCCGAAGCGGGTGGGCGTGCCGAACACGATCGCGTCGTAGTCAGCCAGTTCGCCGGGCGTCGCGACCGGCGCTGCCTGGTCACGCTTGTAGTGCGCGGCCTCGGCCACCGCCTCGGGCACCAGTTCCGGCACCCGCTTGAGCGTCACCTCGACGCCGTCGACCGATGCGGCGCCCGCGGCCACCGCTTCGGCCATCGTCTCGACGTGCCCCCAACTCGAATAGTAGAGCACCAGTACCTTCGCCATCGTTCCCTCCATCTCGGCGCTACCTCCGGCAAGAATGGCACGAGCGGCTCGGCAGGCGAGCCCCGGCCGGTCAAAAGGTCGTGTCGGCGGTGGAAACGATCGCCCGCCTCAGCCGGGACGGACGACGACCAGCGCCACGTGGCGGGCGTCGATCACCACCTTCCCCCGTTCCTCGAAGTTCACGGTGATGCGGCCGTTGATGGCGGTCTGAACCTGCCCCGTGCCCCAGTCCGGGTGCGCCGGGTGGCGGACGAGAGTCCCCGGCACGTAGGTGGATTCCGGCATCGTCGGCTCCTTTGCATCGACGGCGTTGCGGGACGGAGTGCGCATTCAGGCAATCTTAAGGGCTGTGGCGCAGCTTCGGCGACGGTGATCGCTGCCACCGGAAGGGCCGGGGCGCGCAAGAGGAGCCGCCGCCGATGGACGAGCTGCTGAGCGAATTTCTGACCGAGAGCTTCGAGAACCTCGCGATGCTCGACGTCGAGCTCGTGAAATTGGAGCAGAATCCCAACGATCCGGAGCTGCTCGGCAGCATCTTCCGCACCGCGCACACCATCAAGGGCACGTGCGGGTTTCTCGGCCTGCCGCGGCTGGAGGCCGTGGCGCACGCCGCCGAGGACGTGCTCGGCCGCGTCCGCGACGGCGAGATCGAGTTGACGCCCGGCGCCGTCACGCTCGTCCTGCAGGCGCTCGACCGCATCAAGTTCATCCTCGACCAGTTGGAGGCCACCGAGGCCGAGCCGGCTGGCGACGACGCGCCCCTGATCGAAGCGCTCGGACGTGCGGCCGAAGGCCAGCTCGAGGACGCCACCGAAGTCGAAGCGGCGCCTACCGCCGAAGCCCCGGCCCTGAAGCCGGTCGTAGCGGCGGAGCCCCAGACAGCGGTCGAGGCCGACGCTCCTCTGCCGCAGATTGCAGCGGAGGAAACCCTCGCCGCCGGCGAGCGGCCCGCCGGCGGCTCGGTCGCGGCCCAGTCGCTGCGCGTCTCGGTCGACCTTCTGGAAGACCTGATGACGCTCGTGAGCGAACTCGTGCTGACCCGCAATCAGCTCCTCCAAATGGTCAGGAACGACGGCGAAAGCCGCTTCAAGGGTCCTCTGCAGCGCCTCAGTCACATCACCTCCGAGTTGCAGGAGGGGGTGATGAAGACCCGCATGCAGCCCATCGGCAACGCCTGGTCGAAGCTGCCGCGGCTGATTCGCGACCTCGGCGTCGACCTCGGCAAGAAGATCGAGCTCAAGATGCTGGGCGCCGACACCGAGCTCGACCGCCAGGTTCTCGACCTGATCAAGGATCCGCTGACGCACATCGTCCGCAACTCGGCCGACCACGGTATCGAATCGGTCAAGGAGCGCCGGGCCGCAGGCAAGCCCGAATTCGGTACCATTACGCTGAACGCCTATCACGAAGGCGGCCAGATCATCATCGAGATCGCCGACGACGGCAAAGGCCTGGACGTGCAGCGGATCGGCCAGAAGGCCCTGGAGCAGGGGCTGGTCGACGCCGCCGAGCTGGAGGCGATGCCCCAGCAGCAGGTGATGCAGTTCATCTTCAAGGCCGGCTTCTCGACGGCTGCGGCGGTGACCAGCGTGTCCGGCCGTGGCGTCGGCATGGACGTGGTGCGGACCAACATCGAGAAGATCGGCGGCCACGTCGACCTGTCCTCGGAGAAGGGTCGCGGCACCAAGCTCACCATCAAGATCCCGCTGACGCTCGCCATCGTCGCCGCGCTGATCGTCGAGGCCGGCGGCGAGCGCTTCGCCATCCCGCAGATCGGCGTCGTCGAACTGGTGCGGGCGGGGCGTGCATCCGAACACAAGATCGAGATCATCGACGACGCGCCGATCCTGCGCCTGCGCGACCGCCTGCTGCCGCTGGTCCGCCTCACCAACCTGTTGGGCCTCTCTAGCGAGGAGCCGAGCGAGGCGACCTACGAACAGGCGTACGTGGTCGTGTCCCAGGTCGGCAACAGCCGGGTCGGGCTGGTCGTCGACCGCGTGTTCGACACCGAGGAGATCGTGGTCAAGCCCGTGTCGCCCCTGTTGCGCGGCGTCGGCTGCTTCTCCGGCAACACCATCCTCGGCGACGGCTCGGTGGTCATGATCCTCGATCTCAACAGCCTGACCGACGGCTTGGCGTCGGCGGCGAGCGATCCCGACGTGCTGATCGACGCCAAGCGGCAGCGGGCGGCCGAGAGCACGTCGCTGCTGCTGTTCCGCGCCGGCGACCGCACGCCGCGCGCAGTGCCGCTCGGCCTCGTCACCCGCCTCGAGGAGATCGATCTCGCGGCGGTCGAGGAAAGCTGCGGCCGTGCCGTGATGCAGTACCGTGGCCAGCTCATGCCGCTGACGGACATCCACGGCAACACGGTGCTGCACGGCGAGGGTCGCCGGCCGGCGCTGGTGTTCACCGACAACCAGCACAACATGGGCCTCGTCGTCGACGAGATCATCGACATCGCCAACGACGTGATCGACGTGAAGGTCGCCTCCAAGGCGGTCGGCACGATCGGCTCGGCGGTGATCGCCGGGCGGTCCACCGACATCATCGACGTCGCCCACTTCGTCCAGAGCGTGTTCCAGGGCTGGTTCGCCGATCGCGACAACGAGCCGTTCCGCCACGACGAACGGCCGCGTACCAAGCGCATTCTGATCGTCGACGATTCGAGCTTCTTCCGCAACCTGCTGGGCCCGATCCTCGCCGCCAACGGCTACGACGTGGTCAAGGTCGATCGGGCCACCAAGGCGTTGGAGCTGCGCGATCGCGGCGAGACCTTCGACGCCATCATCAGCGACATCGAAATGCCGGAGATGGACGGCTTCACCTTCGCGCACACCTTGCGCCAGGGCGGTGCCTGGGCCGAGCTGCCGGTGATCGCGCTCAGCTCGCACACCACCGAGCAGGACCTGCAACGGGGCCGGGATGCCGGCTTCACCGACTACGTCGGCAAGTTGGACCGTGAGGCCCTGCTCGCCGCCATCAGCCATTCGCTCGAGCTTCAGGAGGCCTTGGCATGAGCGCCGCCGTCATGGATCGCGACGCCCGCACCGTCGACAACGAGCTGGTTTCGGTCTGGCTGGGCAAGCAGCTCGTCGGACTGCCGGTCGCCCAGGTGCAGGACATCCTGGGTCCGCAGCAGATCACCCACGTGCCGCGCGCGGCCAAGGAGGTCGCTGGCGTGCTCAACCTGCGCGGCCGCATCGTCACCGCCATCGACCTCCGCGTTCGCCTCGGCATGGCCAGGCGCGACCCGTCGATCGCCGGCATGAGCGTGGTGGTCGAGCACAAGGGCGAGTTGTACAGTCTCCTGATCGACAAGGTCGGCGAGGTGCTGCAGGCGCCGCTCGATCGCTACGAGCAGGACACGAGCACGCTCAGTGCCGACTGGCGCGAGGTCGCCTCGGGCGTCTTCCGGCTCGATGCGCAGCTCCTCGTGGTCCTCGACGTCGGCCGCGTGCTCCAGCTCGGCGGTGTCACCCTCACCGGGCAGTCCGAACGATGACCATATGCCTGATCGTCGACGATTCGCCGACCGTCCGGCGCGTCGTCCGGCAGATCGTCGAGGCCTTGGGCTACGTCACCGAGGAGGCCGAAGACGGCAAGAAGGCCCTGGCCGCCTGCAAGCGGCGCCTGCCCGACGTGGTGATGCTCGACTGGAACATGCCGGAGATGGATGGTCTGACGTTCCTGCGGGCGCTCCGCCGGCTGCCCGGCGGCGACAAGCCGGTCGTCATCTTCTGCACCACCATCAACGACCTCCCGCACATCGAGGAGGCGCTGGATGCCGGTGCCGACGAGTACATCATGAAGCCGTTCGACGAGGAGATCCTCAAGCACAAGCTCGCGCAAACCGGCGTGCTGTAGGGGCGGAGACCGAACCCATGCTGGCGCAACGCCCGAACACGCCACCCTTGCGGCCACCAACGGCCGTCGCCGAGAGCACGCGCATCCGCGTCTTCGTCGTCGACGACAGCGCGGTGGTGCGCGGCTTCGTTACGCGCCTGTTGGCTCGCGAGCCCGATCTCGAGGTGGTCGGGACCGCGAGCGACGGGGCGAGCGCCATCGAGCGCCTCGCCCACGAACGCGTCGACGTCGTCATCCTCGACGTCGAGATGCCGGTCCTCGACGGCCTCAGCGCCCTGCCGCGCATCCTGGCGACGGCGAAGCCGGCGCCCAAGGTGGTGATGGCCTCGACGCTGACCCACCGGGGTGCGGCGATCTCGATCCAGGCGCTGGTCAAGGGCGCCGCCGACTACGTACCCAAGCCGACCAGTCTCGGCGGCGACGGGGCCGCAGCGTTCGGCCGCGACCTGTTGCAGCGGGTGCGCGTCTGGGGAGCGCTCGCCGTCCGTGAGCGCAGCGCGCGCACGGCGACGGCGCCCACCCGCGCGGCAGCACGGCCGCAGCCCGCCGTGGCGACGGCACCGAGCCTGCGTCGACCGACGGTTACCCTACGACCGCCCGCATCGGGCGTGCCGGCCGGCTTTCGGCCGGACGCGCTGGCCATCGGCTGCTCCACCGGCGGGCCGCAGGCGCTGTTGCGGCTGTTCTCCGCATTGAAGGGCCGCCCGCTCGGCCCGATCTTCGTGACCCAGCACATGCCACCGACGTTCACCGCCCTGTTCGCCGAGCAACTCGGACGGGCGAGCGGCCGCACCTGTCACGAGGCCGTCGACGGCGAAGTCGTGCACCGCGACACCGTCTACCTCGCACCCGGCGATTGGCACATGGTGGCGGAGGCCAAGGGTGGCGTCGTCCGCATGCGGCGGCTGCAGACGCCGCCCGAGAACTACTGCCGCCCGTCGGTCGATCCGATGCTGCGCAGCCTCGCTCCGATCTATCGCGACCGCCTCCTCGTCATGATCCTCACGGGGATGGGCCATGACGGGCTCGAAGGGGTCCGGGCGGCAACCGCCGCGGGCGGCGTCGCGTTGGCGCAGGACGAAGCCTCCAGCGTCGTCTGGGGCATGCCAGGCGCCGTCGCCCAAGCGGGTCTGGCCAAGGAGATCCTCGACGTGGATCAGCTCGGCGCGCGCGTCCTTCAGCTCTTTCGGAGCGCTTCATGAACGCCGAGGACTTCCGCTTCCTGGCGCAACTCCTGCACCGTGCCTCCGGCCTGGCGCTCGGCCCGGACAAGAGCTACCTGCTCGACAGCCGCCTCGCCCCGGTCGCCCGGCGGCACGACGTGCGCGACGTGACGGGTCTCGTCCGCCGGCTGCGCGAGCGCAACGAGCCCGCGCTCGTCGCCGAGGTGGTCGACGCCATGACCACCAACGAGTCGTTCTTCTTCCGCGACGTGCGGCCGTTCGAGCAGTTCGCCGACGTCATGCTGCCGACGCTGATGGCGGCCCGCCGCAGCACGCGGCGGCTCTCCATCTGGTGCGCCGCCGCCGCGACCGGCCAGGAACCCTATTCGCTGGCGATGTGCCTGGAGGATCGGGCGCGGGAGCTGCAGGGCTGGCACGTCCAAGTGCTCGCCACCGATATTTCCGCCACCGCCCTCGGTCGCGCCAGGGCGGGTCGCTATACGCAGTTCGAGGTGCAGCGCGGCCTGCCGGTCAAGCGCCTGCTCCAGCACTTCGACCAGGACTGCGACCAATGGGTGGTCAAGCCGCATCTGAAGCGATGGATCCGCTTCGACACCGCCAATCTGTTGGAACTGCGCCCCGGCTTCGGCACCTTCGACATCGTGTTCTGCCGCAACGTCCTCATCTACTTCGACGTCGAGACCAAGCGGCGGACCATCGCGACGATGGCCGGCATGGTGGCGCCGGACGGCTACTTCCTCCTCGGCGGCACGGAAACGATCCTCGGACTGTCGCAGCGCTTCGAGGCGATGCCCGACCAGCGCGGCGTCTACCGGCTGGCGGGCTCGGCCCGCAGCCCGCACCCTGCCGTCGTCGCCGCCGGCCTCGACCGACGCGCGTCCGCCTGACGCGCCGGGTTGCCACGAGCCCCGCGCGCGTCCTCGCTCCCGCTGCTTCGCGGGCTTCTCCGGCGGCGCGGCTTGGCCTATGACGACGGGCCTCGTTGCCTTCAACAGACGGAGACGCCCATGTCGGAAGCCGCCATCGCCGGCGATCAGCTCAAGAGCATCGTCGAGCGCCTGGAGAACCTCGAGGAGGAAAAGCAGGCGATCGCCGAGCAGATCCGCGAGGTGATGGCCGAAGCGAAGGGCTCCGGCTTCGACACCAAGATCATCCGCCAGATCCTGAAACTGCGGAGAATGCAGGAGCACGACCGGCTGGAGCAGGAGGAGCTTCTGGAGGTCTACAAGTCGGCCATCGGCATGGCCTGAGCGGCCTCCGCTCAGGCCCGCTCGTCGCTCGCCGGTGCTTCGTCGCCGACCGGCACCTTGCCCGGCGGCGGATCGACCAGCTGTGCGATCTGCGCGGCGGCGGACTGCGCGGCGTCGTCGAAGGGATAAAGGACGAGGTCGACGCCATCCTCCACGAGCTGCTGGCGCTCGACCTCGTCGCGGGCGGTGAGGGCAATGCGGCCTTGGAAGCGATGGGTGCGCACCGCCGCGAGCAGCCCGCTCTTCGGGTCGGTCTCGGCGAGGCGGATCACGCCGTAGGGCACCGAGAGAACGACCCAGCTCGCGCGACCGATCGGCAAATCCTGCCAGAACTCCTGCTCGGTGACGTCGCCGTAGCGGACCCGAAAGCCCTCCGCCCGGCGCCGCCGTACCACCTGCGGGTCGAGATCGACGGCGAGGACCGACAGGCCCGCGTCGACCAGCCGCTCGTAGAGCCGGGTGCCGAAGCGCCCAAGACCGAACAGGATGACGTCCGCCGCCGGCTCCGCGTCCCCCTCGAAGGCAGGCTCGCGCGCACGGCCCCGGTCGAACCGGGCAAGGAATGGCTGCGCCCAGGCGTACAGTTCGTGGCTGTAGGTGATCATGTAGACGGACATGGCGATGGTCACCAAGCCGACCAGCGTCACCAACGCCACCGCCGAACCGTCGACATGACCGAGCGTCAAACCCATCGCCATGAAGATGAGGGAGAACTCGGAAATCTGCGCGACGGTAAGCCCGGCGAGGAAGCCCGTGCGCGTGCGGTAGCCCATCCACCACATGATGATGACGACGATCAGCGGGTTGCCGATCAGGACGAACACGGAAAAGACCAGAGCGGCCCAGAGGTCGCCGCCGATGGTCGAGAGGTCGAGCATCGCTCCGACCGAGAGGAAGAAGAACAGCAGCAGGAACTCGCGCAACGACGAGAGCCGCGCCGAGATCATCTCGCGATAGGGGGTCGAGCCGAGTGCCACGCCGGCGGCAAGCCCGCCCAGCTCCTTGCCGAGGCCGACGAAGTCGCCGACCGCGGCGGCAGCGGCGGCCCAACCGATGGCGAAGATGACGAGCAGCTCGGGCGTATGCGCGAAGCCGGCCATCACCCGGTCGGCGGCGTAGCGCACGAACAGGTAGATGGCGGCCAGCGTAGCGACCAACGCCAGCACCACGCCCGCGATCCGCAAGGCCGCCGAACCGCCTTCGCCGCCGCCGATGCCGAGGGTGGAGAGCACCACCATGGCGATCACGACGACGATGTCCTGAACGATCAGGAAACCGATGGCGATGCGGCCGTGCAGCGTTTCCAGCTCGCGCTTGTCGGTCAACAGCTTGACGATGATGATCGTGGACGAGAACGTCAGCGCGACCGCAACGTAGAGACTGGTCACCGGGTCGAGGCCGAGGGCGAGGCCGATGAGGAAGCCCACGCCCGCCGTGAAGGCGACCTGACCGAGACCGGTTGCCAGCGCCACGGGGCCGAGGGTGGTCACGAGCCGCAGGTCGAGCTTGAGGCCTACCAGGAAGAGCAGCAGCGCCACGCCGAGTTCCGCCAGGAACTCGATCTGGATGTGGGTCTCGGGGCTGCTCTCGAACAGGGCGGCGGCAAGGATGCCGACGGCGATGAAGCTGACGATCACGGGCTGCCGCAACGCGGCACCGACACGACCGATGATGGCTGCACCCAAGAGCAGCCACGCGATCTCGTGGAAGATGGTGTCACCCATGCACGGACGTCAGCGCAGCGATGGAGCAAACGGAGCGTCGAAAGAGTACAGGGGGCTTTTGGCCCCCTGCAACCCGCGAACGGCGGCTGGCGCCGTCGTCACATCTGCGACAGACCGAAATTCTGGATACCGATCCGCTCGATCAGCTCGAGTTCGGTCTTGTTCTGGTCCTGATGCTCCTCTTCCTCTTCGAGGATGTGCTGGAGCAAATCGCGGCTGACGAAGTCGCCCTGCTTTTCGCAGAGGGCAATCGCCTTGCGATAATGGGCGATGCCTTCCAGCTCGAGCCGCAAGTCGCACTCGATCACTTCCTTCAGATCCTGGCCGATGTAGAGCTTGCCGAGATCCTGCAGGTTGGGCAGACCGCCGAGCAGCAGGATGCGCTGGATCAGCTTGTCGGCGTGCTGCATCTCCTCGATCGATTCGTCGTACTCCGCCTTGCCCCGCTTCTCGAAACCCCAGTCGATCAACATGCGCGAATGCAGGAAGTACTGGTTGATCGCGGTCAACTCACCCTTGAGCGCGATGTTGAGGGCCTCCAGCACGTCCGGATGGCCGACCACGTCCTTGGCTTTCGCCATCGTTCATTTCTCCCGAAGCTCGGCGACCAGCGCCGGCACGAGTTCCACCGCAGCTGCGCGACGGCCGTGCTCGACGATCTCGCACATCGTCGCGACGCAGGCGCCGCAGCGCACCCGGCAGCCGAACTGCCGGTAGATGCAACCTGGCCCCTTCACGCCGGGCCGGGCAGCTGCTTCCCGACATTCCCGCTCACCCAACGCATTGCACAAACAGACGATCACCGACGTACACCCCCCAGCGCATGGTGGCCGGACATAAGGTGGCGAAGCCGTCGCTCGTCAACTAGCTACGCATAACATCGAGTTGGAATGCTTCCAACAACTTCGGCAAACCCATGCGACATCAAGGAACGCCACTTTGGACCAAGACGATTTAACGAGACGGCAGGGTTCCGGCATCGGCGATGCTGCGGATGGTCCACTGCACCATGTTCTTGACGACCCGACCGAAGGCCACGTCGATCGCATCGATGATCGAGACGAGCTCGGTACCCTCGGCCGGCCATTCCGTCTCGAACGACGCGAAGCCCACCTCGTCGCGCCGGGGCAGCCGTAGCAGCCGCGCCTGAACACGGACGTTCACCACCGGCGGCCGCCGCACGTCGGCATACTCCGGCTGGAGCTCGCGAATGTTCAGGCTCAAGGCCCAGTCGGCGCGGCCGGCGACGTTGAGCCGATCGAAAGCATCGACGCTGCCTGTATTGTCGAAGCTCTCGATGACGAGGCCATGCACCATCACCGGCAGCACCTCGGTCCAGGTGGCGCCAGCGTAATATTCGAGCATGGTCGGTGTCGGCTTCAGGGCGATCCGCGCCGAGTTCAACCCGGCCGCCGCCGTCGGCGTCTCGATCAGAAGCGGCGTGCGGCGGAGGTCGGGCAAGTCGTCGTCGAAGGTGCTCTTCGGCGTGAGGAGAAACAGCCGCGGCGGATCGCGCGTGGCGAAATCCAACGCCGTGCATCCGACGAGGACGACCGCGAGCGAGGCTGCGAGAACCCAGCGCACGTCCGTCAATCCGCCCGAAAGCCCGTGAAACTGCCGCCCAGCAAGAAGCCAGCCGGGTCGCGCTCGAACTCGCGGCTGATGCGGGTCGCGGCGGCGACGAGATGGCGGGTTTCGCCCATCAGCGCGTTGAACTCGTAGAGCCCGACCTGCGAGAAGTCGCGCATCGGCTCGCGCAGGTCGCCGATCAGGCCGTCGAGCTGCCGGGCGACGATCGCCATCCGCCGCGACACCTCGCCGAGCCCGGCGAGGCCGGCACTGCCCCGTTCGATCAACTCCGGGAGGCCCGCCTGCACCGTGTCGACGGCGGTATCGACGCGCACCAGCATCGCGTTGACCGCCTCCGCGGCGCGGCGCAGTTCGCCGACGAGCGCCGTCGCGTCGGCGACGAGATCGTCGACGTCGCCCCGCCGCTCGGCCAGCGTCGCCGTCACCGCCTCGACGTTGGCAAGCGTCTGGCCGAAGGCGCGGAGATTGTCGTCGTCCAGGAGCGCCACCGCGCGATCCAAGAGGATCACACCCTGGGCGAGGATCTCCGGGAAGTCGGTCGCCAGACGGTCGAGCGGCGAAGGCGTCGCCAGGATGATCGCCGGCTCGGCCGCATCGGTCACCAGACGCGGGCTGCCCTCGCTGCCCGGCAGGAGCTGGACGAAGAAGAGGCCGGTGATGCCCTGCGGGGCGAGCTGCGCCGTGGTGTCGTCGGTCACGGGCGTGGTCGGATCGACCTCGACGCGCACCAGCACCCGCTCCAGCCGTGCCGCGTCGAAGCGGATGTCGGTAACGCGGCCGACCGGCACGCCCTGATAGGTGACGCGAGCTCCGCTTTGCAGCCCGGTCACCGCCGAGCCGAAACTCACGTCGTAGACGGCGACGGCCCGGTCCAGCTCGACCCGGGCGAGCCACAGGCCGAAGCCGGCACCCGCAAGGGTCAGCACGACGACGAACAGACCGACCAGGACGTGGCTCGCGCGGGTTTCCATCGGCTCAGCCCTCCGTCATGCCGGCTAGGACCGCCGCACGGCCGCGCGGTCCCCCGAAATAGGCGCGAATCCAAGGCTCGTCTCGGCCGCGAAGTTCACCCAGAGTGGCAACGATGCAGCGTTTGTTCAACAGAACCGCGATCCGGTCGGTAATGCGGACGAGGCTGTCGACGTCGTGCGT
Organism: Geminicoccaceae bacterium; assembly: GCA_050485385.1. Taxonomy (GTDB): domain Bacteria; phylum Pseudomonadota; class Alphaproteobacteria; order Geminicoccales; family Geminicoccaceae; genus RECO01. The sequence goes on along the minus strand of JBJHBG010000031.1, from coordinate 14,064 downwards.
GATCATCACGACCGTCAGGCCGAGGGCGCGATGCAGCGAGAGGATCAGCTCGTCGAAGGCGGCGGCACCGATCGGATCGAGACCGGCGGTCGGCTCGTCGAGCAGGACGATCTCGGGATCCAGGGCGAGGGCGCGGGCGAGGCCCGCCCGCTTGCGCATGCCGCCGGACAGCTCCGCCGGCAGCTTGTCGGCGGCGTCCGGTCCGAGGCCGACGAGGCCGAGCTTGAGCGCGGCGAGTTCGTCGATCAGGGGTGGCTTCAGACCGAGGCGCTCGACCATTGGCACCTGCACGTTCTCGCGCACGGTGAGCGAACTGAACAGCGCGCCGTCCTGGAAGGACACCCCCCAGCGGGTGCGGAGCCGGCGCAGCCGACGGCCGGACACGCGGTAGACGTCCTCGCCCAGCACCTCGACCTTGCCGGCGCGCGGCCGCATCAGCCCGACCAAGGCGCGCAGCAGCACCGACTTGCCGGTGCCCGAACCGCCGACCAGCCCCAGGATCTCGCCACGCCGGACGACCAGGTCGAGACCGTCGTGGACCCGGTTGCGGCCGAAGGCGGTTACCAGCCCCTGGACGCGGATTGCCGGCACCGGCTCAGATGCCGAGGAGGCTGAAGGTGATGGCGAAGGCGGCATCGATGACGATCACCAAAAAGATCGAGGTGACGACGGCCTGGGTCGTGAGCCGGCCGACGCTCGCAGCATCGCCCTCGACGCGCAGCCCGTTGCGGCAGCCGACCATGGCGATGACGAAGGCGAAGACCGGGGCCTTGACCAGCCCGACGAACAGCTGCATCGGCCCGGCCGCGCCGCGAAGCTGCTCGAGGAACAGCGATATCGGGATGTCGAGGACGAGCAGCGTCATCATCCCGCCACCGATCAGGCCCATGACGTTCGCGAACAGGGCGAGCAGCGGCAGCACGACCATCAAGGCGAGCACCCGCGGCAGCACCAAAACCTCCATCGGGTCGAGGCCGAGCGTGCGCATGGCGTCGACCTCCTCGTTCACCACCATCGTGCCGATCTGCGCGGTGAAGGCGGAGCCGGAGCGCCCGGCGACGATGATGGCGGTCATCAGCACGCCGATCTCGCGCAGGATCGAGATGGCGAGCAGGTTGACGGTGAACAGGTCGGCGCCGAAGCGGGCGAGTTCGGTTGCGCCTTGGAACGCCAGCACCATGCCGATGAGCAAGGAGAGCAGTCCGACGATGGGCAGCGCCTCCAGGCCGGTTCGCACGACGTGCGCGCTGAAGGCGGTGACGCGTAGGCGCCATGGGCGCAACAAGGTGAGGACGGCCGTGGTGACGAGGGCACCGAAGAAGCCGAGAAGCGCCGTCGCCTCGGCGATCGTGCCGAGGGTCGCGGCACCCAGCCGCGCCAGCTCCCGGCGCACCCAGCGGGCCTCGGGTGCCGGCGGCAGCTCGTGGCCGGAGGCCGCGTTCGCCACCCGCTCCAACAACTCCACCTGGGCGGCGCCGAGACCGACCAGTTCGACCGTGGCGCCTGCCGATTCCAGCTCGCCACGCGTGCGGTGGAGCAGCCATGCCCCGGCCGAGTCGAGCCGGGCGATGCCGTCGAGCCGAACGACCCAACGGCCGGGTCGGGCGGCGATGCGGTCGAGGACGCGGTCGAGCCGCCGATCGAGCGCTTGGGCGTGCTCCACCGACCAGTCGCCGGTGGCAACCAGCGTGCCGCCGCCGCGACCTCGCTCCAGGGCGAGCCTTGGGCGCATGGCGCTCAGATGGGAGCCCCCGCCAACTCGGCGCGCAACGCCTCCACCCTCGCTCGAGGTCCCGGCATGTGCGGGTTGATCTCGAGTGCTGCCTCGTAGCTCCGTAGCGCCGCCTCGGCATCGTCGAGCCGGTCGTAGATCATGCCGAGGCCCGAGAGCGCGCCGAAGTGGCGGGGCTCGAGCGCCAGTGTCGCCTGGATGTCCGCGACCGACGCCGTCAGCCGGCCGGCGAGAAAGCGCACCGTCGCCCGCTTGTTCCACGCTTCGGCGAAGTCGGGGCGGCGCTCGATGGCATGGCCGAACGCGGCCTCGGCACGATCGAGCTGGCCGAGCCGCATGGCGCGGATGCCGCGAACCAGCGCCAGTCGCGCCCCACGGTCGTCGACCTCCAGCCAGATCGACCAGATCTCGCTTTCGACCGTTCGTGCGGTGCCGGGGCTCGCGGCCGCCTGCAGTTCGAGAAACAGATCGTCGAGGCGCGGATCGGTCTGATCGGCGGCGGCCGAAAGCGCGAGCCCGATGCCCAGGACCAAAGTGACGACCGGGGTGCAACGCCTGCGCATGGACGCTAGGGTGCGCGCCGCGTCGGCGCTGGCAAGCCCCCAAAACGGCCTCCGGCGCCCGCTATCGCGTTTCTTCGGGAGGGTTCGATGAAGATCGCCGTGTTCGGCTGCGCCGGGCGCATGGGCCGGGTCAATCTGGGCTGCGTGCTCGATCATCCGGAGCTCGTGCTCACGGCCGGCGTGCAGCGCCCTGGCCACGCCAGCCTCGGCACCGACGTCGGCAGTCTGATCGGCCGCGCGCCCGTCGGCGTGGCGGTCACCGCCGACGCCGAGGCGGCCCTGCGCGCGGCCGACTGCGCCATCGACTTCACCACACCCGAGGCGACCGTCGAGATCGCGGCGCTAGCGGCAGACCTCGGCACCGCCCTGGTGATCGGCACCACCGGCCTCGAAGCCGAGCACGACGCGGCCCTCGCCGCAGCGGCGAAGCGCGTGCCCGTGGTCGCAGCCCCCAACATGAGCCGCGGCGTGACGCTGCTCGCGGCCCTGGTCGAGCTGGTGACGCGCACCTTCGACGAGAGCTTCGACGTCGAGATCGTCGAACTGCACCACAACAAGAAGGCGGACGCGCCCTCCGGCACGGCCCTCGGCCTCGCCGCCGCCGCCGCGCGCGGCCGCGGCGTCGACCTCCAGACGGCGATCGAGCGGGCTCGCGACGGGCTGACCGGGGCCCGCGTCCCGGGCCGCATCGGCGTCGCCGCCGTGCGGGCGGGCGACTCGGTCGGCGAGCACACCGTCTACGTGGCGGGGCCAGGCGAGCGGATCGAACTGGTGCATCGCGCCTCCGACCGCTCGATCTTCGGTCGCGGTGCGGCAGCGGCGGCGCACTGGACCCGAGGTCGCCCGCCCGGCCTCTACGGCATGACGGACGTGCTCGGGCTCGAGAGATAAGCGGGCGCAGCTAGGCGCTTGCGACCTTTTCTGCCGTTCAGCGCGGCTGGCGGTGGCGGTCGAGGGCGGCGTGGAGTTCGCTTGCCAGTTCGCGCCGTTCGGCGGCGGCCAGGAACGTGCCGATCGGCACGCAGCGGCCGTGGGCGCAGAGGGCGAGGCGCGGGTCGTGACGGCGGCGCTCGTCGAGTTGGACGCGGACCCAGTACGGGTCGAGGGCGAAGTCCGCCGTCACCCGACCGTCGGGAGCGACGCGCTGGACCGTGAGCCCGCGGCCGTCGAGCCGAATGACCTCGGCGCGGCGGGCACGGCGGGCGGCGGTGCGAAGCGCCAGCCACAAGGCGAGCAGGTCGAGACCCAGAAAGCCGGTGACCGGCCAGGCACCCATCAAGAGGAAGCCGAGGCCGACGCTGCCGCCGACGGCGACCGCGCCGCCCATCACCCAGGCCGTGCCGGCCCTGCCGAGCGGCGGGTTCGGGTAGAGGACGAGGTCCAACGTCGGTGCCGTGCCAACAGCCATGCCCTCGCATATAACGCGATGGCCAGCGATGGCGAGAGCGCGAGGTGACACAGCCGATGACCCCCGAAGCCGTCGAGGCCCTGTTCGCCGCTCTGGCGGCCCAGCGACCCGATCCCAGGACCGAACTCGATTACCGCGACGCCTATACCCTGCTGGTGGCGGTCGTCTTGTCGGCGCAGGCGACGGACGTGGGCGTCAACAAGGCCACCAAGGGGCTGTTCGCCCAGGCCGACACGCCCGAGCAGATGGTGGCGCTCGGGGTGGCGGGGGTGGAGGCCGCCATCCGCAGCCTGGGGCTCTTCCGCAACAAGGCGAAGAACGTGGTGGCGCTGTCGAAAATACTGTTGGAGGCGCACGGCGGCCGGGTGCCGAACGACCGCGAAGCGCTGGAGCGGCTGCCGGGCGTCGGGCGCAAGACGGCCAACGTGGTCCTCAACGAAGTGTTCGGTGCCCCCACCATTGCCGTCGACACGCACATCTTCCGCGTTGCCAACCGCACCGGCCTCGCCCCGGGCACGACACCCGACGCGGTCGAGCGGCGCCTGTTGGAGGTGGTGCCGGAACGCTTCCTGAGGGGTGCCCATCACTGGCTGATCCTGCACGGCCGCTACGTCTGCAAGGCGCGCAAGCCCGACTGTCCGGCCTGCGTCGTCCATGCCCACTGCGCCTTCGCCCAGGCCGCCGGCGAGGCAACGGAATCTCGAGACTTGGGTGGTACCGAGAGGCGGAACACCAACCGCAAAGGGACGTCCTGATGTCCAGCTTCGAAGGCCGCCTCGTACAGATCGCCGGCGACGTCGTGCAGGTGGTCGACACCCTTACCGGCAGGAGTCTGTTCCTCGACCGCGCCGCTATCGTCGACGGCGAGCAGGTGCACCTCGCCGACCGCGTGCTGGTGGAAGGCCCCGAGGACGCGCGCCGCGGCCGTCGGATCGCCGCCACACTCCCCCACCTGCCGGCCAACTGCTGACGGCCGAGGCCGTCTGCCCAGAGGTTCAGGGGCCAAAAGCTCCCTGCTTCTACCGCAGCCGGTAGGCGAGCCTGAGGCAACCCCAGTGGCGGCCGCGCACGGAGACGGGGGCGTCGACCTCCTTCAGCATCACGGTCCGGCCGTTGCCCATGTCGCGGGCGTAGCTCTGCAGCAGCACGGGCTTGGTGTTGCGCGCGGCGGCGAGACCCGCCCGGTCGTCGAACTTGCGCCGGTTGCGGCAGTTGGCGGCGTTCCAGACCGGATCGTTCGGCCGCTGCGGGTGCGAGACGGCGCGGTTGTGCGTCGGCAGATAGGCGTTGCGGTCCATCGCCGCGGCGAACACGATCCGGTCGGAGCCGGCGAGCAGCGGCTCCTGGATCGGCGGCAGCAGGGCGTCGCAAAGCTCGGTGAACCGCGTGGTGAATTGCTGCGGGTCGCTCCCCGAGACCGGCGCGTAGTCGACGTCGAAGAGGTCGTCGACCGACACGCGGCCTCCGGCCACCGCCGCCTCCAGTGCGGCCTCGATGGCACGGGCGCCGGCCTTGACCTCCCCGGCGAAGGCCATGTCTTCGGCCACCACCGCCGCCAGCAGCTCGACCAGCTTCGCCTCGACCTCCGGGGCGATCTCGGTGAAGGCGAGATGCAGGCCCATGGTGCCGACGTCGCGGACCTCGACGGCGACCGCGCCGACGCCCTGAAGGTCCAACCGGCCGCGGGCATTGCCGGCGGGGGCCGTACCCCGGTCGAGGCCGACCAGCGCACCGCCGAGGGAGAGGTCGCGGGTGCGGCCGACGAGCACGTTGTCGCCGAAGCGGAGTTCGGCGTCGAACTCGCAGGGCGTACGGGGATGCCGGCGGCGGTCGCCCCGCGCCGTCTGACGGAGGCACACGACGGCGTCGGCGCCGAGGCGGTCGACCACGCGGGCGCTCTCGCGCGCCTGCGCCGTCACGCGGCCGGCACCGCTTGCCGACCGGGCCGCACTCTCGGCGACGTTGGCGATGTCCGCCGTCAACGTCCCGGTGTGCGCCACGGCGCGGGCCGTGGCCCCGGCGATTCGGTCGGCCACTCGGGCCTGCACCTCGGTCGCGTCCAAGGCAGCCCCGGCGGCGGCATCGATGCTGCGGATGGATGCCACCACCGTGTCGATGCGGCCGGCGGTCGTCGCGACCGTGCCGCCGATGGCCTCGATCTGGGCGCCGATCCGCCGCGTGGCTTCCGCGGTCTGTGCGGCGAGTTGCTTGACCTCGCCCGCGACCACGGCGAAGCCACGTCCGGCCTCGCCCGCGCGCGCCGCCTCGATGGTGGCGTTCAGCGCCAACAGGTTGGTGCGGTCCGCGATGTCGGCGATGATGGCGGCGATGCTCTCGATCTCGCGCGCCGCCTCGCGGGTGCGCCCCATCGCCTCGCCGGCCTCGTCCGCCGCGGTGACCGCGCGCTTGGCGACGGCCGCCGTGTTCGAAGCCGCGGCGTCGACGTTGGCGATGGCCGTCTTGAGTTCCTCGTTGGCGGCCTCGACCTCGGCCGCCGCCTCGGCGTTGGCCTGCGCGGTCGCGCGCATGGACCCGGTGCGGGTGGAGATCTCGTCGAGGGCGGTCGCAACCTCGCCGATCCGCGCGACCGTCGCCTCGGCCTGTTCGCCGACGGCACCGACCGCCACCTTCAGTTCCGCCTCGACCGAGGCCACGGCACCGTCGTCGACGGCGACCGTGGCCGGCGCTACCATGCCGGGTCGTCGCGAACCGGGTTGCGGCGCCTGGAGGGTCCGCCGAGCCAGGATGCCCAACCCCGGCATGCCCGCGAGGGCGAGCCACGGTGCGACGACCGCACCGGCCACCAGCGCCACGGCCACCGACGACAAGGCAAGCAGGCAGGTCAGACGATGGGGCCCGGCCATCCGCGATCTCCGTCCGGCGCGAGGTGCGCCATGCACCCCGAACCGGCCGACCTTGGTCGCAGCCGCTTAAGTCGCGGTTAATGCCGCTCGAAGGAAACGCCCCGCGTGATCGATGCCCGCCTCGTCGATGCCGTGACCGAGCCGTGGCCGGAGCGTCCACTGCACCGGCACGTCGACGCCCTCCAGCCCCTCCTTGGCCGCGAACAGGGCCTGCGTCGGCACCACGTCGTCGCTGTCGCCGTGGACCAAGAGCATCGGCGGCCGCGCGCGCAGCTCCTCCGCCAGCAGCTCCGGCGCCAGCAGCGCACCCGAGAAACCGACGACGGCACCCACCGCCGGCGCGCGCCGCACGGCCACGTGCAAGGCCGTCATCGTGCCCTGCGAGAAGCCGACGAGCGCCAGCCGCTCGGCACCGAGGCCCGTCCGCGCCAGCTCCGCGTCGAGCAAGCCGTCGACGTCGGGCGCCGCCTTGCGCACGCCGCGCAACAACGCCTCCGGCCGCCGGTCGGCGAGGCTGAACCATTGATGGCCCATGGGCGCCATGTCGCACGGCTCCGGCGCGTTCGGGGCGACGAAGGCCGCGTCGGGCAGATAGCGTTGCAGCATCGGCGCCAGGCCGATCAGGTCCTGGCCGTCCGCCCCGACCCCGTGCAGCAGCACCACGACCTGCTGCACCGGGCCGCTCTTCGGAGGCACCCGCGGTCCCGTCAGCACGCGCACGTCGTCGTCTCCATCCGTCGCTCCCGGCCTTGTGTTCCGTCATCCCAGCGTTCAAGAAGTGGCGTGTAGCACCGCCCCCGAGCTTTGCGGAGTGCCCATGCCCCACGGCGCCTCATGCTGACCGGAGAGGACGCGATCCCGGTGCCGGCGCCGGGCGAGGCGCCCTTCGTCACCCGCTTCGCGCCGAGCCCGACCGGCCTGCTCCACCTGGGGCACGCCTATTCCGCCCTGTTCGCCTACGAGACGGCCAAGGCCGCGGGCGGCCGGTTCCTCCTCCGCATCGAGGACATCGACCACACCCGCTGCCGGCCCGAGTTCGAGAAGGCCATCGTCGACGACCTGCGCTGGCTGGGCCTGCGCTGGGAAGCGCCGGCTTGGCGGCAGTCGCCGCGCACCGACGTCTATCTCGACGCCCTCGCCCGGCTGAAGGCGCTGGGCGTCGCCTACCCCTGCTTCTGCACCCGCGCCGCCATCCGCCAGGAGATCGCCGAATCGGCGCGGGCACCCCACGGGCCTTCGGGCGAGCCGGTCTATCCCGGTACCTGCCGCCACCTCGATGCGAGCGAGGCCGAACGGCGCATCGCCCGCGGCATGCCGCACGCCTGGCGGCTGAACGTGGCCGCCGCCCTGGCGCGGTGCGGGCCGCTCGCCTGGTTCGACGTCCGCGCCGGCCGACAGGAGTGCCGGGCCGTCGAGTTCGGCGACGTGGTCCTGGCGCGCAAGGACATCCCCACCAGCTACCATTTGGCCGTCACCGTCGACGACGCGGCGCAGGGCGTGACGCTGGTCACGCGCGGCGAGGACCTGTTCCACGCCACCCACATCCACCGGCTGCTGCAGGCCCTGCTCGGCCTGCCGACGCCCACCTACTACCACCACAACCTCGTCGCCACCGCCGACGGCCAGCGCCTCGCCAAGCGCAACCGCTCGGTCTCGCTCAAGTATTTCCGCGAGCGCGGGCAGACCCCGGCGGCGATCTTCGCGCAGCTCGGCCTCGGCCGGCCGGCCACCGTCGACGGGTGAGACCGCCCGCCATCGGGGCCGCGCTCCTGGCCCTGGCGCTCGCCGGCTGCGCCTCCGGCGCCGCACCGCCCGACACGCTGGCCGGCAACCGGCCGCTTTTGCGCCTGGAGCCGCTGGGCCAACCGGTGGCGACGGTCGTCGCGCTGCACGGCTACAACGACAGCAAGAACGCGTTCCTGCCGCTCGGACCGGCGGCGGCGGCGGCGGGCGTGCGCATCGTCGCCTACGACCAGTCGGGCTTCGGCGCCAACCCGAACCAGGGCTACTGGGGCGGCGACGAGGCGCTGGTGCGGGATCTGTTCGCCGTGGTGGAGCGGGCGCGGACGCTGGCTCCCGCCGCGCCATTGTTCGTGCTCGGCGAGAGTATGGGCGCGGCCGTCGCCATGCTCGCCCTCGCCCGTCCCGACGCACCGCCGGTGGACGGGTTGATCCTGGCAGCACCCGGCGTGTGGGCCGGCGACAGCCTCAACCCGCTGTTCCGCCTCGGTCTCGCCATCGTCGCCGGCATCGTCCCGAACGCCGATCTCGCGGCCGGCCGGCCGCGCGACATCATGGCTTCCGACAACGTCCCCATGCTGATCGCCCTCGGTCGCGACCCGCTCTACACGCGCACCGCCCGCGCGGGCGCGCTTTACGGGCTGATCCGCACCATGGACCGGGGTCTGGCGGCCGCACCCGAGCTGCGGCTACCCCGTCTCGTCCTCGTCGGCGACAAGGACGAGGTCGTGCCGGAGGCGGCCTATGCGGCGTTCCTCGCGCGACTCGCGGCCGAGGACTGCACGCTGATCCGCTACCCCGAGGGCTGGCACCTGCTCTACCGCGACCGACAGCGGGCCGTCCCCATCGCCGACACCATCGCCTGGGTGCGGGGCGAGGCCCCCGACTCGCCGACGGAACCCTGCGTGCCGCCCACCGGTTGACGAGCGGGGGCTTGCCGAAGTGCCCGGCGTCATCCACTTGACGCTCCACCCCGCGCCCGGAGACGCGCCGCCATGCTGCACATCGACGTTCCCTCGCGCGCCGACGTCGAGGCCCTGTTCCAGGCCCGCGCGACGATCTGCGTCTCGATCTACCTGCCGACGTCGCCCTTGACGCAGGAAGCCGAGGGCTACCGCATCACCCTGAAAAACCTCGCCAGCGAGGCCCTGGCGCAGCTCGCCGACCACGACAAGCGCGCGGTCTGGCCGGTCGAGGAGGCGCTGTTCGACCTGGTCGACGACGACGCCTTCTGGGCGCATCAGGCCAACGGGCTCGCCGTGCTCGCCACCGGCGACCGCCTGCGCACCTTTCGTCTGCCGGGCAAGGTGGGCCCCATCGTCGAGGTCGCCGACCGCTTCCACGTCAAGCCGCTGCTCTGCGCCGCCACCGCGCCGCAGACGGCCTTCGTGCTCGCGCTGGCGCAACACGGCGTCCGCGTGTTGGAGGTTGCCCCCGACATGCCGCCGTTCGAGGTGCGGGTGGCCGACCTGCCGAAGGACGCCGCCAGCCTCGCCGGCAAGGCGTCGTTGACGAGCCGTTCGCCCAGCGGCCGCATCCAAGGCTCGGAGGGGCAGAAGGTCCGGCTCGTCCAGTACGCGCGGGCGGTCGACACCGCCCTGCGCGACCTGTTGGGCGGGCGCGAGGTGCCGCTGATTCTCGCCGCGACGGAACCGCTGCTCTCGATCTACCGCCAGGTCCAGACCTATCCGCACCTCACCGAAGCGGCGATCGCCACCAATCCCGAGGGCCTGCACGACGCCGGACTGGCGGCCGCGGCGCAACCCATCGTCGCCGGCCTGTTCGACGCCGAACTCGCCGCGATCCACGGTCGCTTCGCCCAGCGCGAGAACCAGGGCCGGACGACGACCGACATCGCCCAGGCGGCGCGGGCCGCCACCTACGGCGCCATCCACGAGCTGCTGGTCGACATCGACGAAGTGGTCCCCGGCACCGTCGACGACGACGGCACCGTAACCTTCGCGGACGGCCCATGCGCCGCCAGCCACGGCGTGGTCGACGAACTCGCCGGCCGCGCCTTCCTCACCGGCGCCCGCGTCCTCGGCGTCCGCCGCGACCAGATCCCCGACAACGGCAGCCTCGCCGCGATCCTGCGCTACCCGTTCTAGGCGCAAGACGACACCTCGACCTCGCCTGTCGGTGGTTCCGTCCGCTCGGCAACGAGGTCGAGATGCTCGTCGCCATCCGCGACGACCGGAGCGCTTACCGTTCGAGTGCCATCCAGTCGCGGGTGCGATAGTTGCTCTCGATCAACCAGTCCCGGAGTACGGCGAGGAGGGCGGCGCGCGTCCTGGCGTGCGCCGCGTCGTTCCACAGGTTCCGGACCTCGCCCGGATCGGCCTCGAGGTCGAAGAGCTGGCCGTAGTCGGCACCCTTGAAGTGGACCAGCTTGTGCGTGCGGTTGCGCACCATGGTAATGAACTCGCAGCCCGTCAGGTTGTGGTCGCCCGCCTGCTCGCAGAAGACATGGTCGCGTGCCTGCCAGTCCCGGCCGTCGAGCGCCGGCAGGAGCGAGCGCGCCTCGAAGCTCTCCGGTACCTCGACGCCCGCCAGCTCCAGGATGGTGGGGCCGACGTCGAACAATTGGCAGAGCCCGTCGACGCGCTTGCCGGCGGCGAAGCGTCCGGGCGACCAGGCGATCAAGGGCGTGCGCGTGATGCAGTCGTACATCGACCACTTCTGGATCATGCCGTGTTCGCCCATGCAGTCGCCGTGGTCGGAGGCGAACAGCACGACCGCATTCTCCAGATAGCCCTGCGCCCGGAGCGACCGGAGCAGTGCGCCGATGCGCTCGTCGATCATGGTGACGTTGGCGCCGTAATAGGCCCAGAGCCGGTGGAGCTGCTCGTCCGTGGGGTTCAGGCTCCAGGCGACGGAATCGTGGTCGACCTCGACGTCGTGTTGGCGCTTGTGCTGGAAGGGCGGCGGCAGGGCCGCCAGTTCCTCGGCGCTCGGCCGCGGGATCGGAACGTCGTTCTTCCGCATGTAGCGCTCGGCATGGCCGGGCGTCGGGTCGTAGGGCGGGTGCGGCCCCGGAAAGCCGACCTGGAGGAACAGGGGCTCGGTCGTGGGATAGGTGTCGACCCACCACTTCGCCATGTTGCCGACGAACACGTCCGAGTGCAGGTGCTCGGGCAACTCCCACTCGAAGGCACCGAGGCGCTCCTTGTAGTCGGCACGCTCGCGGTAGAGCACGCGCTGCTGCTTCTTCAGGCCGTGGGCGGCAAGCGCCTTGTCCCACTCGTCGAAGTACCAGCGCCCCTCCATGTAGCGGTCCTTGTTCTCGACCACGTAGCGCTCGTGGAAGCCCGCCTCGGCACCGTAGGGGATGGTGTGCATCTTGCCGACGTTGACGCAGCGATAGCCCGCCTCGCGCAGGCGCTCGACCCAGGTGCGCCGCCAGGGCTGGCCGTTCCGCAAGACTCCCGTGACGTGCGGGTAGTAGCCCTTGAACAGGCTGGCGCGGCAGGGCACGCAGGAGGCTGCCGTGATGTGGCAGTCGGTGAAGACCTGACCCTCGGCGATCAGCCGGTCGAGCGTAGGCGTCTCCACCCAGGAGGCGCCGAGGGCGCCGATGGTGTCGTAGCGCTGCTGATCGGTCATGATCAGGATGATGTTGGGACGGTCGGTCCGGCTCATGTCGCCTCCGTGGTCGCGGACGTTCGGCCTCGCCACTGCTGCACCAGCGGCCAGGCGAGAGTGAGGATCGAGATAGCGAGGAAGGCGGTGGCGAAGGGCCGGTCGAAGAGGGCGAACACGTCGCCGTCCGAGGCCATCATCCCCGCCCGCAGATGTGCCTCGGCGATGGGCGCCAGGACGAAGCCGATGACGAACGGACCGAGCGGCACCTTCGCGTATTCCAGCGCGAAGCCGATCAGCCCGAAGGCCAGCATCACCCACACGTCGAAGACGCGGTTGTTGAGCGCGAAGGCGCCGACGATGCAGAAGAACAGAACGGCGGTGAGCAGGTACGCCCGCGGTACGTACATCAGCCGGGCGATGTAGCCGACGCAGGCGAGCATCATCGCCACCATCAGCAGGTTGGCGACGAGGTAGGAGGCGATGACGCCGTAGGCGATCTCGGGATTGTTGACGAACAAGAGCGGCCCCGGCTGGAGGTTGTGGATGATCAACGCGCCGATGAGGATCGCCTCCACCACCGAGCCGGGGATGCCCATGGTGATGAGCGGGATCAGCGCGCCGCCGATCGAGGCGTTGTTGGCGGTCTCGGCGGCGACCACGCCGGGCTCGTGGCCGGTGCCGAACTTTTTCGGCTCCTTGGAAACGCTGCGCGCGGTGGCATAGGCGACCATCGCCGCGATGTTGCCGCCGATACCGGGCAGGATGCCGACCCAGGTGCCGATCAGCGACGAGCGCACGAGGTTGGGGCCGTGGAGGACGAGGTCCCGCAAGCGCACCGCCACGGCCCCGCTGGCCACGCGGACGCGCTTCAGCGGTGCATCCTGGTCGACGATGTCCTTCAGGATCTGGCTGACGGCGAAGGCGCCGATCAGCACCGGCAAGAGGTTGAGCCCGCCCATCAGCCGGTCCCAGCCGAAGGTGAGGCGGAGCTGGCCGATGGAGGGGTCGATGCCCGGCATGGCGAAGAGCATGCCGAGACAGGCGGCGATCAGTCCCTTCGACAACGAGCCCTGGCTCAACGACGCGAGCATCACCAGCGCCATCAAGACGAGGGTGAAGTACTCCCAGGGACCGAAGCGCAGGGCGAGGTTGGCGAGCGGCGGCGACAAGAGCGCCAGGAACGCCCAGGAGATGATGCCGCCGACCACCGAGGCCGTGATCCCGAGCGCCAGGGCGCGCTCGCCCTGCCCCTGCTGCGCCATGGGAAAGCCGTCGAAGGTGGTCATGATCGAGGCGGGCGTGCCCGGCATGCGGAGCAGCGTCGCCGCGATCAAGCCGCCGGAGATGCCGCCCACGTACATGCCGATCAGGAGCGTCAGTGCGTCCACGCTCGACATGTAGAAGGTCAAGGGCAGGGTGAGTGCGATCAGCATCGAGGTGGTGAGCCCCGGAATCGAACCGACGACGATGCCGAGCGCCACGCCGATCGTCAGGTAGAGCAGCGGCCAGAGGGCGAAGAGGTTCGCGAAGCCCTCGATCATGGCAGGTCCACGTAGAAGACGCGGGTGAAGAGCCATTGGACGGCGAGCACGAGGGCGACCACGAAAACGGCGATGCGCGGCAGTTGGCGCCGGTCGAACCCGGTGAGGATGGCCCCGACGACGAGGAAAGCCGGTATCGTGGCGAGGGCGAAACCGAGAAGGCGCAGGTCCAGGAGGGCCACGTAGGCGGCGAGCACGAGGAACACGGCCACCGCTCGGGTCGGATGGCGGCGGTAGGCGAGCGACTCCGCCGGCGCCGATGGCTCCAGCTTGCGCCAGCGGCGGACCGCACCGACGAGGACCGGCACCGCCAGCACCGCCATGACGAGGGCGAGACCGCGGGGCAGCGCCGCCGACCCGATCGGCTCCCAGCGCGGCGGCGGCAACCCCGCCGTACCCCACCAGACCACCAAGGCGAGCGCGATCACCACGAGCGCAAACGCGACGTCGACGGCCGGATGGCGCTCACTCTGACCCTGCACGCCCTAACCCACTCCTGCCAACTGACGGCGGCCGTGGCCGTCGCGCGGGGGTTGCAGCGACCGTCTTGTTGGTCAAGCGGGCTGCCATGGTCGTTGGCTCCTGAGGATGGCGGCGAGGATGGCGAGGAGGCGTCGCATGCAGGCGACGAGGG
>JBJHBG010000030.1:41561-44163 GCA_050485385.1 Geminicoccaceae bacterium | reverse complement strand
CCGCATGGCCGCGCGCTGGTCGCCGCCGGCGCCTTAGCCCTCGTGCTGACCGCGGCCGTGCGGCTGGTTCCGGGCGGCGAGGCGAAGACCCCGGCCCTGGTCGCCGTCGGGCTCACGGCCTCGGTCTTCGTCGTGTTCCGCCTCCTCTTCCAGGTGCCGCTGCCCGGCGGGCCCTGGGGTCTTTGATGGACGACCTGCTCGCCGGCCTAGCACTGGTCCTCACCTTCGAGACACTGCTCTGGATCGTCGTCGGCAGCGTCCTCGGCATCGTGCTCGGCGCCTTGCCCGGACTCACCGCCACCATGGGCATCGCCCTCATGCTGCCGGTCAGCCTGTACCTGCCGACCGCGACCGGTATGGCGATGTTGCTCGCGGTCTATGCCGGTGCCGTCGCTGGCGCCTCGATCCCGGCCATCCTTTTGGGCATTCCGGGCAACCCCAATGCCATCGCCACGGTCGAGGACGGCCACGCCATGAGCCGGCGCGGGGAAGGGGCGAAGGCCTTGGGTACCGCCGCGGTGGCCTCGCTGATCGGCGGCCTGCTCGGCCTCGTCCTGCTCGCCACGCTGGCGCCGCTTCTGGCGCGTGCGACCCTTGCCTTCGGCCCAGCGGAGCGCTTCGCGCTGGCCGTGCTCGGCCTTACCCTGCTCGCCTCCATGGCCGGGCGCGATCTCGCCAAGGGGCTGTTCGCCGCATCGCTCGGACTGGGCTTGGCAATGCTCGGCAGCGACCCGATCGGTGGCATGACGCGGCTGCCCTTCGATGGGCTCTTGGCCGGCACGCCGCTCCAGGGTGGGCTCGGGCTGGTGCCGGTGCTGATCGGTCTGTTCGGGCTGTCGCAGGCCTTTCTCGACCTGGAGCGTCTGCGCGAACCGATCCCCAAGCCGCCGTCGATCCGCTACCGGGACGTTTTCCCCAAGCTCGGCTGGCTTCTCCGCAGCTGGCGGATCACCCTGGAGAGCACCGGCATCGGCGCGCTGGTGGGCGCCATTCCGGGTGCCGGCGCCAGCGTCGCCGTGTTCCTCGCCCGCGATCGCGCCCGCCGGCTGACGGCAAGCCGGGGCGGTGGCGGGGTGCCCTTGGGTCAGGGCCGCATCGAGGGCGTGTACGCACCGGAGGTCGCCAACAACGCGGTGATCGGCGGGGCCATGATCCCGCTCCTGACCCTTGCCATTCCGGGCGATGCGGCCACTGCCGTGCTGCTGGGCGCGCTTTT
This sequence comes from Geminicoccaceae bacterium, assembly GCA_050485385.1. Taxonomy (GTDB): domain Bacteria; phylum Pseudomonadota; class Alphaproteobacteria; order Geminicoccales; family Geminicoccaceae; genus RECO01. Next base: position 42,947 of record JBJHBG010000030.1, on the reverse strand, counting down.
GGTGAAGGGCGTGGTGCCGGGCGTCGACCTCTTCACTCGCGACCTCGCGCTGGTCTACGCCATCCTGAGCGGCCTCGGCCTGGCACTGGTCGCCATGTTCGTCTTCCAGCTCGTCGGCGTCAGGCTGTTCCCGCTGATCCTGCGCGTGCCGCCGCGCCTTCTCGTGCCGGCGATCGTGCTGCTGTCGCTCGTCGGCACCTTCGCCGTGCGCGGCCAAGCGACCACCGCCGCCATCCATGACATGGCGGTGGCGCTGGCCTTCGGGCTCCTCGGCTACCTGATGCGCAAGGGCGGCTATCCGCTTGCCCCCCTCATCCTCGGCTTCATCCTGGGGCCGATGCTGGAGCAGAATTTCCGCCGCGCCGTCCGGGTGGCGCGCGGCGACGCGACGGTCTTTCTCCAAGAGCCCATCGCCGCCGGGCTCCTGGCGCTGGCGGCGGCGAGCCTCGTCCTGCCGCCGCTCGTGGCCCGGTGGCGCGCTCGGCGCTGAGCCCTCCGTTACGTCGGCCGCCGCGCTCGTCGCATCGGCACCCTCTCGGTCGCCCGTCCACGGTTCCAGCGGCAGGTCGCGCAGGCCCTCATGCGCGCCGGCATCACGTGGGCCGGCGGTGTTCAGCGCTTGTCGCGTGCCGCCTGGGCGCTTTTGACGAACTGCGAGACGCGACCCTTCTCCATCGGCCGGGCGAGGTCTCGAGCCTTTTCGTTGGGGTTGGCCTGCATGCCCTTGTGCGCCGTGCGGCCCGCGTTGACCGGTCGGCCGCGCTGGTCGCGGCTCGCCCGCCTGAGCGCCAACGCCCGCCGGGCCGCCTCGGCCGTGGCCTCGCCGCCGCTCGCCCGCTGGCGCCTTTTCGCCTCCGCGTTCAGGCGCTTCAGCGCCTGCGCCAGCACCTCGGTCTTGAGCTTGGAGCCCTCGTCGCGACGCGAGGCCTCCGCACCCTTCGGCCGCGCCTTGCCGCGCATCTCCCGCCGCCGCCGGTGCGCTTCGGTGCGCGCCTTGTCGCGCAGGTCCCGCAGCCGTTTGGTGAGATCGCGCAAGGCACCGTCGTCCAGCGTCTGGACGGTGGGATGATGCGAGCGCTCGACGACCTCCAGTTCGTCCGCGCTGAGGGCGCGGCGCTCTTCGCGTTGGCTGATCGACATGGGTGTCTCCGGAAAGCTCGGTCTCGACCGGGTAGGGTAGCGGGCCGTGGCCCCGCGTCAACGCGCGCCCCGGCAAGGGACGAAGGCCCCGGCGGTCGCGGACCCCTCGTCGCTACCGGCGGCGCGCTCGCCTCAGGTCGGCCGCGCGTAAGCGTAGTCGAGGCCGCGGGCGCGTAGGAACGCTTCCTCCGAAAACGCCGACCAAGCCATCGCGTTCGTCCTGAATCGCAGGATGCTGTCCATGAC
>JBJHBG010000030.1:0-41551 GCA_050485385.1 Geminicoccaceae bacterium | reverse complement strand
CGGTCAACACGTCCTGGAAATCGGCTGCGGGTGGGGGTCGTTCGCTGTCACCGCAGCGCGCGACTTCGGGTGCCGGGTGACGGGAATCACCCTGTCGCGACAACAGGCCGACCTCGCGCGACAACGCGTCCTGCGAAGCCAGATCGTTCATCACCTCGCCCGCCAAGTTCCCGAGCGCCGACAGGGTTGCGTCGCTGAGCATCCGCTGCTGCACGTTGTGCTCGTTGATCAGCTTTTCCAGCGAGTCGTTGTTGCGCGCGACGAACTCGGACAGCACGGTCAAGTTGGCGGCGCGGTTCGCCGCCTCGACGACCATCTTCAGGTCGCTCGGCAACTGCTCCCAGGCATTCAGGTTGATGAAATTGTCGAGCACCGTCGCCGGCTCGTGCCAGCCCGGGCCATAGTAGTACGTGGCGAACTGATAGAAGCCGAAGGCGAGGTCGTTGTAGGGGCCGACCCACTCGGCGGCGTCGATGGCGCCCGAGGACAGGGCCGGCGGGATCTCGCCGCCCGGCAGGTTCACCACCGTGGCGCCGGCCGCCGCGGCGACGCGGCCGCCGAGCCCCGGCAGGCGGTAGCGCAGGCCGCGGAAGTCGTCGATGCTGTGGATCTCCTTGTTGAACCACCCCATCATCTGCGTGCCGGTATTGCCGGAGGGGAAGAACTTGGTCCCCATCTCGGCGTAGACCTTGTCGGCCAGCTCCTGGCCGCCGCCGTAGAGGAACCAGGCGTTCTGTTCCTGGGCGTTCATGCCGAACGGCATGCAGGCGATGAACTGGCTCGCCGGTACCTTGTTGACCCAATAGTACGGAGCACCGTGACCCATCTCGAGCGTGCCGCCTTCGACCGCGTCCATGGTCTCGAAGGCGGGCACGATCTCGCCCGCACCGTACACCTCGATCTGCAGCCGTCCGTCCGACATCTCGCGGATCATGCGGGCTAGCAGTTCGGCTCCGGTGCCGAGGCCGGGGAAATTCGTCGGCCACGTCGTCTGCATGCGCCAGCGGAAGGTCTGCTGGGCGATGGCGGGCTTGGGAAAGGTGGAGGCGGCGAGTACGGCGCCGCCGGCGACGGTGCCGGTGGCAAGCGACTTGATGACGTTCCTGCGCTGCACGGATCGATGCTCCTCGACGACTCGGACGGAAAGGGCGGAGCCGGGCGTCCTCCGCCGGCACCTCAGATACGCATAGCTGCCTTGCACCGCTTAGGCTAGCCGTCGTCCGTCGCGGCGAATGGCCGCCACCCGTCGCCATCGAGGACCTCCAGCGGACGGAACCGAGCCTTGTAGGCCATCTTCGGCGAGCCCTCGATCCAATAGCCGAGATAGACGTAGGGCAGGCCGCGTTCGGCGGCGGTACGCACGTGGCGGAGGATCACCAGCGTGCCGAGCGAGCGTGGCGCCGCATCCGGGCGAAAGTACTTGTAGACGCCGGAAAGGCCGCTCTCGACCTGATCGGTCAGGCTCGCCGCGACCAGCCGGCCGTCCCCGTCGCGGACCTCCAACAGCCGCGTGCTGACCGGGCTGCCTTCGACCATGCGGCGGAAGCTGCCGCGGTCCATGTCCGCCATCCCCCCCTCGCCGTGCCGGCTTTCGATGTAGGACCGGAACAGCCGGTAGTGCTCCTCGCTGAAGTGCGGTTCGACGACGCGGTCGACGAGGTCCGCATTGCGCCGCGCGACCCGTTTGAGGCTGCGGCCGGGGCAAAAGCCCGCGACCGGGATGCGCACCGAGCGGCAGGCGCGGCAGTGCGGACAGACGGGCCGATAGACCACGTTCTGGCTGCGCCGGAACCCCGCCTGCATCAAGACCTCGTGACGCCGATCGGCGTCGGCGCCGTGCAGGAGCGTGAACAGGCGTCGTTCGTCGCGGCCATCGAGATAGGGGCAGGGCTGCAACTCGGTGCTGGCAAAGGTCGTCAGCCGCGTGGTCGAGCGCGGCTGATCGGCGGCGGAGAGCGTCACGGGATGGCCGGCCACTGGGGTCACCGAGCACAGTGAGGATGCACGCAGTCTGCCGACAATGGCGGGGGAGGGGAAGCGGTCCCCGATCCGGTCTCAGCCAACCTGCCGCAGGGGCCTGCCGCGCAGCCGCTCCAGGTCGGTCAACAGGCGCTCGACCAGGGCCAAGGCCCGCCGATCGTCGCGATGGGCGAACGGCAGCACAGCGCGGTCGGTACCGCGGCGCAGCCGGCGCGCGGCCCCCTCAGCCAAGGCCACCAGACCGAGCAGGGTTTCCGCACCGTCGCGCAAGAGCTCGTCTTCACGGGCCGCTACGCTCTCGTCCTCGACCTCGTCGGTGTTGGCCGTGCGGGCTGCGCCGTCGAGTGCGCGGATTTCGTCGACCGTCATGCCGGCCATGCACAGTGCCTCGACCGCCCAGGGTGGCAACGTCGTCGTCTGCAGCCCGCTCTCGCAGCGCGCCTCGGTCGGTCGAACGGCCCTGTTCCGCCGATGCTGGTCGACCACGCGGCTTCCGACGACGATGCCCATCCGCTTCTCCATGTGGCCACGATCCCGCACACCGGTCGTTGCCAAGGCGTTTGTCCGCTTCTCAAGCACCGGCGCCATCATTACGTAACGTAATTTCGTGGCGAGGTGTCAAGTCAAATAAAGACGGCATGAACGCAGATGTTTTTCTAAAAATTCCATAAAATGTTTGCCATTCTCTGCACGCCTTAGCGATGCTAGGTGCCTCGACACGGGTGCAGGGTTCAAGACGGAGCAATCACGCGTGAACGATCAATCGCCGCCGCCAAGTTCGGAGCTGCCGCCCGAGCCGCCGCCGCGGCCCCATCTCTTGCCGCGGCCGAGCCTCGCGGGCCGGCTGCGCAACTACTTCCTCGCCGGCGTGATCGTCGTCGCGCCGGTCGGAATCACGTTGTTCATCGTCTGGCATGTCGTCCAAGTGGTCGACAGCTACGTCGTGCGCGCGCTGCCCGACCGCTACAACCCCGAGCAGTACCTGCCGTTCAGCGTGCCGGGTGTGGGCTTTCTGCTGATGGTGGTCTTGATCACCGTGATCGGCATGCTGGCGGCGGGCTTCATCGGCCGCGGCGTGATGCGCATCGGCGAGGGCATCCTCAACCGGATGCCGATCATCCGCAGCATCTACGGCACGCTGAAGCAGATCTTCGAGACCGTCCTGTCGCACAGCTCGCAGTCGTTCCGCGAGGTGGTGCTGGTCGAGTATCCGCGCCGCGGCACCTGGGCCATCGGTTTCGTCACCGGCACCACCCGCGGCGAAATCCAGGAGCGCGTCGAGCCGAAGCTGGTCAACGTGTTCGTGCCGACCACGCCCAATCCGACCTCGGGCTTTCTCCTGTTCGTGCCGCGCGAGGAGCTGTTGCGATTGGAGATGAGCGTCGAGGAGGGGGTAAAGATGGTCATTTCGGGCGGTATCGTCGTGCCCGAACGCCTGCCGGTGACGGCCAAGCCGCCTCAACCGGCAACCAAGCCGCCCGTGGCCGTCGACTGAGGACGGAACAGCCAGCGCGGATCGAAGGAGCCCGTCGCGGCCGCCTGGATCGTCGGCTCGTCGATCCCGGCGAGCATGGCCCCGTCCTCGGCCCAGTCGACGAAGCGGAAGCCCGCATCGCCGGCTTGGCGCACGCCCAACCGGTCGCCCTCACCGCGCCAACGGAGGTCGGCTTCGGCGAGGACCATCCCGTCGTGACAGCGTCGCAGCAGGTCGAGCCGTCGCCGTTGCGACGGCGCCAGCGGTGCCGCGTGCAACAGGACGCAACTGGCCGGCTGGCCGCCGCGACCAACGCGGCCCCGCAGCTGGTGGAGCTGGGCGAGGCCGAAGCGTTCGGCGGCCTCGATCACCACGATCGACGCGTCGGGCACGTCGATCCCGACCTCGACCACGGTCGTTGCCACCAGCAAGGGACTGCGCCCACTATGGAACGCGTCGAGCGCCCGTTCGCGCTCCGCGGCGGCCATCCGGCCCGTCAGGAGGGCGACGCTGCCGGGGCGCAGCTCGGCGAGTGCGGCGTGGCGGGCGAGGGCTCCGGCGTCGTGCTCGGTGCCCTCGATGCTGGCGGTGATCCAAAAGGCGCGGGCACCGGCATCGACGGCGGCCGCGAGCCGCGCCACCACCTCGTCGAGCCGGGTGGCGGGCACGGCACGGGTCACCACGTTGCCGCCCGTGCCGGGACGGTTCGCCAGTCGGCTGACGTCGATCTCGCCCTGAAGCGCGAGCGCTAGGCTGCGCGGGATCGGCGTCGCCGACAGCGTGAGCACGTGCGCATCGGTCCCCTTGGCGGCGAGGGCGAGGCGCTGCCGCACGCCGAACCGGTGCTGCTCGTCGACGACGACGAGGCCGAGATCGGCAAACGGGACGCGAGCCTCGAACAGGGCGTGGGTACCGACCAGGAGGTCCACCTCGCCGCGCGCCAGGGCCGTGTGCAGCGAGCGACGGGCAGCGGCGCCGACGCTGCCGGTCAACAGCCCGACCTCGACACCGAGGGGCCGCAGCCAGCCGTCCAGCGTGGCCGCGTGCTGGCGGGCGAGCGTCTCGCTCGGGGCCATCAGCGCGACCTGCCGACCGGCTTCGATCGTGTCGGCGGCAGCCAAGGCAGCGACCAACGTCTTGCCGCTGCCGACGTCGCCGTTGACCAGCCGCCGCATCCGCCGGCCGCTCGCGAGGTCGGCGCGGATCGCCTCGTGGGCCTCGATTTGGCTCGGCGTCGCGTGGAAGGGTAGGGCCCGGGCGAGGGCCGCCGCGAGCCGGCCGCGAACGGCGACGGGCCGCGCCTCGCGCCCCAGGGTTATCCGCGCGGCCGCCAGATCCAGCCGGAACGCCGCCCACTCGTCGACCGCGAGGCGTCGGCGGGCGGCAATCGCGTCGCCGTCGACGAGCCCGTGCAGGACGGCGAGGGCCGCTGCCGTCGGCGGCACGTCGAGGCGGGCGCGGGTGGCTTCGTCGAGCCAGTCGGCGGCGTCCGGCCAAGCTCGGACCAGGGCTGCGACCTGGGCCGCGACCACCCGTTCCAGCCGGCCGTCGAGCCCGGCGTAGCGCGCACGGCTGCGGCCCGCGTCCCCTTGCCGCAACACCTGGGGATGATCCGCCGCCCGCATCCCGTCCGCGTCGACGCGCACCCGGGCGAACAAAAGGTGCGGCCCGCCTTCGGCGAGACGCCGGGCAAGCCGGAAGGGGGAGGGCCGAAACCACCGCAACTCCACCGCCACGTCGCCACTCCGGCCGAGCAGGCGTTCGCCGCGGCCGCCGAAGCGGCGCGTCGGCCCGTCCGCCACGAAGGCGAACGCCACCGGCTGGTCCGGCACCGGGTCGGCGAGATCCCTCACCACCAGGTGCTCGATCCGCCGGGGCAGCGCGAGCAGGAGGTCCGAGAGCCGGGCGTCGTCGCCATAGGCACGGCGCAGGGCGAGCGCGCGGCGCGGGCCGATGCCGGATAGGGCGTCGAGCGGTGTAGCGAGACGCGCCTGCAGGCTCCCGGTACGGCTCGTGCCGGGTACGTCGAGGGGGGTGGGGGGCTTGCTTGGCGGCACGGCCATTATGCGATAGACGACGACGCCCGTACTCGAGCACGGAGACCGCCGTGGGTGAACCCGAAACCGTGCGCCGCAAGCGCTTGGCCTATCGCAGTCTCTATCGCGGCGTCAGGGAAAGCGATCTGATCTTCCGGCGCTTCGTCGACCACCACTTGGACGGTCTGGATACACGCGACCTCGACCGCTACGAGGCGCTGCTCGACGAGACCGATCAGGACATCCTGTCGTGGGTCACGGGTCGCGCCCCGGTGCCGGGCCGCCACGATCACGCCGTGTTCCGCAAGCTCACGGAGGACATGAGCCCGGTTCGGTGAGGAGGCCCGTGGAGGCGACAGCGACGGCCTTGGAGCAACCGACGGCGACCGTGCGTCTGCCGGCGGTTTCGGTCGCTCGTGCACCGGACGGTGCGGATGCCCTGTTCGTCGCGGAACGGTTGGCGGCGAATGGCTGCCATCTGCACATCGCGCGCGATTCGACCCGTGGCGAGCGCTTTGCCTCGATCGTGCGTTTCGCGCGCCCGGACGTGACCACGTTGTCGCTGCCGGCCTGGGACTGCCTGCCCTACGACCGCGTCTCGCCGACCACCGACGTGATGGCGCAGCGCGTCGAGGCCCTGGCCGCCCTGGCCGACGGCGCGAAGGCGCCGCTCTTGGTGACCGTGACGGTCAACGCGATCCTCCAGTACGTCCCGCCGCCGGAGGTGCTTCGTGCGGCCCGCGTCGACGTCGGCGCCGGCGACCGCATCGACCGTGACGGCCTCATCGCGCGGCTGGAGGGCCTCGGCTATCGCCGCTGCAGCACCGTCGTCGAGGCGGGCGAGTATGCGGTGCGCGGCAGTCTGGTCGACGTCTATCCCACCGGCGGCGCGAGCCCGATCCGGCTCGACTTCTTCGGCCGCGAGATCGAGGCGATCCGGACGTTCGACGCGCTCACCCAGCGCTCGTTGGGCAAGATCGATCGGCTGGCCCTGACACCGTCCTCGGAGGTCATGCTCGACGCCGCGTCGATCGAGCGCTTCAAGGTCGGCTTTCTCAAGCGGTTCGGCGCGGTGACCGACGATCCGCTGCTGGAATCGGTCATCGCCGGCCGCGCCTTCGCCGGCATGGAGCACTGGCTGCCGTTGTTCTACGAGCGGCTCGCCACCCTGTTCGACTACCTGCCGGCCGACTTCGTCTGGTCCTTGGACGATCAGGCCGAGGCGGCCTTGCAGGCCAGGCTGGAAACGATCGCCGAACACTACGCCGCGCGGCTCGACCCACCCGTCGCCGGCAGCCCCTTTGCCACGCCCTACCGCCCGCTGGAGCCGGAGCGCCTCTATCTCGATGCGGCAACCCTCGCCAAGCGCCTCGACGGGCACTTGGGCCTGCGCCTGCATGCGGGCGAGGTACCGCCCGGCAGCCGCGAGGTGATCGACGCCGAGGGGCGCGTCGGCCGCGACTTCGCACCCGAGCGCAAGCAGCGCGACGTGCCCTTGTTCGATGCCGTGATCGATCACCTGAAAGCCAACGAAAAGAACGGGTTGTCGGTCGTCGTTGCAGCACGGAGCGAAGGCGCGCGGCAACGCCTCGAAGCGATGCTGAGCGACGCCGGGCTGGCGGCGTTGCCGGCCGTGAGCGGCCTCGCCCAAGCCCGCCGCCGCGGCCGTGCGGTCAGCACGGTGCTCGCCATCGAGCACGGCTTCGTGCGCGGCGAGGTCATGGTCGTCGGCGAGGACGACATTCTCGGCGACCGGCTGCGGCGCACGCGTCCCAGCAAGCGGCGCAGCGACAAGCTGATCGCCGAGGTCTCCGGCCTTGGCGTGGGTGACCTCGTCGTCCACGCCAGCCACGGTATCGGCCGCTTCGACGGGTTGGAGGCGATCGACGTCGGCGGTGCACCGCACGACTGCATCCGGCTGCTCTACGCCGGCAACGACAAGCTGTTCGTGCCGGTGGAGAACCTGGAGGTGCTCTCGCGCTACGGCTCGGGCGACGAGACCACGCCACTCGACAAGCTGGGCGGCGCCGGCTGGCAGGCGCGGAAGGCGCAGGTCAAGCAGCGCATCAAGGAACTGGCGGACAAACTCATCAAAATCGCCGCCGAGCGCGAACTGCGCCGTGGCCTGCCGCTCGAGCGGACGGCCGGGCTCTACGAGGAGTTCTGCGCCCGCTTTCCCTTCGAGGAGACCGACGACCAACTCGCGGCGATCGACGCGGTCCTCGGCGACATGGCGTCGGGCCGGCCGATGGACCGGCTGGTCTGCGGCGACGTCGGCTTCGGCAAGACCGAGGTGGCGCTCCGGGCCGCGTTCGTCGCCGCCCTTGCCGGCCGTCAGGTGGCGGTGCTGGCGCCGACGACGCTGCTGGTGCGGCAGCACTACCGCGTCTTTCAGGCGCGCTTTCAGGGCTTTCCCGTGCGGCTCGCCATGGTCTCGCGCTTCGTGTCGGTGCGCACGGTCGCCAAGATCAAGGAGGACCTGGCCGCCGGCGCGATCGATATCGTCATCGGCACGCACGCGCTGCTCGGCAAGACGGTCGCCTTCCGGGACCTCGGCCTGTTGGTCGTCGACGAGGAGCAGCATTTCGGCGTCGCCCACAAGGAGCGGCTGAAGGAACTGCGGGCCGAGGTCCACGTCCTGACGATGACGGCGACGCCGATCCCGCGCACATTGCAGATGGCGTTGGGCGGGCTGAAGGAGTTGTCGATCATCGCCACGCCGCCGGTCGACCGCCTGGCCGTCCGCAGCTTCGTCATGCCGGCCGACCCGGTGGTGCTGCGCGAGGCCCTGATGCGCGAGCACTTCCGCGGCGGCCAGAGCTTCTACGTCTGCCCGCGGATCGAGGACCAAGGCCGGCTCGCCAACGATCTCCAAAAGCTCGTGCCGGAGCTGAAGGTCGCGGTCGCCAACGGCCGCATGGCGGCGAAGGCGCTGGAGGACGTCATGACGGCGTTCGACGACGGCGCCGTCGACGTGCTGCTCGCCACCAACATCATCGAGAGCGGGCTCGACATCCCGCGCGCCAACACCATGATCGTGCATCGCGCCGATCTCTTCGGCCTCTCGCAGCTCTACCAGCTCCGGGGGCGGATCGGGCGCGGCAAGGTCCGGGGCTATGCCTATTTCACCGTGCCGCCCAACCGGCTCCTGCGCGACACCGCCGAGCGGCGGCTCAAGGTGATGGAGACCATCGACGGGCTCGGTGCCGGATTCCAGGTGGCGAGCCACGACATGGACATCCGCGGCCACGGCAACCTGCTGGGCGACGAGCAGTCGGGCCACATCAAGGAGGTCGGCTTCGAGCTGTATCAGCAGTTGCTGGAAGAAGCCCTTGCGGAAGCGAAGCAATCGGGCCTTCAGGATGCCCCGGTCGTCGACCGCGAGTGGACGCCGCAGATCGCGATCGACGTGCCGGCGATGATGCCCGAGAGCTACGTCGCCGACCTCGACCTCCGGCTCTCGCTCTATCGCCGGCTGGCGTCGCTGGAGGATGGTGACGCGGTCGAGGCCTTCACGGCCGAGCTGGTGGACCGCTTCGGCAACGTGCCGGCGGAAACCGACAACCTGCTCGCGCTGATCCGGCTGAAGCAGGCCTGCCGCCGGGCCAACGTGGAGAAGCTCGACGCCGGCCCCAAGGGCATCGTACTCGCCTTCCGCGGCAACCACTTCGCCCACCCGGAGCGACTGGTGCCGCTGATCGCCGACAGCCGCGGCAAGATCCGCGTGCGACCGGACCACAAGCTGGTCATCGCCCGCGAGACGTCCTCGCCGGCCGAGCGGCTGGCCGAAGCCCAGAGCTTCGTCTTCAAGCTCGCCGAACTGGCGACGTGAGATGAGCGTCTTCGTCTACACGCATGCGGTAGCGTTGCAGCACGATCCGGGGCCGGGCCATCCCGAAGCGCCGATTCGCCTGCAACGCATCCTGAAGGCGCTCGACGACGCGACCGACCTGAACCTCGTGCGGCACGAGGCGCCGCGCGCGACCCGCGACCAATTGGCGCGCGTGCACACGCGTGGCCACGTCGCCGACGTGCTCGACATGGTGCCGCCGCACGGACGCATCCCGATCGACGCCGATACCTGGCTCTCGCCGCACACGGGCGAGGCGGCGCTGCGCGCGGCGGGGGGTGCCGTCGCGGCGGTCGATGCCGTGCTCGGCGGGCGCACCAAGCGCGCCTTCGTCGCCATGCGGCCGCCCGGCCACCACGCCGAACCGGCGCTGGCCATGGGCTTTTGCTTCTTCGACAACGTCGCCGTGGGTGCCGCTCACGCGCTCCACGGGCACGGCCTCGAGCGCGTCGCCATCCTCGACTTCGACGTCCATCACGGTAACGGTACCGAGGCGATTTTCGAGGCGGAACCGCGCGTGCTCTACGCCTCGATCCATCAGGCCCCGCTCTTTCCGGGGACGGGACACGAGGCGGACACGGGCGTCGGCAACGTGTTCAACAGCCCGGTGCCGGGCGGCACGCGGGGACCGCAGTGGCGCGCCGTGCTGGAGGGCCGAATCCTGCCGGCGATCGACGCCTTCCGGCCGCAACTGGTCATGGTGTCGGCCGGCTTCGACGCGCACGCCGCCGACCCGCTCGCCAGCCTGCTCCTGACCGAGAGCGACTTCGCGTGGCTGACCGAGCGCTTGGTCGAACTTGCGAACCGCCACGCCGATGGGCGAGTGGTGTCGGTGTTGGAGGGTGGTTACGACCCCGATGCCTTGGCGCGTTCGGTCGTCACTCACCTCCGCGCGCTGGGAGTTGGCACATGACGGCGGCCAAGGCCGAACCGCGCGAGGTCGGCAAGCTGAGCTTCGAGGAGGCGCTGGCGGAGCTGGAATCGATCGTCGACCGGCTGGATCGGGGCGACATCGAGTTGGCGCAGTCGATCGAGGCCTACGAACGCGGCACGCTGTTGCGCCAGCACTGCGAGCGCAAGCTCGACGAGGCGCGGCTCCGGGTCGAGAAGATCACCGAGGGCGGCGGCACGATCCCCTTGGATCCCGTGGCGGCCGAGGCCGACGACGGAGCCACGTCATGACCTTCGACGCGTTCGCTGGGGCACGGGCCCGGCTGGTGCCGCTGATCGACGCCGAACTGGCGCGGCTGGTGCCCGAGACGGATGCGGCGGCACCGCGACTGGCCGCCGCCATGCGCTACGCGCTGATGGCCGGCGGCAAGCGGGTCCGGCCGCTGCTGACCGCGTTGGCGGGCCGCCTCTTCGCCGTGGACGAGGCGACGGCGGTGCGCATCGGCGCTGCCATCGAGTGCGTCCATACCTATTCGCTGATCCACGACGACCTGCCGGCGATGGACGATGCCCTGGAGCGCCGCGGCAAAGCGACGCTGCACAAGGCGTTCGACGAGGCGACCGCCATTCTTGCCGGCGACGCCTTGCAGGCCCTCGCCTTCGAGGCGCTGGTGGCGGACACGCTCGCCCTCGGCGACGGGCAGAAGGCGCTCCTGGTCGGCGGGCTCGCCCGCGCCGCCGGGCTCGGGGGCATGTGCGGCGGTCAGATGCTCGATTTGGAGGCCGGTCGGACCACGAGCCTGGACGACGTGCGGCAGCTCCAGGCGCTGAAGACGGGGGCGTTGATCGTCTTTGCCTGCGAGGCCGGCGCGATTGCCGGGGCTGCGGGCGAGGGCGAGCGGCAAGCCCTGGTGGACTACGGGCGGGCCATCGGCCTTGCCTTTCAGATCCGCGACGACCTGCTCGACGTCACCGGCGATGCCCAGGCGATGGGCAAGGATTTGGGCCGCGACGTGGCCCAGGAGAAGGCAACGTTCGTCAGCTGCCTCGGCCTCGACCGGGCGACGGCGGCGCTCGCCCAGGAAGTGGCGCGGGCCGAGGCAGCGCTGGTCGGCTTCGGCGACGCTGCGCGCCCGTTGGCCGAGCTGGCGCGTTACATCGCGGCGCGAACCAGCTAAACCGACAAGCGATACATGTGTGAGAGGCTCATGGCGACGACCCCCCTGCTGGATGGCATCAACGAACCGACGGCGTTGCGGCAACTCCCGGTTGCCAAGCTCCGGCAGGTCGCGGACGAGCTGCGCCAGGAGACCATCGACGCGGTGTCGACAACCGGCGGCCACCTCGGCGCCGGGCTCGGCGTGGTCGAGTTGACGGTGGCGCTGCACTACGTCTTCCAGACCCCCAGGGACAAGCTGATCTGGGACGTCGGCCATCAGGCCTATCCGCACAAGATCCTGACCGGCCGCCGCGAACGGATCCGCACGCTGCGCCAGCCGGGTGGGCTTTCCGGCTTCACCAAGCGCGCCGAGAGCGTCTACGACCCGTTCGGCGCCGCGCACAGTTCGACGTCGATCTCGGCCGGCCTCGGCATGGCCGCCGCCCGCGATCTGGATCACGACGAGTTCAATGTGGTCGCCGTGATCGGCGACGGGGCGATGACCGCCGGCATGGCCTACGAGGCCATGAACAACGCCGGCGACAGCAAGTCCCGGCTGATCGTCATCCTCAACGACAACGACATGTCCATCGCACCCAACGTGGGGGCGATGAACAACTATCTGTCGCGCGTCGTCTCCTCGTCCTCGTTCCGCACCGTACGCGATGCGGCCAAGCAACTGACCCGCTATTTCCCCAAGCCGATCGCCCAGGCTGCGGCCAGCGTCGAGGGCAAGGCCCGCAGCCTGATGACGGGCGGCACGCTGTTCGAGGAGATGGGCTTCTACTACGTTGGCCCGGTCGACGGTCACAACCTCGAGCACCTCGTTCCGGTGCTGGAGAACGTGCGCGACAACTGCAAGACCGGCCCTGTCCTGGTCCACGTCGTGACCGAGAAGGGCAAGGGCTTCGCGCCGGCCGATACGGCGATGGACAAGTGCCACGCCGTCAACAAATTCGACCCGCAGACCGGGTTGCAGCTCGCCAAGTCGTCGAATGCGCCGAGCTTCACCAGCGTCTTCGCCAAAGCGCTCATCCAGGCGGCGGAGCAAGATCCGAAGATCGTCGGCATCACCGCAGCCATGCCCGACGGCACCGGCATCCAGAAGCTGATGGAGCGCTTTCCCGATCGCACCTTCGACGTCGGCATCGCCGAGCAGCATGCCGTGACCTTCGCGGCCGGCATGGCAACGCAGGGCTACAAGCCGTTCTGCGCGATCTATTCGACCTTCCTGCAACGCGCCTACGATCAGGTGGTGCACGACGTCGCCATCCAGAACCTGCCGGTGCGCTTCGCCATCGACCGCGCCGGTCTCGTCGGCGCCGACGGCTGCACCCATGCGGGGGCGTTCGACGTCGCCTATCTGGGATGTCTGCCGAACTTCGTGGTGATGGCGGCAGCCGACGAGGCGGAACTGGTGCACATGGTCGCAACCGCCGCCGCCTACGACGCCGGTCCCATCGCGTTTCGCTATCCGCGCGGCGAGGGGCCGGGGGTCGAGGTGCCCGAGAAGGGCGAGCTGTTGCCCATCGGCAAGGGCCGAGTGCTGCGCCAGGGCAACACGGTGGCGCTGCTCGGCTTCGGCACGCGCGTCTACGAATGCCTCGCCGCTGCCGACCAACTCGCCCAACAGGGCATCTCGGCGACGGTGGCTGACGCGCGCTTCGCCAAGCCGCTCGACCGCGACCTGATCACCCGGCTGGCGCGCGACCACGAGGTGCTGTTGACCGTCGAGGAAGGCAGCATCGGCGGCTTCGGCAGTGCCGTGCAGCAATTGCTGCTGGAAGAAGGTCTGCTCGACGCAGGCCACCTGAGGCTGCGGAGTCTCGTGCTGCCCGACCGTTTCCTCGACCACGGCAACACCGTCACGCTCTACGCCGACGCCGGACTCGACGCCAAGGCCATCGCCGCGCGGGCGGTCGACCTGCTCGGCGGCCCGCTCGCCGCACGGTCGATCTCCGCCGCGTCTTGAGCGCGGCGATCACGTCCGACCCGTTCGAGGCGCCGTCCGGCAAGCACGCCGGCAGCGAGAACTTCCCCGTTGCCTCGTGGCTGATCCGGCGCGACCTGCGGCCGCACGCCCGGGCGTTCTACGCCTTCGCTCGCGCGATCGACGACGTCGCCGACGCGCCGCACCTGAGCGCGGAGGAAAAACGCAAGCGCCTCATGGCGTTCGACGCCGTTCTTGCGGGCGAGGCTCGAGACGGTCCGGGCACGGCTACGACCCTCGCGCAGAGCCTCCAACTGACCGGCGTGTCGGTGCGGCACGGCCGGGACCTGATTCGCGCCTTCCTTCGCGACGTCGAGCAGCACCGCTATGCCGACTGGGACGACCTGATGAGCTACTGCGCGCTCTCGGCAGCTCCGGTCGGCCGCTATCTCATGGACTTGCACGGGGAAGATCGCGCGCTGCACGAAGGCAGCGACGCGCTCTGCGCCGCGTTGCAGGTGATCAACCACCTCCAGGACTGCGGCGACGACTACCGCGCGATGGACCGGGTCTACGTCCCGCAGCCCTGGCTGCGGGCCGAAGGGCTGGACGTCGAGGTGCTGGCCGGCACGCAGGCACCGCCCGGCTTGCGTCGCGTTTGGAACCGCATGCTGGACGGCACCGAAGCGCTGCTGCAGCGCTCCGCCACCGTTCCGCGCGCGATCCGCGCCCGCGGCCTCGCGCTGGAGACGGCGGCCATTCAGGCGCTGGCGGAACGGCTGGTGGCCGAGCTGCGCCGGCGCGATCCGTTGGCGGAGCGCGTGAAGCCGTCGCGCCTCGCCATGCTGCGAGTGGGGCTCGTCGGTGCCGCACGGGTCGGGTTGCGGCGCCTGTTGCACGGGATCGAGCCCGTGGCCCGCCCGTGACGGAACTGCTCGGTGCGGCCGTCGTCGCGGCATGGCTGGTGCTGCTGTTCGGCCGCAACCGTTTCTGGTGCTGCGACCAAGTTCTGGGCCAGCGGACACCGACGACCGCGCCGGCGGTCGTGGCGTTGGTGCCGGCGCGCAACGAGGCCGCGACCATCGCCGCCTGTGTGCGGTCGCTGGCGAGCCAGGACTACGCCGGCAGCCTCACCATCGTCGTCGTCGACGACGGCAGCGAGGATGCAACCGGTACCATCGTCCGCGACGTCGCGGCGAGCGCGTCGCGGCCCGTGCACCTCATACCCGCCCCCCCGAAGCCTGCCGGCTGGAGCGGCAAGGTGGCGGCGCAGGCGGCGGGGCTGGCGGCGATCGACGAGGCTGGCTTGGCGGTGCCATGGCTCTGGCTGACCGATGCCGACGTGGTGCACGATCCGAGCGTGCTCGCGCGGCTGGTCGGCGAGGCGCAGGATCGAGCGGCCGGCCTCGTTTCCGTCATGGTTCACCTTTCCACCGTAACCTTTTGGGAACGCTGGCTGGCGCCGGCCTTCGTCTACTTCTTTCAGATGCTCTATCCGTTTCCTGCCGTGAACCGGGCGGAGCGCCGCGTCGCCGCCGCCGCAGGCGGCTGCATACTGGTCGACCGCAGCCAACTGGAGCACGCCGGAAGCTTCGCTGCGATCAAGGGCGAACTGATCGACGACGTGGCCCTGGCGCGACGCATCAAGGCGGGCGGTGGGCGGCTCTGGCTCGGTACGAGCGACGCCAGCCGGAGCCTCCGCCGCTACGGCTTCCGCAGTTTCGTCGACATGGTGGCGCGCACCGCCTTCACCGAACTCCGTCACTCGTTCGTCCGCCTCGCCACGGCGGTGCTGGGCCTCGGCCTCGTGTTCGTGGCGCCGCCGCTCCTCGCGGTCCTCGGCTCGGGTGTCGCGCGTGCGGGCGGCCTCGTTGGCTGCGGCATGATGTTCTGGAGCTTTCGGCCGACGTTGCGCGCCTACGGGCTGGGCTCGGTCTGGCTGCTCGGCCTGCCGGCGGCAGCGGCCGCCTATCTCGGCATGACGGTGCTCTCGGCATGGCGTCACTATCGTGGCCAGGGTGCGACTTGGCACGGGCGGCGCTACGCCGGATGACCGCCCGCGTCGACTGCCCCCTTGACGGCGCGAGCGCGGAAGGTTGTCCTCTTTCGGCATGCGCGCGGGAATGCGTTACGGAGACCTCATGACCCTGGCCTCGTCCGCGGAGCCGAGCCCGGTCGATCGACTCTACGTCGACGGCGTGGTTGCGGCGGCGGGCTCGTCGTTCTTCTGGGCGATGCGGCTATTGCCACCGCCACGACGGCGCATCGTCTTCGCCATCTACGCTTTTTGCCGCGAGGTCGACGACATCGCCGACGACGACCGGCCGCGCGCGCGGAAGCTCCAGGATCTCGACTTCTGGCGCCAGGAGGTCGCCAGGCTCTATGCCGGCAAGCCGACCCGGCCGACGACCCGCGTGCTCGCCTGCGGCATCCACCGCTACGGGCTGGACCGGACCGATTTCGAAGCCATCGTCGATGGCATGGCGACGGACGCGGAAGGCCCCGTGGTAGCACCCTCACGCGTCGAACTCGACCTCTACTGCGACCGTGTCGCCAGCGCCGTCGGGCGCCTGTGCGTGCCCGTGTTCGGCGAGCCGGGGCCACGGGGCAGGGCGGTCGCCGACCCGCTCGGCCGCGCCCTGCAACTCACCAACATCCTGCGCGACGTCGACGAGGACGCCGCCCTCGGCCGGCTCTACCTGCCACGCGAGGCCCTGGCGGCGGCCGGCGTGCCGCCGGAGCCCGAAGCGGCACTGACGCACCCCCGGCTTGCCGAGGTGTGCGAGGGCTTGGCCTTCGAGGCGCAGCGGGCGTACGACGACGCGGCGGCCGCGATTCGGGCCTGCGACCGGCGCCGCATCCGGCCGGCACGGATGATGATGGCGGTCTATCGTTGCACCTTCGACCGGCTCCAGGCGCGCGGCTGGCAGGCGCCGCGCCGCGCCGTGGGACCGAGCAAGGCGAGGAAGCTCTGGATCGCCTTCCGTTCGGCGTTCGGCGGCGGCTGATGGGCACGCTCTACGTCGTCGGTGCCGGCATGGCGGGGCTTGCCGCAGCGACGGCCGAGGCGGCCCGAGGGGGAGCGGTCGTCCTCCTGGAGATGGCGCGCCACGCCGGCGGTCGTTGTCGCTCGTTCGACGATCCGACGCTCGGCCGCCGGATCGACAACGGCAACCACCTCATCCTGTCGGGCAACAAAGCGGTGGGCGACTACCTGGCGCGGATCGGCACGGCCGACCGCATGGTGGAGTTGGCGCCCGCGGCCTTTCCCTTCGTCGACCTCGCGACCGGCGAGCGCTGGACCGTCCGCCCGAGCGCCGGCCGGCTACCCTGGTGGCTGTTCGACCGTGAACGGCGACCCAAAGGGGCAAGTCTCGCCTCGCTCGTCCGTGGCATGGGCCTGGTGACCGCCGGTCCCGGACGCACCGTCGCAGACGTGCTGCCGAGCGATGACGTTGCCTTTGCGCGGTTCTGGGAGCCGCTCGCCGTGGGCGTGCTGAACACGGCGGCCGATCGCGGCGCCGCCGTTCTGCTCCGCCCGGTCTTGCTGGAGACCTTTGCCCGGGGCGAGGCGCATTGCCGTCCGCTCTTGGCTCGTCACGGCCTCGGCGATGCTCTGGTCGAGCCCGCGGTCGCTTGGCTACGCGGGCAGGGGGCCGAGCTTCGGTTCGGCGCCCGGGTGGAGGCGCTGGACGTCGTCGGAGACCGCGTCATGGGCCTGCGCGTCGACGGTGCGTGGCGCCGGCTCGCGCCGGACGATGCGGTCGTCCTGGCAACGCCGCCCTGGGCCACGGCGGGGCTCGTTGCCGGATTGCGCGAGCCGGACGCCTACGCGCCCATCTTGAACGTGCATTTTCTCCTGGCAGACATGCCGGTGACGCAACCGAGCCTGCTCGGCGTCGTCGGCGGGCTGGCACAGTGGGTCTTCCGCCGCGACGACGTGGCCGCGGTGACGGTCAGTGCCGCCGAGGCCGTGGTCGACCGGCCAGCCGAAGCCCTCGCGTCCGGCCTCTGGTCGGAGGTGCGCAAGGCCTTGCGATTGCCCGAGGACATGGCGTTGCCACCGTGGCGTGTAGTGAAGGAGCGGCGGGCGACGCCGGTGCAGTCGCCCGGCGCGGCCTCACGTCGCTGGCCGCATCGCACCGCATTCACCAATTTGGCACTGGCCGGCGACTGGACCGCGACCGGTCTCCCCGCCACCATCGAGAGTGCCGTACGGAGTGGCGAAACGGCGACACGCCTGCTACATACACGCCCGCACGCTGCATCGCAGCAAAGCCCGCTGATGCTGGCGGCGGTGCGATCCTGACCCCCGTTTCCACTGGAACTGCCTTGTCGTTGGAACGATCGACGAACGAGCTTCTGGAGCGGGTCGACGCCATCGTGGACGACGCCGCGACCTCACTGGAACAGCGCCAGCAGGACGACGGCCATTGGGTGTTTCCGCTCGAAGCGGACGCCACGATCAGCGCCGAATACATCATGCTCGAGCATTTCCTCGACGAGATGGACCCGTCGCTGCAGACGGATCTCGCGGTCTACATCCGCTCGCTGCAAGGCGAGCACGGCGGCTGGCCGCTGTTTCATGGCGGCGACTTCAACGTCAGTGCCAGCGTCAAGGCGTATTTCGCCCTCAAGCTCGTGGGCGACGAGGTCGACGCGCCGCACATGGTCCGCGCCCGCGCCGCCATCCTGGCGCATGGCGGGGCGGCGCGCTCCAACGTGTTCACGCTCTACAGCCTGGCCTTGTTCGGTCAGGTTCCCTGGCGTGCCGTACCGACCATGCCGGTCGAATTGATGCTCATGCCGAAGTGGTTTCCGGTGAACATGTGGGCGTTCTCCTACTGGTCGCGCACGGTGATCGCGCCGCTTTTGGTGGTCACCGCTCTCAAGCCCGTGGCGCGCAACCCGCGCGGCATCGACATCCGCGAGTTGTTCACGACCCCGCCCGAGGCCGAGCAGGACTACCTGCGGAACCCGACCGGCACGCGGATCGGCGATGCGTTCCTCCTGCTCGACAAGTTGCTCAAGGTCGCCGAGCCGCGCTTCTCGCGCCGGCTGCGCCGCCGCGCCATCGACAGGGCCGTCGGCTTCATCGTCGAGCGGCTCAACGGCGAGGAGGGCCTCGGCGCCATCTTCCCGGCGATGGCCAACACGGTGATGGCGTTCGCGGCATTGGGGCAGGGACCCAACCACCCCGAGCGCTCGCTCGCCATGCGTGCGGTGCGCAAGCTCGTCACCGTCGACGATCAGGGACGCCGCTTCTGTCAGCCCTGCGTGTCGCCGGTGTGGGATACGGCGTTGAGCATGCATGCGCTGGCCGAGGCAGGCGGCACCGTCGATCCCCGTGCCACCGCTTGGCTGCGCGCGAAGCAGATCCTCGACGTGAAGGGCGATTGGGCCGTGCAGCGGCCCGACGTCAGGCCTGGCGGTTGGGCGTTCGAGTACGACAATGCGCATTACCCCGACATCGACGACACCGCCCTGATCGGTATGGCACTCGATCGGGCGAAGGACCCGGTCAACGACGAAGCCGTCGCCCGCGCCGCCGAGTGGGTGCTCGGCCTGCAAAGCGCCGATGGTGGCTGGGGTGCCTTCGATGCCGACAACACCAAGTCGTACCTGAACCACATCCCCTTCGCCGATCACGGCGCCTTGCTCGATCCGCCGACCGCGGACGTGACCGCCCGCTGCCTCGGCTTCTTGGCGCAGATCGGCTACGACGCCAGCCACCCGCAGGTTGCACGCGGGCTCGACTATCTGCGCCGGGAGCAGGAGCCGGACGGCAGTTGGTTCGGCCGCTGGGGCACCAACTACGTCTACGGGACCTGGTCGGTGCTGAGCGCGCTCAACGCGCTCGGCGTGCCGCAGGACGACCCGGCCGTGCGCCGGGCCGTCGACTACCTTCTCTCGCAGCAGCGCGAGGATGGCGGCTGGGGCGAGGACGGCGCCACCTACTGGGCCGACCGGAGAGGCGAAGCGAAGACATCGACCCCGTCGCAGACCGCCTGGGCGCTGATGGGACTGATGGCGGCCGGGGCCACCGGTGAGGCTGCGGTCGAGCGCGGCGTGCGCTTTCTCGTCGACCACCCGCGCGAGGGCTCCGAGTGGGAAGAGCCGTGGCACACGGCGGTGGGCTTTCCGCGCATCTTCTACCTTCGCTACCACGGCTATCGGCACGTGTTCCCGCTCTGGGCGCTGGCCCGCTACCGCAACCTCGTCCGCAGCAACGCCGGCGAGGTGGCCTACGGGATCTGAACCGGGATGCGCGTCGCCATCGTCTGCGGGCTGGCGGGCGAGCGTCGAAACCTGCTGCGCGGCTGGGGCCGTCACTACGCGGCAGCCCCCGTCGTCGCCGTCGGCATGGGACCCGAGGCGGCCACGAGGGCGGCGCGCGCGGTGCTAGACGATGGTCCGGACGTGATCCTGAGTTTCGGCCTTTGCGGCGGGCTCGATCCGCGCCTCATGCCGGGCATCCGCGTCGTGCCGGATGCGGTCGCCGACGAGGATGGCGAGATGGCGTTGGCGGGAGCGGCACTGCGGCACGAGCTGACGGGCGAGGGGGGGCGGCTCCTCTCGGTGGCAGAGCCGCTGGCCGACCTGGACGCCAAGCGCGAGGCGGCGGCGCGCGGCTTCGTTGCCGTAGACATGGAGAGTGCCGCCGTTGCCCGTGTCGCCGCCGAGCACGGCGTTCGTGCCCTGGTCGTGCGGGCCGTCGCCGATCCGGCCACCCGCCCGTTGCCCCACGTCGCCCGGGTGGCGATGGGGGACGACGGGCGGCTCCGGCCGCTCGCAGCGGCGGCGGCACTGACGGGGTGGCCGCGGGAGTGGCGGCTGGTCTGGCGGGCCGCCAGGGACGCCCGCGCCGCCGACGCGAGCCTAAGAGACGCGGCGGCGACGCTCGCGCGTCTCGCCGGGCAGGGGCTCCTCTAGCGCCTTTTGCACGTGCCGCTCGAACACGTAGTCGGCCGGGCGCTGCCCGGAGAGGTCGATATCGGGGACCATCGGCTGCTCGGTCTCGATCCCCCTAAGCGCCACGCGCAACGCCTTCCAAGGCTTGGCGATGGTGTCGTTCACGGCGGTTGGCTCGAAGCCGCAATGGACCATGCAGTCGGCGCACTTCTCGTAGGCACCGGTGCCGTAGCGATCCCAGTCCGTGGTGTCCATCAACTCCCGGAAGCTCGAGGCGAAACCCTCGCCCACGAGGTAGCAGGGACGCTGCCAGCCGAAGATGTTGCGCGTGGGATTGCCCCAGGGCGTGCAACGGTAGTCCTGGTTGCCGGCGAGAAAGTCGAGGTAGAGCGAGGACTGGTTGAACACCCACTTCTTGCCCTTGCCACGGCGAAACACGTCGCGGAATAGGCTCCGCGTCTGCTGGCGGTTCAAGAAATGCTGCTGGTCGGGGGCGCGCTCGTAGGCGTAGCCGGGTGAGACCGTGATGCCCTCGACGCCGAGCGAGGAGGCGTAGTCGAAGAACGCGGCGACTCGCTCGGCGTCGGCATTGTTGAACAGCGTGCAGTTGATGGTGACCCGGAAGCCCCGGTCCCGCGCCGCCTCGATCGCCCGCACCGCCCGGTCGAAGACACCGTCCTGGCAGACCGACTTGTCGTGCTCTTCCCGGAGCCCGTCGAGATGCACGGAGAAGGTGAGGTAGACGCTGGGCGTGAAGAGATCGAGCTTCCTCTCGAGCAGCAGCGCGTTGGTGCAGAGATAGACGAACTTCTTGCGGGCGACGATGCCCTCGACGACCTCCTTGATGCCCGGATGCAGGAGCGGCTCGCCTCCAGGAATGGAGACGATCGGAGCACCGCACTCGTCGACCGCCGCGAGGCAGTCGGCGACGCTCAGATGACGATCCAGGATCGGCTTCGGATAGTCGATTTTGCCGCAGCCGGCGCAGGCCAGATTGCAGCGGAACAGGGGCTCGAGCATCAGCACAAGCGGGTAGCGCTTGCGGCCCCCGAGCTTCTGCCGGAGGATGTACGCGCCGACGCGGAGTTGCTGGATCAGGGGGATCGACAACGGCGAAAATCCTTTGGACAGGTTCGCTCGCGTACCAACACGAAGAGGGAGTGAAGCGCAACCGCAGCGAGGACACAATCACGCCGACGTCATTGTACCGTACGCGGTGCGCATGACTTCATGGCGTCGGCGGCTGTTGGCGCGCAGCGGCCTTGCAGCGGGCGGCCTTGTCGACGCTGAATGGCTGGCCGACACGACCCGGAGCCAAGCTGGGAGGTGTCGGTGGCGGAGCGGCCGCAGCGAACGGGCGCAGGGGTGGCGCGAGTGCTGGCGGCCTGTACCGCGGTACAGACCCTGCTAGCCATGGCGATGCTCGCGGTCGCGGCCGTCGGGCCGGCGCTCGCCGCCGATCTCGGCCTCGATGCCGGCGTCGTCGGCTTCCAGATCACCACGGTCTACGTCACGGCCGTGCTCGCTTCGGCGATCGCAGGCGACGCAGTCGCCCGGTTCGGCGCCGTTCGGGCGATGCAGACGGCCCTCGGCCTCGCAACCTTGGGTCTCGCGCTCGCCGCCGTGCCGAGCGTCGCGGTCATCGCCCTCGGCTCGCTCGTCATCGGCGCCGGCTACGGGCTCACCAACCCCGCCGCGGCCCATCTGCTCGCGCGCGCCACGGACGAGCGCAACCGCAATCTCGTGTTCTCGATCAAGCAGACGGGCGTGCCCGTCGGCGGCATGCTCGCGGGCCTGCTGATTCCGGCCGTGACGGTCGGCGCCGGTTGGCAGATCGCGCTCCTGGTCGGCGCGGGCCTCTGCCTTGCCCTCGGCCTTCTCCTGCAGCCGCTGCGGGAGAAGGCCGACAGCGACCGCGACCGCTCGCGACGCATCGCCGCCAGCCCGTTGGCGGCACTGGGCCTCGTCTGGCGGACCCGGTCGCTGCGGCGCCTGGTGCTCGCTTGCCTGACCTATTCCGCCGTCCAGCTCATGATCATGGGCTACACGGTAACGCTGCTGGTGGAGGAACTCGGCTACGGTCTGGTTGCCGCCGGCGCCGTCCTAGCACTCGTGCAGGCCGCCGGCGTGGTCGGCCGGCTCTTTTGGGGGGCCTTGGCCGACCGCTGGCTGGGCGGACCGCGCACGCTCCTGTTGACCGGCGCTACCAGCGCCATCGCCTGCCTGGCGCTCGGGCTCTCGCCGTTGCTTCCCGACGGCATGGCGGCGCCGATCCTCGTCGTGCTCGGCTTCACGGCGATCGGCTGGAACGGCGTCTACGTCGCGGAGGTGGCGCGGATCGCCGGTAGCGCGGGTGCCGGACAAGCGACGGGCGGTGCCATGACCGTCGTGTTCGTCGGCACCATCCTCGGCCCCGCCGGCTTCGCCATCGCCTACGGCTTGATCGGCAGTTTTGCCACCACCTTCCTGCTCGCGGCCGTTCTTGCCCTGGTCGGTGCGCTGCTGGTCGCCGGCCTTGTCCGCGCCGACCGGCGCAAGTCCGCGGCCACCGCCTGAGCCGGGACGGCTCATCGACCGACGTGCGGGTGACGGGGCGGCGAAGGGCAAGTGGGCCGGCGGCCGTAAGGTATCGGCTCGCCCAGCGCCATCCAAACATCGAGGAATCTGTATTATGAAAAAAAAGTATCAGGATCTGGCTGGGCGCTGCGGCGCCGGCCATCGCGCCGCGCGACGGCCGGCGCACGAGCACGTTGCTCAGAAGCTGCCGAACACGGTGCCCAGCGTGATCAGCACGACCAGCGCCACGAACGGCATCAGCATCGCCGCCATCGCCAGATCGAAATAGGCCTGGCGATGCGTCAGCCCGCAGATCGCCAAGAGCGTGATCACGGCACCGTTGTGCGGCAGCGTGTCGAGCCCGCCCGTCGCCACGGCGGCCACCCGGTGCAGCAGGTCCGGGCTGATACCCTGCGCCTCGGCCATGGCCAGATAGGTGTCGCCGAGCGTGGACAGCGCGATGCTCATGCCGCCCGACGCCGAGCCGGTCATGCCCGCCAGCACGTTGGTTGCGATCGCGAGCGAGATCAGCGGATTGTCGCCACCGAGCCCGACCACGGCGTCGCGGATCAGGACGAAGGCCGCGAGCGAGGCGATGACAGCGCCGAAGCCGACGAGGCTCGCCGTGTTGAAGATGGGCAACAGCGACGCGTTGGCGCCGTCATCGACCGTCCGCTTCAGCGTCGGCAGCCGCTGCCAGTTGAGCGCGATGACGACCATGATCGAGATCACCAGCGCCGCGATCACCGCCCAGATGCCACGCACCTGGTCGATGGACGTCTCGCCGAACTGCGGCAGCGCCAGGAACGCGGTGTCCATGCGCGGGATGATCAAGAAGGTGAAGACGAGGTTGAGCGCCACCACCAGCACCAGCGGCAGGATGGCGACGACCGGGCTCGGCAACTCGTCGACGCGCGCGGCGACGGGCACCTCCATGAGATCGAACCCCTCGCCTGCCGCCTTCTCGCGCAGATCCTTGTCGGGTTGCGGCTGGGTATCTTCGTGGTCGCCATAGCCCTCGTGCGCGAGCCTGCCGGCGCGGAACGTCAGCCACCACATGCCGAGCCCGAACATGACCGCCGCCGCGATGATGCCGAGACCGGGAGCGGCGAAGGGCGACGTGCCGAAGAACGGCATCGGAATGGCGTTCTGGATCGCCGGCGTGCCGGGCAGCGCCGTCATGGTGAAGCTGAACGCACCGAGCGCGATGGTGCCGGGGATCAGCCGCTTGGGGATGTCGGCGCGGCGGAACAGGGACGCTGCGATCGGGTAGACCGCGAAGGCGACGACGAACAGCGACACGCCGCCATAGGTCATCACCGCGCAGGAGAGGACCACCGCGAGGATGGCGCGGCTTTCGCCGAGCTGGCGGATGATGGTGTTGGCCATCACCTCCGCACTGCCCGAATCCTCCATCAGCTTGCCGAAAATGGCGCCGAGCAGGAACACCGGGAAGAACTGGATGATGAAGTCGCCGGTCGCGACCATGAACACCTGGGTGTAGGTGCCGAGCAGCGGTCCATCGAGGGTGAGGAGCACCGCCAACGTCGCCAGACCCGGTGCCAGGATCAACAGGCTGACGCCGCGAAAGGCGAGATAGATCAAGGCCGCGAGCACGGCGAGGATGACGACGATGCCGTACATGAAGGCTACTCCGCGGCGGCGTCGGACGACGCCTCGTCGGCGAGATTCGGAGGTCTGAAGCTGTCGGCGAAAAGCCGGTTCAGATCGAGGGTGGAGCGGACGCCGAGATCGTCGAAATGTCGCTCGAGAAAGCTTGCGGCCCAGCTCCGGCCGCGATCGCGCAGATAGGTCAGATACGCCCACTCGGCGTTCAGCTTGCTCGACGCATCGAGGTGCTTCAGCTCCTCGTCGGCGTGGATCAGGTGCAGGAAGCTGTCGCGGTAACGCTCGGATTCCAAACGCTCGGCTTCGATCAGCTCGTGCAGCAGGTGAATAGCCCGCAGCTCCTTGATCAAGGCGGCGTTGAAGGTGATCTCGTTGAGCCGATTCATGATCGCCCGGCCCGTCTTCGGCAACGCCTCGCGGACCAGCGGGTTGATCTGCACGATGACGATGTCGCGGGTGGCACGGTCGTCGACCAGCGGGTGCAGCGCTGGATTGCCGATATAGCCGCCGTCCCAATAGGCTTCGCCGTCGATCTCCACCGCCTTGAACATGAACGGCAGGCACGCCGACGCCATCACCGTGTCGACCGACAGGTGCGGCTGCGCGAAGATCTTGGCGCGCCCGGTGCGCACGTTGGTGGCGGTGACGAACACGTTGATCCCGCCGCAGCGATTGACGCGGTCGAAGTCGACCGTTGCCGCAACGAGATCGCGCAAGGGATTGAAATCGAAGGGATTCATCTCGTAGGGCGAGAATTGACGGCTGAGCTGCTCGAACCACAGATAGCCGGGTGAGTTGTCGAGCGAGAACCTGCCCCTGAGACGATCCCACACGGTGCGCCGCATGGGCGAGAACTTGGCGGCGTCACTGACCGCCTTCCAGAAGCCGCCGAGGGCGGCGCGCGCCCCCGCCGGTCCGCCGGCTTCCAGGCCGTCGGCCATCACCACCGCGTTCATCGCGCCGGCGCTGGTGCCGCTGACCGACGCGATACGGATGCGCTCGTCCTCCAACAGCCGGTCGAGCACGCCCCAAGTCAGCGCACCGTGCGAGCCACCTCCCTGCAGCGCGAGGTCGATGGTCTTGCGGCCGTCGGTGTCGATCATGGTGGTTGCCCTTTCCCAGTCGGCGTAAACGCGATGGTGCAGCGCAGCATAATCGCATGGCGGACGGCTGCCCAGCCCCTACCCGGGAATGTGCCGCCCGCCGCTCAGCTCGCCGGTTCCGCCTCCGGCCGCACGTCGATGCGCCGCAGCGCCGTGCCCTCGACGACGCGGCGTCCGAGCAAGGCCGGCGGCCGGTCGAGCCAGGCGATACCGCCACGGCCGAGCGCCTGCGCGGTTTCGAACAGTGCCGTCATGTAGGCGCGGTCGAAGGCACTGGCCGAAGGTGCCTCGAAGCCGAGCGGTAGAAAGGTGAGATGGAAGTCCGCACCGGCATCCTCGGCCGCCAGATAGATGCGGACGATGTCGCCCGCGGCCTGGGCGCGGATCAGGCCGCTGATCGAGCGCGTGACGATCGACCTCAGCCGATCCTCGACCGGGCGATAGGGCATCACCAGCGAGTTGTTGACGATCACGTAGACGCGGCGCCGGACCGGGAACGGCAGGTCGCGCGGCAGCGCGTCGGCGGCGCGGACCGGGCCGATGAACACGGCATTGGTGACGCCGCCATCGACGTGGAACTCGGTGTAGCGCCGCGTTCCGGCCTCGACTTCGATGCCCACGGGCGGAAAGGCGCCGGGGATGGACGCCGAGGCAAGCAGCACGTCGCGGAACAGCTCCAACTCGCCCGCGGCGGCGATCCGGCCCATGTCCCAGATGACCGGCCGCTCGGCGTCGATGTTGGTGGTGCCGACCAAGAGGATGCGCCCGGCGCGGTGGCCGGCGGCGATGCGCTCCAAGAACGTATCGTCGACGAAACGCTCGATTTGCCGCCTGAGCGGATCGGTGCGGGCCAGGCCCAAGGCGCCGAACAGGGCGCGGAACAGTTGCAGTTCGGCGACGTCGGTCGTGTCCAGCTCGGTGAACATCGTCCGTAGCGCCGGATCGTAGTCCGGCCCGACGAACGCGAAGGGCGCGATCAGGGCGCCAACGCTGATGCCGGTCACGAGATCGAACTCCGGCCGGTCGCCGCGTTCGCTCCAGCCGGCCAAAAGCCCCGCGCCATAGGCGCCATCGGGACCGCCGCCGGACAGAGCCAGCATCGCGACGTCGAGCCCTTCCCTCGGCCGGCCAAGGGCCTGCCAACGCTGCATGAGGCTCTGGCGAACCTCGCGCTCGATCCGCGCGCCCACCGCCTCACCCAGATCGTCGCCCCAGTAGCGGGCCTCGGGCAGACTGCCGGCAATGGCCACGTCGTAGACGTCGGGCGGCGGCGCCGTCCTGTGCGGCGTGAAGGTCCCGCAAGCCACGAGCGCGAGCAGGCCCGGCACCAGCATCGCCAACCGCCATCCACCACCGTCGCTCATGCCCCTCGCCGTCCGCTCGATCCGTTTCGGCCAGCGAACGGCCTTGACGGCGACCGCGTCAACCCCGACCACGCCCGAGCCCGTCGCCGTGCCGAGAGCCGCTTGCCCATGCACCGTCCCCTGCGCGACGTCTACCTTCCGACCTGGCGCCGAGCCTTCGGCCCGCTGGTGGTGTTCGAGGCGGGCCTGGCCCTCGCCACGCTGGTCCTGCTCGATCCGCTCCGGGTCGTGCTGATCGACGGGCTCGTTGCCTTCGGGGTCGATCCCTTCGTCGGCAATATCGGTCTCGTCGACTTCGTGCTCTCGCCCCTGGGCGCGGCGACGCTCGCTATGGCCGGTATCACGGCGACGCTCCTGCTCGCCATCGAGATCGGCGGGCTCGGCCTGATCGTCTGGCGAACCATGCGCCACGAGCCGCTGCGCGTCCGGGCCGTGGCGTTGCGCATCGTCGCCCGCCTGCCGGCGCTCCTTGCCCTGAGTGCCCTCGCCATTCTCACGCTCGTGCTGCTGGCCCTGCCGGTCGCCGGCCTCGGCCTACTGGGCAAGGCGGTGCTCCTGTCCGACGCCGACATCTACTACTACGTGACGTTGCAGCCGCCCGCCTTCCTCGCCCTGGTCGCACTCATTGGCTTCGCCGGCCTCGGTGCCGCCACCGTCGCCCTCGGACTGCTCGTGCGCTACGGCCTCGCCGTGCCCATCGCCCTGATCGAGCCGATCCGCCTGCGCCAAGCGCTGGTCGACGCCCGCGCCGCCGTCCGTGGCCGCGAAGGCCCCCTCGCCCGCCGCCTGCTGGCGGTGTTCGTCCTCGGCCTCGGCGCCACGGTGGCGACGACGGCGCTCGTCACCGCACTCTACGATCTCGGCGTCGGCGACCAACGGTCGCTCCGCGCGACGATGCACCTCACCCTCGCCTTCGCCATTCTGGGTGCGGTCTTCTTGACCTTCGTCGGCGCCCTGTTCCGCGTCGCCCTGGTCACCGTGTTGGTCCACGCCTATGCGGAGACGCGGCCGGAGGCGCAGATCCGCCGCATCGTCCCGCCGCCGAGCCCGCTCGGCTTCAAGGCCGCCTGCGCCGCCGCCGGTCTCGTCGCCGTCCTGGCGGTGGTCCAGGCGTGGTCGAGCGCCGAGACCGTCGCGTTCGACCGCCCCATCGGCGTCACCGCCCATCGCGCCGGTTCCTCGCAGGCGCCGGAGAACACCATCGCCGCCCTGGAGCAGGCGATTGCCGATGGTGCCGACGTGGTGGAGATCGACGTGCAGGAGACGCGCGACGGCCACGTCGTCGTCCTGCACGACACCGACCTTCGCCGCGTCGCCGACCTGCCGCGATCCGTCTGGCAGCTCGATTTGGAGGAGGTCCGCGGCCTCGACGTCGGCGGTTGGTTCGATCCCGAGTTTCGGGGCGAGCGCATCCCGACGCTGGAGGCGTTCGCCACGGCCGCGCGCGGCCGGGTGCGGCTCAACGTCGAACTGAAGGTGAACCCGCACGAGGCCGATCTCGCGCGGCGCACCATCGAAGCCCTCAGCCGCGCCGGCGCCCTCGATCAAGCCATGCTGTCCTCGCTCGACCCACGCATCCTCGGCCGCGCCAGGGCGCTGGCGCCGGAGGTGCCGGTCGGACTGATCGTGGCGACGGGCGTGGGCAACCTCGCCCGGTTCGACGCCGATTTCCTTCCCCTCGCCCGCCGGCTCGCCACGCCGGCGCGCATCCGCAGCCTTCAGGCCCAGGGCCGCGAGGTCCACGTCTGGGGCCTGGAGGACGAGGCGGCGATGGCGATGGCGCTGCTCGACGGCGCCGACAACCTGATCGTCGGCGATCCCGCGACCGGCATCGCGGTGCGCGAGTGGTACCTGGAGCTGAGCCCGGCCGAGCGGCTGCTGCTCCGCCTGCGCGCGGCGTTCGACCTGCGCCGCCCGATCGTCGAGCGGCCTCGAATCAGTCCCTGAGCGCGAAACGGCTGCCGCCGCTCTCGTCGCGCAGGCGCCGGGTCTCGGCGAAGGCCAGACGCACGGTGCCGGACCCGTCGTGGTAGACGAAGCTCAGGCGGCGGCGCTGGGAGACCAGCCGCGCCGGCAACGGGTCGTAGCGCACGCCCTCGCCGTTCAGGAGCGGAGCAACCGCACCGACGTCCGTCAGGCTTTCCGTCTCGACGCGGAGCAGGTGCAGGCGGCGGCCATCGGCATCGACGCCGACGAACGGGATGCCGGCGAGCCGGAGGAAGCTGGTCGGGTCCGAGCAACGGGCGAAGCCCTCGACGAAGCTGGCCTCGACGAGGTCGAGGTCGCGTTCCGGTACCATCGGCGGCGCTGCGGCGCCTTCCGGCCGATGCGGCACCTGCCACTGCGTCGCTGCCTTCGGGCGATTGTGGTCGTGCGGATGGTCGTGCATCCCGTGCCCTCCGCTCAGAAGCTGACGGGCCGGTCGATGATGCCCTTGTGCGCGCCCATCTTGGAGTGGGCGACGAGCGAGCCGAGGGTCTCGACGATCACCCGGGTGCCCAACAGCGAGGTGATGTCGGACGTGTCGTAGCAAGGCGCGATCTCGACCACTTCGAGCCCGCAAAGGCCTTCGGCGGCGACCAGACCCAAGAGCCGCAGCGCCTCACGCGGCAGGAAGCCGCCGGGCTCCGGCCAGCCGGTGCCGGGCACGAAACCGCAGTCGATGCAGTCGATGTCGAACGAGACGTAGACCGCGTCCGCATCCTTCCAGGCGAGGTCCAGCGCGATCTCGGCCGCCTTTTCGATCCCCATCCGCTCGATGTCCTGGATGGTCAACACGTTGCTGCCGCGCTTGCGCACCTCCTCGACGGCGGCACGCGGCACCTGCCAGCCGCCGATGCCGAGCTGGACGAGGTTGGTGGCGGAGACATTGGGCAGCTCCGTCGCCCAGTACCAGGGCGTGGTGTGCATCCGCTCGTCCAGGTCCTTCGCCTGCATGTCGATATGGCGGTCGAAGTGGACGATGCCGATGCGCTTGGACGTGCACTGCGCGATGCCGCGCACGCAGGGAAAGCCGATGGAGTGGTCGCCGCCGATGATGATCGGCAAGGCCCCCGACGAGAAGACGTGGGCGACGCCACGGCTGATCTGGTCGAAGCTCTTCTCCAGGTTTCCCGGAATCGCGAACACGTCGCCCGCATCGCAGAGCGTCATCTGTTCGCGGAGGTCGACGCCCAACTCGTAATTGTAAGGGGTGTAGAGCGCCGAGATGCGGCGTACGCCCTGCGGGCCGAAACGGGCACCGGGGCGGTAGGTGGCGCCGCCGTCGAACGGCACGCCCATCACCGCCGCGTCGTACTTGCCGACGTCGCGGATGCGCTCGACATAAGGCGCCTTGAGGAACGTGTTGATGCCGGCGAAGTGCGGCGCCTCGCCCCGCGAGAAGGTCGGGATCGAGCGGTCTTCCAGGCTGTCGGCACCGGGCAGCCCCATCTCCAGGGCCCACGCCACCTCGCGCTTCCAGCCGTCGCTGGAGAGCCGGCCCTCTGCGTCCACCGCCTGCCAGCCCTGGGTGCGGAGCTTGTCGTAGTCCGGGTGATGGTGGCGCACCGACCGGGTGTTCGAGCCGAGACCGGCCTTTCGGCCGACGCGGCGCGAGCGGAAGTCCAGCATCGTCGTGCTCCCTCTCGAGGGCGGCGTCGAGCCGCGCGGCGGACCCGCCCGGTACTACTGCCGCCCCGGCGGCGCCGCAAGCGCCGCTCGTCGGCAGAAGATACTGCTGGACGGCGCCGCCACGGACGGTATCTCGCGGGACGCCATGGAGCCGACGAAGCGTCGTATCGGCCCATCGTCAGGCGGGAGAAGGCGCTCATGCAGGCAGTGTCACGGCCCGGCAGCAGACGTGTGCGGGGATTTCTGCCGGCTCTGGTGCTCGCCGTCGGGCTCGCCGCCTGCGATCAGGCGGAGGAAACGGCGCCCGAACCCATCCGGCCGGTGCGCGTGGTCACCGTGACCGAAGGCACGGCGGGCGAGACGGCAAGCCTAACCGGGCGGATCGAGGCCGAGGACGACGTCAACCTCGCCTTCCGCGTCGCCGGGCGCATCCTCGAGCGCTACGTGACCCTGGGCGACACGGTGCAAGCCGGTCAGCCCATCGCCCGGCTCGATCCCGAGACGCAGCGCAACGACGTGCTCGCGGCCCAGGCCGACCTTGCCGCCGCGCGGGGCGAACTCGCGCGCACCAGCACCGACTACGACCGACAGGCGACGCTGCTCGAGCGCGGCTTCACCACCCGCGTGCGCTACGACGAGGCGGCACAGGCGCTCCGAATGGCACAGAGCTGGGTGGATGCGGCGACGGCCCGCCTCGCCATCGCCGAGGAGCATCTGAGCTTCACCGGGCTCTACGCCGACGCGCCGGGCGTGGTGACCGAGGTGGCGGCGGACCCCGGCGAGGTGGTGGCCCCCGGCCAACTCGTGGTGCGTCTCGCCCGGGACGGCGGGCGCGACGCCGTGTTCCAGGTGCCGCAGCGGGTCATGCGGTCGAGCACACGCGATCCCGTCGTGCAGGTGAGCCTCGCCACCGACGCCACGGTGCGCGCCGAGGGCCGCGTCCGCGAGGTGTCGCCGCAGGCCGATCCGATCACCGGCACCTTCGAGATCAAGGTCGGGCTGATCGACCCGCCGGCCGACCTCAGGCTCGGCTCGACCGTGATCGGTCGCGTCCAGCTCGGCAGTGCCGGCGGCGTGGAGATCCCGGCCTCGGCGCTGACCACGACCGACGGCGCCCCCGCCGTCTTCGTCGTCGATCCGGCGACCGGCCGGCTGGAGCTGCGGCCGGTCGAGGTCGCCCGTCACGACCTCGCCACGGTCGTCATCGCCGGCGGCCTCGTCGACGGCGAGACGGTGGTCACGGCCGGCGTGCAGATGTTGCGGCCGGGCCAAGAGGTTCGCGTGCTGGGCCAGAGCTGATGACCGGCTTCAATCTGTCGCGCTGGGCGCTGACCAACCGGTCGGTGACCGTCTTCCTCATGCTCGTCTTCGTCGTCGGCGGCATCACGTCGTTCCTCGGCATCGGCCGCGGCGAGGACCCAGACTTCACCATCCGCACCATGGTGGTCGCCGCCTCGTGGCCCGGCGCCACCGTCGAGGACACCACGCTCCAGGTGACCGAACGGCTGGAGCGCACGCTCCAGGAGGTGCCGAACGTCGACTACCTGGAGAGCTACACCACCGCCGGGCAGACCATCGTCTTCGTGCACCTGCTGGGCAGCACCGGCGCCGACGACGTCTGGTCCACGTGGTACGAGGTCCGCAAGCGCATCGGCGACATGGCGCACCGCCTGCCACGCGGCGTCGTGGGTCCTTTCTTCGACGACGAGTTCGGCGACACCTTCGGCATCATCTACGGCTTCACCGCCGACGGCTTCTCCAAGCGTGAGCTGCGGGACTACGTCGAAGCGATCCGCTCCGAGCTCCTCCTGGTGCCCGACGTCGCCCAGATCGAGCTTTTGGGCGAGCAGGACGAGGTGATCTTCGTCGAGTTCGACACGGCCCAACTCGCCGGCTTCGGCTTCGAACCGCAGCAACTGGTTCGAGCCTTGCAGGCGCAGAACCTCGTGGTGCCCGCCGGCACGTTGCGCACCGGACGCGAGGAGATCGCCCTGCGGGTGACCGGTGCCTTCGCCAGCGACCGCGACCTTTTGGACGTCACCTTCACCATCGGCAGCCGCACGCTCCGCTTGGAGGACGTGGCCACCGTGCGGCACGGCTTCGCCGACCCGCCACAGCCGCAGTTCCGCGTCAACGGCGAGCCGGCCATCGGCCTTGCCATCGCCATGCGCGAGGGCGGCGACATCCTGGCGCTCGGCGAGAACGTCCGCCAGCGCATGGCCCACCTCACGGCCAGCCTGCCCATCGGCATCGAGCCTCATCTGGTTGCCGACCAGCCGGCCACGGTC
Source organism: Geminicoccaceae bacterium (assembly GCA_050485385.1). Classification (GTDB taxonomy): domain Bacteria; phylum Pseudomonadota; class Alphaproteobacteria; order Geminicoccales; family Geminicoccaceae; genus RECO01. The sequence goes on along the minus strand of JBJHBG010000030.1, from coordinate 8,767 downwards.
GATCAGGCGATCGCCGAGTTCACCGAGTCCTTGTGGCAGGCGATCTTGATCGTGCTCGCCGTCAGCTTCCTCGCACTCGGCGTGCGCGCCGGCATGGTCGTCGCCTTTGCCATCCCGCTCACGCTGGCCGTCGTGTTCGTGATGATGGACCTCGTGAACATCGACCTCCAGCGCATCTCGCTCGGCGCGCTGATCATCGCCCTCGCCCTGTTGGTCGACGACGCCATGACCACGGTGGATGCGATGAGCCGGCGGCTCGCCGCCGGCGACGACGTGATGACCGCCGGCTCCTATGCCTACGCCACCCTCGCCTTCGCCATGCTGACGGGCACGCTCGTCACCATCGCCGGCTTCGTGCCGATCGGCTTCGCCCAGAGCAGTGCCGGCGAGTATACCTTCTCGATCTTCGCCGTCGTCGGCATCGCCTTGATCGCGTCGTGGTTCGTGGCGGTCCTGTTCGCGCCCCTCATCGGCACCTCGCTCTTGCGCGCACCGAACCCCGGTGCCGACAGCGGTCCAGGTCGGATCATAAGGGGTTATCGCGGTTTTCTCAGCCTGTGCATCAAGGCGCGCTGGCTGACGCTGCCCCTCACCCTCGCGGCGTTCGTCGCCGCCGTCCTGGCCCTTGCCCTGGTGCCCCGGCAGTTCTTCCCGCCGTCGGACCGGGTGGAGCTCTTGGTCGACCTCACCCTGCCGCACAGCGCCTCGATCCACGCCACCGAGCAGATGGTGCGCGAGGTCGACGCCATTCTCGCCGAGGAGGCCGACGTCGCGCATTGGAGCAGCTATGTCGGGCGCGGCGCCATCCGCTTCTACTTGCCGCTCGACGTCCAGCTCGCCAACCCGTTCTTCGGCCAGCTCGTGCTCGTCACCAAGGGGGTGGAAGAACGTCTTCGCCTACAGCCGAAACTGGAGGCGATGCTCGAGGAGCGTTTCCCGGAGGCGACCAGCCGGGTCTATCCGCTCGAGCTCGGCCCGCCCGTCGGCTGGCCGATCCAGTTCCGCCTCAGCGGCCCCGATCCGGACGTGCTGCGCGGGCTCGCCATGGCGCTCGCCGACGAGGTGGCTGCCGCCGGCAACGTCCGCGGGCTCAACTTCGACTGGATGGCGCCCGCGCGCGAGTTGCGCGTGCGCATCGACCAGGACGAGGTGCGCCGCCTCGGGCTCAGCTCGGCCGACATCGCAGCGGCGCTCAACACCACCGTCGCCGGCACCGTCGTCACCGAACTGCGTGACGACATCTACCTCATCCCCGTGCTGGTTCGCGACCGCGAGGGCCAGACGCTCTCGCCCTCCACCCTGCGCAACCTCCAGGTCACCGTACCGGGCGGACGCACCGTGCCCTTGAGCCAACTCGGCGTGGTGGAGTCGACGCAGAGCACGCCGCTGCTCTGGCGGCGCGACCGGGTGCCGACGCTGACGGTGCAGGCCGACGTGATGCCCGGTGTGCTGCCGGACACGGTGGTCGACCGGCTGCGCCCCGCGGTCGACACGTTCCGCACGGGCCTGCCCGTGGGCTACGACATCGCCATCGGCGGCACGGTGGAGGAGAGCGAGTATTCGCAAGCCTCGGTGTTCGCCGTGGTGCCGTTGATGCTGTTCTTGATGCTGACCTTCTTGATGTTCCAGCTCAAGAGCTTCCAGCGGCTGATCATCGTCCTCAGCGTCGTGCCGCTCGGCATGATCGGCGTCGTCCTCGGCCTGTTGGTCTCCGGCCAGCCACTGGGCTTCGTCGCCATCCTCGGCATTCTGGCGCTGGTCGGCATGATCGCGAAGAATGCGGTCATCCTGATCGAGCAGATCGAGCAGGAGCGGCGAAGCGGCAAGCCGGTGCGGGAGGCGGTCCTGGATGCGTCCAGCTCGCGCCTGCGGCCGATCCTCTTGACCGCGCTCTCGACCGTGCTGGGCATGATTCCCATCGCCGTCACCGTCTTCTGGGCAGCCATGGCCTGGGCGATCATGGGTGGGCTGCTGATCGCCTCGCTCTTGACGCTGGTCTTCCTGCCGGTCCTCTACGTCACCTGGTTCGGGAGGGAGCCGGCGCAGGCGACCGCCGACGAGGCGAAATCGGTGGCCTGAACACGCCCGTGCCGCCACCATCGGGATCCGCGAGGCCGCTTCCCCTGGCGCTTTTGGCGGCCATGGTCGTCGGCACCATGCTGGCGGCCGGCATCTTCACCGTGCCGAGTTCCTTCGCCGCGGCGACGGGTCCCTTGGGCCTCGTCATCGTCCTGGCGATCGCCGGCTACGGCACGCTCATGCTCGCCTTCTGCTTCCAGAACCTAGCCGAACGGCGCCCCGACCTCGACGCCGGCATCTTCGCCTACGCCCAGGCCGGCTTCGGCGATTATGCGGGGTTCCTTGCAGCGCTCGCCTATTGGCTCGGCGCCTGCCTGCTCAACGTCATCTATTTCGTCCTCGTCAAGAGCGCCTTCGGCGCGGTGGTTCCGGCCTTCGGCGACGGCAACACGCCGCAGGCCATCTTCACGGCGTCGCTCGTCCTCTGGCTGATCCATTTTCTCATTCTGCGCGGCACCAAGCAGGCGGCGCTGGTCAACGCGGCCGTGACCGTGGCGAAGGTCGGCGCGCTCGTCGCCGCGATCCTGGTCCTCGCCTACGGCTTCTCCTGGGAGACGTTCAAGAGCAATTTCTGGGGCGGCGGAACCACCGACTGGCGTGCGGTGCCCGGCCAGGTGCGCGATGCGCTGCTGGTTGCCGTCTACGTCTTCCTCGGCATCGAGGGCGCCAGCGTCTACTCGCGCTATGCCAAGAACCGTGCCGACGTCGGCCGCGCCACCTTCTGGGGCCTCGGCCTCGTCGCCGTAATGTTCCTCCTCGTCACGGCCCTTGCCTACGGCGTCATGCCGCGCTGGGAGCTGGCCGATCTCCGCACGCCGTCGCTGCCGCGCATCCTGGAAGCGGTGGTCGGCCGCTGGGGCGCCGTGTTCGTCAGCACCGCCCTGGTGGTGGCGCTCACCGGCGCCTTCCTCGCCCGCTCGCTGCTCTCCGCCGAGGCTCTGTCCGCCGCCGCCCGCGCCGGCGTCGTCCCCCGCATCTTCGCTCGGGAGAACGCCCGCCGCGTGCCGGCGCCGGCACTCTGGTTGTCCTCGGCGACGGTGCAGGCGTTCCTGCTACTGAGTCTGCACGCCGAGGAGGCCTATGTCCGCTGGTTCGAGCTGACCAGTGCGATGATCCTCGTCCCCTACCTCCTGGTCGGCGCCTTCGCCGCCCAACTCGCCTGGCGGGGCGAAACCTACGACGGCGAGGCTCGCCAGCGGCAGCGCGACCTCCGCCGCGGCCTCGCCGCCACCGCCTATGCCGTGCTGCTCCTCTGGGCCGCCGGCTGGACGTTCGTCCTCGTCTTCGCCCTGATCTTCGCCCTCGGCAGCGGGCTCTACGTCAAGGCCAGGTGGGAGCGGCGTGTCCGCGTCTTCGCTCCGGCCGAGGCCGTGCTTTGCTCCCTTTGGGCCGTTGGCGGGGTTCTCTGCCTGTGGCTGCTCGCGGTGGGCGTGCTACGCATCTGACGGTCAGCACCAGGAGGGACGGCGCGATGTGGACATCCTTGGACGACGAGGAGGCAACCGAGCCTGGCCCGATCTCGACCGGCCAGCTACCGCCGGACGAGGTCGTCGACCGGCTCGTCGCCGAAGCCATCGCGCGCTATCGGGACTGCCGCGAAGGCGCCCCCGCCGACTATCTGCCCGAGCTTGCCGAGGTCGATTCGGATCTGTTCGGCATCACCGTCATGGGGGTCGACGGCAGTTGCCACGAGGCGGGCGACGCCGCGTTCGCCTTTCCGATCCAAAGCATTTCCAAGGCCTTCGTCTTCGCCCTCGTCTGCCAGCACCTCGGCTACCGCCAGGCCAGGGCGCGACTGGGCGTGAACGCCACCGGCCTGCCGTTCGATTCGGTCACGGCGATCGAACTCAACGAGGACGGCACCACCAATCCGATGGTGAACCCGGGCGCCATCGCCGCCGCCAGTCTCGCACCCGGCGACACGGCGGCGGCCAAATGGGCGTACGTCCACGACGGCCTCTCGCGCTTCGCCGGCCGCGAGCTCGCGATGATCCGCGCGATCTACGAGGCGGAGACGGCGGGCGGGCGGCGCAACCAGGGCATGGCGCGCCTGCTCCAGAGCTATGGCCGGATCGAAGGCGATCCGCTGGAGGCCAACGACGTCTACACCCGCCAGTGCTCGCTCGCCGTCACCTGCCACGACCTCGCCGTGATGGGCGCCACGCTCGCCGACGGCGGCGTGAACCCCATCACCGGGGAGCGCGTGGTCGACGAGGCGGTGGCCAAGCGCGTGCTCGCGGTGATGGCCACGGCCGGCCTCTACGAGCAGTCGGGCGACTGGCTGTTCGAGGTCGGTCTGCCCGGCAAGAGCGGCGTCGGCGGCGGCATCGTGACGGTCGCTCCCGGCAAGGCCGGCATCGCCGCCTTCTCGCCGCCTCTCGACCAAGCCGGCAACAGCGTGCGCGGCCAGCGGGCGACCAAGTTCCTGTCCGAACGGCTCGGCCTCAATCTCTTCGCGTCGCAGCCCCACGCGCGCTAGGAACACGAGCGGTGCGACGAACGCGCTTGGCATCGGGCCGTGTCGATGCTTCGCTTTGCGCGGCGCAGCATGCCGACTGCGCAAAGGGGCCTCGTCCATGACCATCAAGGTCGCGCTCAACCACCGCACCAGCTACGCCTACGACCGGCTGGTGAACCTGGGGCCGCAGATCGTCCGCCTGCGGCCCGCGCCGCACTGCCGCACGCGCGTCTTGAGCTACGGGCTGAAGGTCGAGCCCCGCGAGCACTTCCTCAACTGGCAGCAGGACCCGTACGCCAACTGGCAGGCGCGCTGCGTCTTTCCCGAGAAGACCGACCGGCTGGTCGTGGAGGTCGACCTCGTCGCCGAGATGGCGGTGCTCAACCCGTTCGACTTCTTCGTGGAAGCGTCGGCCGACAGCTTTCCCTTCGACTACGGTGCCGAGCTCGGCCACGACCTCGCGCCCTATCTGAAGCGTGAGGCCGGTGGCCCGCTCTTTCGTGCATTGCTCGAGAGCCTCGATCGAACTCCCAGGAATACCGTCGATTTTCTGGTCGAGCTCAACCAGGACATCCAACGGCGCATCGCCTATCTGATCCGCATGGAGCCGGGCGTGCAGACGCCCGAGGCGACGCTGGAGAGCGCATCCGGCTCGTGCCGCGACAGCTCGTGGCTGCTCGCTCAGCTCTTGCGCCATCTCGGCTTCGCGACGCGGTTCGTGTCCGGCTACCTGATCCAGCTCAAGGCCGATCAGGCCGCCCTCGACGGGCCGTCCGGCACCGACGTCGACTTCACCGACCTGCACGCCTGGTGCGAGGTCTACCTGCCGGGTGCCGGCTGGATCGGCTTCGATCCCACCTCGGGCCTCCTGGCCGGCGAGGGGCACCTGCCGTTGGCGGCGACGCCCGATCCGAGTTCCGCCGCGCCGATCCAGGGCACCGTCGATCCGGCCGAGGTCGCCTTCGACTTCACCATGAAGATCGAGCGCATCGCCGAGGATCCGCGCGTCACCCTGCCCTATACCGATGCGCGATGGGCGAGCATCGATGCCCTGGGCCAGGCGATCGATCGGCGCCTCCGGGCCGACGACGTGCGGCTTACCGTCGGCGGCGAGCCCACCTTCGTCAGCGTCGACGACCGCGACGGCGACGAGTGGAACACGGCGGCCGTGGGACCGACCAAGCGGGCGCGAGCGGACGACCTGATCCGCCGGTTGCGCGCTCGTTTCGCGTCGTCGGGCCTGCTCAGCCACGGCCAGGGCAAGTGGTATCCGGGCGAGCAACTGCCCCGTTGGGCCTTCGCCCTGCATTGGCGCATCGATGGCGAACCCATGTGGGAGGATGCCCGCCACATCGCCCCCGAGACGCCGAGCGAAGCCCGCAGCTTCGCCGACGCGGAGCGCTTCGCTGCGGCGCTCGCGGCGGCGCTGGAGGTGGCGCCGGACGCAGCCCAGCCGGCCTACGAGGACCCGGCGCACTTCCTGCTCCAAGAGCACCAGTTGCCGCCCGGCGTCACCCCCGGCGACAACCGGCTCGACGACCCGGAAGCGCGGCGCCGGCTGGCCGCCGTGTTCGACCGCGGCTTGGGCCAGCCCACCGGCATGGTGCTGCCGCTCCAGCCCTGGCAGGCGAAGGCCGACGGCCGGCGGCGCTTTCGCTGGCGCACCGAGCGCTGGCGGACCCGGCGCGGTGCCATCGTGCTGATCCCAGGTGACAGCCCGGTCGGCTTCCGGCTGCCGCTCGGCTCGCTCGCCACCGGCCCCGGCGCCGAGCCGGAACCGCTGATCCCGCTCGACCCCTTCGCCGCGCACGGTGCGCTGCCCGCGCGCACGCCCACCTTCCAGCGGCGCGGGGACGAGACGGCACCGCGGCTTTCGTCGGCTGCGCCCGGCGGCGCGGTCGACGACGACAAGTCGAGGGTCTGGACCGCCCTGACGGTCGAGCCCCGCGACGGGCGGCTTGCCGTGTTCCTGCCGCCGATGCCGTCGGCCGACGCCTTCGTCGACCTCGTGGCCGCCGTCGAGGAGACGGCCTATGCCCTCGATCTCCAGGTGCAGATCGAGGGCTATCCGCCGCCGAGCGACGCCCGGCTGCAAGCGATCAAGGTGACGCCCGATCCGGGCGTGATCGAGGTCAACGTGCAGCCGTCGCGGAGCTGGGCCGAACAGGTCGAGATCACCGAGGCGGTCTACGAGGAAGCGCGGCTCGCCCGGCTGGACACCGCCAAGTTCATGCTCGACGGCAGGCCGGCCGGCACCGGCGGCGGCAACCACGTGGTCGTCGGCGGCCCGACACCGGCCGACAGCCCCTTCCTCCGCCGCCCGGACCTGCTCGCGTCGCTGATCCGCTACTGGCAGAACCATCCGTCGCTCTCGTACCTCTTCTCGGGCCTGTTCATCGGCCCCACCAGTCAGGCGCCGCGCCTCGACGAAGCGCGCAACGACCAGCTCTACGAGATGGAGATCGCCCTCGCCCAGGTGCCGGACCCCCTGACCGCCGAGCCGCACCAGTGCCCGCCCTGGCTGGTCGACCGCATCTTCCGGAACCTTCTGGTCGACGTGACCGGCAACACGCACCGGGCGGAGATCTGCATCGACAAGCTCTACAGCCCCGACGGTCCGACCGGCCGGCTCGGGCTGGTCGAGTTCCGTGCCTTCGAAATGCCGCCGCACCCCAGGATGAGCCTCGCCCAGCAACTCGTGCTGCGGGCGCTGATCGCGTGGTTCTGGCGCCGACCCTATACCGGCCGGCTGGTGCCCTTCGGCACCGCACTGCACGACCGCTTCATGTTGCCGCACTACGTCTGGCAGGACTTCCTGGCCGTGCTCGACGATCTCGGCGCTGCGGGGATGCCGTTCGACGCGGCCTGGTTCCTGCCGCATTTCGAGTTCCGCTTCCCACTCTACGGCCATGTCGACGTCGCCGGTCTTTCGGTGGAGCTGCGGGCCGCGCTGGAGCCTTGGCACGTCATGGGCGAAGAGGGGACCGTCGGCGGCACCGCGCGGTACGTCGACAGTTCGCTGGAACGCCTTCAGGTTCGGGTCACGGGCGATCTCGGCGGGCGCTACGCCGTTGCCTGCAACGGCTGGACCCTGCCATTGCAGCGGGTCGACGCGACCTGTGCGGTGGCCGGCGTGCGCTTTCGCGCCTGGCAGCCGCCCTCGTGCCTGCATCCCACCATCGGCGTCCACGCGCCCCTCGTGTTCGACGTCGTCGACGGTGCGGCCGGCCGCTCGGTCGGCGGCTGCACCTACCACGTCATGCACCCCGCCGGGCGCAACTACGAGACGCTGCCGGTCAACGACTTCGAGGCGCAGGGCCGCCGGCTGTCGCGCTTCCAGACCATGGGCCACACGCCCGGTCCGTTGCGTCCGCGGACGCTGTCGCCACACCCGTCGGCACCGGTCACCCTCGATCTCCGCCGTACGGCGGTGGACCACGCGGGCCTTGGCTGACGCCCGTCTTGGCGGCTAAGCTTCGGCGCTACCGTCTATGGCTCCGGACCCGAAGGACAGCCGGCCGACGGCCGGGGATCCCATGTCGAGCCACACCGCCCTCGCCCGCGCCACATCCGCGCTCGACACGCTCGGCGGCTATCGGCCCCTAGCCGGCGTGTTCGACGCCTGCGTCGACGCCCAAGGCGAGGTGCGCCCGGCGTGGCAAAACTTCGTCGAGCGCTTCGCCGCGTTGACGCCCGACGCGCGGGCGGAAATGCAACGCGACGTGCGGCGGCGGCTCCAGGCGACCGGTATCGCCTTCAACGTCTACGCGCGGCCGGACGACAAGAAGGCCGCGTGGGACCTCGACCTCTGGCCGATCTTGTTGGACCAGCCGACGTGGCAGCGCCTGGAGGCGGCCGTTACCCAGCGCGCGCGGCTGATCGAAGCGACGCTCCGCGACCTCTACGGTCGGCAGCGGCTGTTGCGCGAGCGGGTGCTGCCGCCGGGCCTCGTCTTCGGTAGTCCCGAGTACCTCTATCCCTGCATGCAGTGGTCGCGCCCCCCCGAGCCCTGGCTCGCCGTTTACGCCCTCGACGTCGCCCTCGATGCCGGCGGCAACTGGGTGGTGCTGGCCGACCAGGTCGACGCACCAACCGGCCATGGCTGGGTGCTGGCCAGCCGCATGGCGCTCGCCCAGGCACTCGGCCCGCTTTACCTCGAGAGCGGTGTCCGGCGCCTCGCCGGCTACGTCGCCCGGCTCGGCGAGGTGCTGCGCACGACCAGCGACGAGG
>JBJHBG010000029.1:0-44699 GCA_050485385.1 Geminicoccaceae bacterium | reverse complement strand
GATCGCCGTCGTCTTCTGCGACACGTCCAGCCCCACATAGCGCTTCATCGCGTCCTCCCGCTCGGGTTGCCGACGCCGTCATCGCAGGCCGGCGGGATCACGCTAAGTGGTGTAGGTTACGTAGACCGCGTCGAGCGCACTTTCGCCCTCGACGTTGAAGAGGTTCCAGTAGGTCACACCGTCGGAACCGGAGCCGACGACGTTGCGTCCCGCACCGAACCCGCTCGGCGTGAACACGCCCGTTCGATTGATGTCGTTCAGCATGTCGGGCAGCGTGGCATAGGTGACGTAGACCGCGTCGAGCGCGCGCTCGCCTTCGACGTTGAACAGGCTCCAATAGACCGCGCTGGCGTGGCTGGCAGGAGCGCCTAGCGAGAAAGACAAGGCGAGCAGCGCGACCCAAAGTTACTGAACCATGTCTCGAGCCTGATCAAAGATTTAGAATATGTGGGTAGGGTCGATGCCGACTAGTGTCAAGTCGGCGACCGCTCAGGGTGTGAGCAGCATCGCCAGCCGGGAGAGGGCGGGGTCGGCGATGCCGAGGTCGTCCAGATGCGCCACGGTGCTGCGGACGTAGTCGACGTTGTGCCCACGCTGACCGCGACCTTGGCGCACCAAGCGCAGGAGTTCGGCGTCCGGCAAGAGGCCCGCATACTGAATACTGGCGTGGTTCACGACGTAGGCCCAGGCGTGCACCAGGCCCGCCTCGGTCGACACTTCGACGCGGACGCGGTGGTAGCTGTCGTCGGGCAACTCGCGGCGGTCTAAATCGGCCAGGACGTGCGGTTCGTCGTGCAGGTCGTAGGCCTGCACCATGCCTTCGCATTGCCCGCCCACATCGAGGCCGAGGACGAGACCCGGCCGCTCCCTCGTGCCACGGTGCACCCAGGAGTAGAGGCAGAGCGAGCGGTGATAGCCGTGCAGGGTCGCCCGCCGCTGCTCGACGGGGACGAACTCCGGCTGCCAGAGCAGCGAGCCGTAGGCGAACACCCAGCCGAGGGAACGGGGCTCGACCAAGGCTCAGGGCTTGGTCGCCAGCGGGTCCTCGGGCTGGCGAACATAGGCTTGGCCCGCCTCGACGACGCCGCGGCGGATGGCGCGGGTGCGGGTGAAGAGGTCTTCCAACGTCTCGCCCTGGTCCCAGCGGATCGCTCGCTGCAAGGCGATCAGGTCCTCGGTGAAGCGCCCGAGCATCTCCAGCACCGCCGGCTTGTTGTTGAGGAACACGTCGCGCCACATCACCGGATCGGAGGCGGCGATGCGGGTGAAGTCGGTGAAGCCGCCGGCAGCGTACTTGAAGACCTCGCTCTGCGCCTGCTCCTCCAGGTCGTCGACCGTACCGACGATGGTGTAGGCGATCAGATGCGGCAGGTGCGAGGTGATGGCGAGGATGCGGTCGTGGTGCTCGGGCGTCATCTCGTCGACGGCAGCGCCCACCGTTTCCCACATGCGGCGGACCTGGAGGGTCGCTGTCGGGTCGGTCTCCGGCAGGGGCGTCAGGATGCAGCGGCGATGCTCGAACAAGGTGGCGAAGGCGGCATCCGGCCCGGAATGTTCGGTGCCGGCGACCGGATGGCCGGGCACGAAACGGGCGAGATTGGCGAGGTACGGCGCCACCTGGGCGACGATGCCGGCCTTGACCGAACCGACGTCGGTGACGATGGCCTCGGCGCCGAGCCCCGGCGCCATCGCCGCCGCCACGGCACCGGCCGCACCGGGCGGCGTGCCGATGACCACCATGTCGGCGCCCCTGACGGCCGTCGTCGGATCGGTCGTCGCGACGTCGCAGATGCCGAGTTCGCGCGCGCGGGCCACCGTCGTCTCGCGGCGGGCGCACCCCACCACCTCGCCGACAGCACCCCGCTTCTTCAGGGCCAAGGCCAAGGAACCGTTGATCAGCCCGGTGCCGAGCAGCGCCAGCCGGTCGATGCGGAATGCCATCAGGCCACCCGTGCCAGATCGGCCGCTGCCAGGAGCTCGACCGTGCGGCGGTTCTCGGCCTCGAGGCCGACGCTGATGCGCACGCACTCGGCAAGGCCGTAGCCGCCCATCGCCCGGGCGAGCACGCCGCCCTGCTCCAGCGTCGCCAGCATCGCCTTGGCCCGGTCGACGCTGCCGGTACGCACCAGCACGAAATTACCCACGCTCGGCGTGAGCGCGAAACCCAGCCGCTCCAGTTCGGCCGAGAGCCAGGGCCGCCAGCGGTCGTTGTGGGCGCGCGCCTTGGCCAGATGCTCCCGGTCGGCAAGGGCGGCCGGCCCGACGGCCTGGGCGGCGGCGGACACGTTGAACGGCCCGCGCACCCGGTTCAGCACGTCGATCACCGCCGCGGGCGCGTAGCACCAGCCGAGCCGCAGCGCCGCGAGCCCCATGATCTTGGAGAAGGTCCGCAGCACGACCACGTTCGCAGCCCCATCGGCCAGGGCGAAGCCGTCGTCGTAGTCGGGCCGGTCGACATATTCGGCATAGGCGGCGTCGAGCACGAGGAGGACCTGCTCCGGCAGGGCGCCGTGCAAGCGGGCGAGTTCCGCCGCCGGCAGATAGGTGCCGGTCGGGTTGTTCGGATTGGCGAGGAAGACGAGCCGCGTGCGCGCGTTCACCCGCTCCAGGATGGCGTCGACCGAGGTGTGGAGGTCGGCCTCGGGGGCGGCGACGGGGGTCGCGCCCACGGCCAAGGCGGAGAGCCGGTACATGAGAAAGCCGTGGGCCGAGTGGATCACCTCGTCGCCGGGGCCGGCATAGGCCTGGAGCAGGAGGCTGATCAGCTCGTCCGAGCCGGCGCCGCAGACGATGCGCTCGGCATCGCGTCCGCAAAAGTCGCCGAGTGCCCGCCGGAGCTTGACCGAGCCGCCGTCGGGATAACGGTGCAGGGCCGTGGCGAGGCCCTGATAGGCCTCGATCGCCGAGGGGCTGGGGCCGAGCGGCGACTCGTTGGCGGAGAGCTTCGCCACGTCGCTCCGGCCGTCGGCCTCGGCCTTGCCGCCGACATAGGGCTGGATGTCGAGAATACCGGGGCGGGGGATGGGGCCGGACATGGGCGATCCTACCAGGTGCGGAGACGAGACGGGGTGGTCAGGCAGCCGAGCCGAGCCGCAGGGGACGGGCGTAGGCGCCCAGACGGAGCACGCGATGGACCTCGCGCATGTGGTCGCGGCCGAACTGCACCAGACGGTCGTCCGCATCGTCGACGAAGCCCGCGACCTCGATCAGGTGGATCGCGTGCGGGCTCTCGACGCCCGGCCGGGCGACCGCCCGCCATGCCGCCTCGAAGCCGGCGGCAGCCAGCATCTCCTTGAGGCGGCCGCGGCTGGTGCCCGCCGTCGCCTCGACAGCGAGCAGGCTCAGGTCGTCGCTGGAGGGATCGGGCTCGACCCGCGCCAGGGCGAACGCCTCCGCGGCGGCGTTGCCGTCGCCCGATTCGCCGGGCGCTGCCGCGAAGGGCAAGCGCGCGATAACGTGCAAGCGGGGCTGCGCCTCGATCAGCCCGGTCCACCACAGCACCTCGTCGCTCGGCGGCGGCAGCACGGCGATCTGCGCTGCATCCTCGGCCAAGGCCCGCAGCGCCTGCGCCGGCCGGTCGACCCGTAGCGTCGTCGTGGCCGCGCCGAAATGCGCCCGGGCCAGATCCCAGAGGTCGCGCTCACCGGTCGGCGCGCAGACGGCAACGGCGAAGGGTCCCTGCTGACGGGTGGCGGCGGCGAAGATCTCGCGCCAGACACGCACCACGGCCTGCGGCGCGAGCTTGCCGTCGGTATGCTCCACCAAGCGCCGCAGCACGTCGGCCTCGCGGCCCGGTCGCACCGGCGCGCCGCTGCCGGCCTTGGCGCGGCCGACGTCCTGGACCACACCGTGACGGCGGATCAAGAGGTCCGCGATCGCGCTGTCGATACGGTCGATCTCGCGCCGGAGGTCGCCGAGAGAGGTGGCCGTCTTGTTCATGAAAGCACCGGAGCGAGCGTGGCCCGTTACATTAACTGCGGCGACGACGGGAGGTAAAGGCTATCGGTCGCGCCGATGGACCGTCGCCGTTGCCGCGGTCCATCGCCGCCACGTCCGGTTCCGCCGCCTGCTCGCGCGCGGCCGCACCCCGTAGCGGCATGGCGAGCACCCGCTGCGAGCGCCGGCTCGGCTCCGCCAGGACGGGTGTCGCGGCCACCGTGGTCTTCTGCGCCTCGACCAGGATCACGCCGCTGAACTGGCCGGTCAGCCGCTCGCCGACGCGCTCCCAGACCGGTGCCGTCTGCAGCCACAGCCGCGAGGTGAAGGGCGGTACGTGCAGTGCGCGTTGCCGGCGGAGCGGCTCGAACAGGTTGTTGCGCAACAGGTCGTGGAGTTGCGACGCGCTGTAGGGCCGGCCGTGGCCGAACGGCGTCCCTTCGGCAAGGCACCAGACGCCTCGGCGATTGGGGACGATGGCGACCAGCCGACCACCGTCGTCGAGCACCCGCCAAATCTCGCGCAGGAGCCGGTTGGCGCGGTCGGTCGCTTCCAGGGCATGGGCGAGGAGGACGACGTCGACCGCACGGTCGGCGAGCGGCAGCATGGTCTCCTTGACCACCGCCGCCACGTTGCCGTCGCGCCGGCGGCAGCGCCGTCCCCCCTGCTCGTCCGGCATGAAGGCGAGGACGCGTTCGGCCCGCGCGGCGAAGCCGTCGAGGAACGGCCCGGGATAGCCGAGGCCCAACACGCGCAGGCCCGGCAGCTCCGGCGTGAACGCGCGCAGCCGCCGCCCGATCAAGCGGGCCGCCAGGATACCGCGCCGGCTCGCGTAGAACGTCTCCAGCTCGCCGATGTCAGGACGCATGACCGATCTTCCCGTGGAACTGGGCTGACCTCGCTCCTGGATGTAGTCTAACTTGCGGGTGATCGGAAGCCACCCACGCCAAGAGAGGAGCCCGGACATGGCCCGCTTGAACGTCGAGCTCGTGCCGCTCCTGCGCGACAACTACGCCTATCTGCTGTTCGAGCCGGAGACCGGCACCACGGGCGTGGTCGACCCCGGCGAGGCGGGGCCGATCCTCGCCGCACTCGAGCAGCGCGGGCGCCGGCTCGACTGGGTCTTGATCACCCACCACCATGGGGACCACACGGCCGGGCTCGCCGATCTGAAGCGCGTGACCGGCTGCAAGGCGGTCGGGCCGCGCGCGGAGTTCGGCCGCATCGCCGGGCTCGACCTCACCGTCGCCGAGGGCGAGAGCTTCGCGCTCGGCCACGCCACCGCCGAGGTGTTCGAAACGCCGGGACACACCGCCGGTCACATCGTCTACCATTTCCCCGACAGCGAGGTTCTGTTCGCCGGCGACACGCTGTTCGTGATGGGCTGCGGCCGGCTGTTCGAGGAGAGCCCGCAGGCGATGTGGGCCTCGCTCGCCAAGCTGGCGGCCCTGCCGCCCGCCACCCGCGTCTACTGCGGCCACGAATACACCCTCGCCAACGCCCGCTTCGCCCTCACGGTCGACCCCGACAACGCGGCCCTCGCGGCACGGGCACGGCGCGTCGAGGAGGCGCGCGAGCGGGGCGAGCCCACGGTGCCGACCACCATCGAGGAGGAGTTGCGCACCAATCCGTTCCTGCGCGCCGACGAGCCGGCCATCCGCCAGCATCTGGGGCTGCGCGACGAGCCGGCCGCCGCCGTGTTCGCGGAGATCCGTCGGCGCAAGGACCACGCTTGACCGCCACGGGAGGAACGCCCGCCACCACCGCCCTCGCACGGCTCGGCGTCGCCTACACGCTGCACGAATACGCGTTCGAGGCGGGCTGCGAGCCGATCGGCTTGCAGGCCGCGTCGCGCCTCGGCATCGCGCCCGCGCGCCTGTTGAAGACGCTCGTGGTCGAGCCCGACGGTGCCCCCTTGGCGATGGCTTTGCTCGCAGTGGATCGGACCCTCGACCTGAAGGCGCTGGCCCGCGCGCTCGGCGTGAAACGGGCGGCGATGGCGCCGGTCGCCGTGGCCGAGCGTGCGACCGGCTACGTCAAGGGCGGCATCAGCCCGTTCGGTCAACGCCGTCGCCTCGCCGCCGTGGTCGACCGGGCAGCCCTGGGCTTCGCCAAGGTGCTGGTGAACGGCGGCCGGCGCGGTCTCCAGATCGAGCTGCCGCCGGACGATCTGGTGGCCCTCCTGGAGGCGCGGGTGGCGGCGGTTGCGGCCGCCTGACACGGCCACGCTGGCAAGGCGGACCAGGCGCGGCTAAGAACCGGAACCATGGACGACGGTGCCGCGCTTTTGAAAAGCCCGACCGCCCGCGGCATCCTGCCGGCGCAGGCGCTGGAGGCGGCGTTCGTCGCGGGCTGGATCGCCGGGCCGGCCCCGGAGAAGGGGCAGGTTCAGCCGGCCAGCGTCGACCTCCGCCTCGGCGACGTCGCCTACCGCCTGCCCTTCAGCTTCCTGCCCGGTCGCGGCCGTGACGTTGCCGCCGCGGTCGAGCGCCACGCCATGCACGCGCTCCGGCTCGACGAAGCGGCCGTGCTCGAGCGCGGCTGCGTCTATCTGGTGCCCTTGCAGGAACGGGTGGCGCTGCCGTCCCACGTCGCCGCCAGCGCCAATCCGAAGAGCTCGACCGGCCGGCTCGACGTGTTCGCCCGCGTCATCACCGATCGCGGCACCGAGTTCGACCGCATCCCCGCCGGCTACAAGGGCCCGCTGTGGGCCGAGATCGCGCCGCGCACCTTCTCGATCAAGGTGCGCCGGGGCTCGCGGTTGGTGCAACTGCGCCTCCGGCTCGGCGACGCCGCGTTCGACCGCGCCGAGCTCGACGCCATGAACCTGCGCGCGCCCCTCGCACGGCCGGCGGCAGCGCTGCGCGACGGCTTGGTCGCGTTTCACGTCGACACCCTCGGCGACGGCGACGGGCCGATCGCGTTTCGTGCGCGCAAGCACGCGGGGCTGATCGACGTCGATGCCCCCAAGGCCCATGCCGCCGCCGAGTTCTGGGAGGAGATCGCGCCCAGGCCGGGCGGCGGGCTCGTGCTCGACCCCGACGACTTCTACATCCTGGCCTCCAAGGAACGCGTCGTCGTGCCGCCCGCCGCCGCCGCCGAGATGGTCGCCTACGACACGTTGGTCGGTGAGTTTCGGGTGCACTACGCAGGCTTCTTCGATCCCGGCTTCGGCCATCCCGACGGCACGCGGGCGGTGTTGGAGGTACGCTCGCACGAGGTGCCGTTCCTGCTCGACGACGGCCAGCTCGTCGGCCACCTCAACTACGAGCGCATGGCAGCGCTGCCCAGCCGGCTCTACGGCGACGGCCTCGGCTCGCACTACGCCCGCCAGGATCTGACGCTCTCCAAGCACTTCGCCTGACCGGCACCCCTGGCGCGCATCGCCGCGCACTGCCACATGGCTGTCATATTCGGCCCCTACAACCGTTCGCAGTGGTGGGGGGCCGTATCCTCGCGTCGGCCGATAGGACCGCGCGCGAGGGCTGCGTCCACCATCGGGGGTTCGAGCACGCCATGCCGGGCGACCATATCGTGAAAGCCTACGACACCGACCTGGAAACCCTGGTCAACACCATCGTCGAGATGGGCGGGCTCGCCGAGACCCAGGTGGCGGGCGCGCTCGTGGCGTTGACCCTGCGCGACCTCGGCGCTGCCGAACGCGTGATCCAGAGCGACCAGAGGTTGGACGCGCTGGAGGAAACGGTCGATCAGATGGCCGTGCGCCTGTTCGCGCTGCGCCAGCCGATGGCGATCGACCTCCGGCTGATCGCCATGTCGCTCAAGATCTCGAACGACCTCGAGCGTATCGGCGACTACGCGGTGAACGTCGCCAAGCGTTCGAGGCGGCTGGCGAAGGAGCCGGCCTTGCCGGCGATCAAGTCGCTGGGGCGGCTCGGCCAGCTCTGCCAGGACATGCTGACCGACGTCATCGACGCCTACATCCAGCGCGATGCCAAGAAGGCGATGACCGTCTGGCACCGCGACAGCGAAGTCGACGAGTTCTACGACAGCATTTTCCGTGAAGTGCTCACCTACGTACTCGAAGATCCGCGCACGACATCGTCCTCGATCGACCTCTTGTTCATCGCCAAGCATCTGGAGCGGATCGGCGATCACGCCACCAACATTGCGGAACGCCTGCATTACGTGATCCACGGCGACCGCATCAACCGGCTACGGAGCGAGACGACGTGAAGCCCTACGTTCTGGTCGTCGAGGACGAGGCCCCGATCCAAGACCTCCTGGCCTACAACCTCGAAAGCAACGGGTTCGAGGTCGGCCAAGCCTATGACGGCGAGGACGCGCTCTTGTCGATCACCGAGCGCGTGCCGGACCTCGTCATCCTCGACTGGATGCTGCCGCACCTGTCGGGCATCGAGGTCTGCCGGCGGTTGCGGCGCAAGCCGGCGACCCAACGGCTGCCGATCATCATGCTCACCGCCCGCGCCGAGGAGCCGGATCGATTGCGCGGGCTGGAGACGGGCGCCGACGACTTCATCGTCAAGCCGTTCTCCATGGCCGAGGTGATCGCCCGCGCCCGCGCCGTCCTGCGCCGCGCCCGGCCGGCGCTGGACGACCCGGAACTGCGCGCCGGCGAACTCTTGATGGACCTCAATGCGCATCGCGTCATGCGCGGCAGCCGCCACCTCTCCCTCAGCCCGACCGAGTTCCGCCTGCTCCGCCACCTGATGGAAAACCCCGGCCGCGTCTTCAGCCGGGCGCAACTGCTCGACGCCGTCTGGGGCATCAACCAGGAGGTCGAGTTGCGCACCGTCGACGCCACCGTGCGCCGGCTGCGCAAGGCCCTCAACGCGCCGGGCGAAGCCGACCTCCTGCGCACCGTCCGCGCCGAGGGCTACGCGCTCGACCCGATCGTCAGCAGCCAGCACCAAGCCAACGAATCCGCCGCCTGAGGGTGGAAGGCGCCGGGGCCAGATGCCCCCGCCTCAGCGCAGCCTCGGTGGGTGCGCTTCCATGCGCAGTTCGGCGCCGCGTTGCAGATCGTGGAGCCACCAAGCGATTTCGCCCAGGGTGATGCCCAGAAACTCCAGACCTTCGAGCGCATCCAGGAAGGGCGGTCGCGGTCGGGGGAAGGGCTGGAGGGTGACGACGTCGTCGACGGTCACGCCGGCCGCCACCTTTGCCGCGTCGAGTGCCTCGAGAAAGCCGCCCAACTGGTCGACGAGGCCGTGCGTCGCCGCCTCGCTGCCGGTCCAGACCTGCCCGCCCGCCACCGCGCGCACCCGCTCCGGCGCCATGCCGCGACCGGCGGCGACGCCGTCGACGAAGCTCTCGTAGACGTCGTCGAGCAGGGTCTCCAGTCGCGCGAGCGCCCGTTCGTCCCAAGGCTCGACCAAGGAGCCGAAGCCGGCATTGGCGCCACGGCGCTCGATCGCGACGTCCACCCCCATGCGCTCCAGCAGCTCGCCCAAGGCCGGCTTGCCGGCGACCACGCCGATGGAGCCGGTGAGCGTCATCGGTGCCGCGAGCAGACGGTCGGCGTCCATGGCGATCCAGTAACCGCCGGATGCCGCGACGTCGCCCATCGAGACGATCACCGGGATGCCCGCCACCTTGGCCCGCCGCAGCGCGCCGGCGACGGTCTCGGAGGCGACGGCCGAGCCGCCGGGCGAGCTGACCCGCACCAGCAGGGCGTCGACCCGCGCCTCGCGGGCCGCGTCGATGGCGGCGGCGAGGCTGTCGCCCGCGATCTCCAGCCGGCCGCCGAAGCGCTCCTCGCTGCCCCGCCGGATCGGCCCGACCGCGTGGACGAAACCGACCGTCGCCGCCGGCGTCACCTCGTCCGGCGGCGCCGCGCGGACGTAGCGCTGCAGCATGATCCGCGCGTCGGTGCCGGCCCGCTCTCGCACCCGCTGCCAAAGCTCGGGCTCGTGGCCGATGGCGTCGATCAGCCCCAGCGCCAGGGCTTCCTCGCCCAAGAGCGGCCCCCGATCGACCGCCTGCCGTACCGCAACGGGCTCGAGGCCACGACCGGCGGCGATGCCGTCCACGAGTTGGTCGAACAGGCCGTCCAGGAGCCGCTGGAGCGTCGCCCGCTGCTCCGGCGACGGCTCGCTCCGCTCGAACGATTCGAGCACCGTCTTGTAGGCCTCGCGCTGGACGACCTGCCGGCCGACGTCGAGTTCGTCGAGCAACCGGCCGAAATAGGGCTGCTCGGCGCTGAGGCCGGTGAGGCCGAGCGTGCCGAGCGGCTGGAGCTGAACGTGGTCGAAGGCCGCGGCGAGGTAGCTGCCGACCATGCCGCCCTGCAACTCGCCGAGGCTGTCGGCGTAGACGAAGGTGGGCTTGTTCGCGGCACCGAAACGGCGGACGGCCGCGTGCAGCTCCTGCGCCTTGGCGAGCCCCAGACCCTCGCCGTCCATCCGCACCACCAGTGCCCGAACGCGGGGATCCCCGGCGGCGCGGTCGAGGGCGAGCAGCACGTCGGGCAGGGCCGGCGTCGCGTCGAAGGGCAGGCCCGGCAGGCCGGAGAAGCCGCGGCTCTTCTCGGGCACCCCGCCGCGCCAGTCGGCGACGACGACCACCGTCTCCGGCACGGCAACGGCGGTCCGCCGCTCGAGCTGACCCATGCCCCACCAGACGAGGGCGGCGACGGCGGCCACCAGGAGCAGGCTGAGGAAACCGACGACGGCCAGAAAGCGGCCGATGAAGCGGCGGATCATGCGGCGCTCGCCACCCGCTCGCGGCGCGCCCGCTCGCTCGCCGTCTTGAGCTGGCCGCAGGCGGCGAGGATGTCGCGGCCACGCGGGCGGCGGATCGGCGAGGCGAAACCCGCGTCTTCCAGGATGCGGGCGAAGGCGTCGATTCGCTTGGCGGACGAGCAGGCGTAGTCGGTACCGGGCCAGGGGTTGAAGGGGATCAGATTGACCTTGGCGGGAAAGCCCTGGAGCAGCCGGACCAGTTCGCGCGCGTCGGCGTCACCGTCGTTGACGCCGTCCAGCATGACGTATTCGAAGGTGATCGGCCGGCCGTCGTGCGGATAGCGGCGGCAGGCGTCGAGCAGCTCGGCGAGCGGCCATTTCCGGTTGATCGGCACCAGCACGTCGCGCAACTCGTCGCGCACGGCGTGGAGGGAGATGGCGAGCTTGGTGCGGAGGTCCAGACCGACCTCGCCGATGCGCGGCACCACCCCCGAGGTCGAGAGCGTGATGCGCCGCCTGGAGATGCCGATGCCCTCGCCGTCCATGGCGATCCGCAACGCGTCGCGGACATTGTCGTAGTTGAACAGCGGCTCGCCCATGCCCATGACGACGATGTTGGTGAGCCGGCGCGGCCCGGCGTCGTCCCAGTCGCCCAGCGTGTCGCGGGCAATCCGAACCTGCTCGACGATCTCGGCCGCCTCCAGGTTGCGGACCAGCTTCATCGTGCCGGTGTGGCAGAAGGTGCAGGCGAGCGTGCAGCCGACCTGGGTCGAGATGCACAAGGCGCCGCGGTCGGGCTCGGGAATGTAGACCGCCTCCACCTCGCGACCGTCGCCCATGCGGATCAGCCACTTGATGGTGCCGTCGCTCGAGGTCTGCCGTTCGGACACGGCCGGCCGTCGCCACGGCAGCCGCTCGGCCAGCGCCTCACGCAGCCCCTGCGGCAGATCGGTCATCCGGTCGTAGCCGTCCGCCCCCCGGCGGTAGAGCCAGCCCCAGATCTGGGCTGTCCGCATGCGCACCTGCCGCTCGGGCACGCCGATCTCGGCCAGGACAACCGCCAGCGCGGCGCGGTCGAGCCCGACCGGCCCGGTCGTTGCGGCCGCGGGACTCACGAGCTGCAGGCCTGCTGCATGGCGTTGTAGGCGGCGGTGAAGCCCAACAGCGAGTAGGTGTCCTCGGACCAGGTCTCGCGGGTGGAGGTGCCACGCACGGACAACTCGATGCCGGCGCGCATCGCGGCGATCAGGGCCTGATCGTCGGCCGGGCCCCGCGTCCAGGCGTACTCGCCCTGGGTGAACATCTCGAAGCGCTGGTTGCCGTCGACCACCACCCGCACGCTGCTGCCTTCCTGGAAGGTGTAGCCCGGCTGCATGCTGACCTCGCTGGAATCGGCCTGCCCCGGCAGGCGGGTGACCAACAGTGCCGGGTCGCCGCGGCGGGTGTAGTTGCCGTCGCGTCGGGTCGGCTCGCTGGCGATGAAGCACATGCGGTTGCCGCCGTCCTGGTAGGTAAACAGGCTCCAGTCCCGATAGCTCGCAACGAAGGTCTGCTCGGCGGCATCCAGTGCGGCCGACCACGCGAGCGGGAGGATCGTCACGACGGCGACGAGGAGGCGATACGTCATGGGCAATGGACTCGGTCGGTGGAAAGGGCTTCGCGGCTGCCCGCACATATAGGCGCACCGGCTCCCGCCGCAAAGACGTTGCCCGGACCGCTCAGGATGCGATGTCGGCCTTGCGCCGGCGTTTCGGTCCGCCGTGGACGTGCGCGGGGGGTGGAGCGGTGGCCGCACCGGCGCCGACCGGGCGCTCGGCGAAGCGGCCCATCGACAGCATGCGGTCGTACATGACGATCGCGGCGGCCACCCCGAGGTTGACGCAGAACCGCGTCGGGATGCGCACGATATGGTCGCAGCGCGCCTGCATTTCGGCGGAGAGCGCGCCGCGCTCCGGGCCGAGCACGTAGGCGGCGGCCTTGGGGTGGCGAAAGCTCGGCAACGCCGCCGCGTCCTCGACCAGCTCGACGCCGATCAGCCGGCAGGTGCGCGGCAGGGCGAGGGCCGCGGCGGACGCGTAGGAGAAGATCGGCAGTTGCGCCTCGGCGCGCGAGGTGTCCGACTTGGCGGCGTTGGCCGAATAGGCGGCATCGACCATGAAGACGAAGCTGGCACCGAAGGCGTGGGCGGTGCGCACCAGCGTGCCGAGGTTCATCGCCTTGCTGATGCCCTCGGCGCCGATGGCGAAGTAGCCGCGCTGGCGCTCGATCTGGGAAAAGTCCTGCATGACCCCGGTCTTGCCACCAAGCCCGACCTCGGCCAAGCCTCGCACCACATCCGTCCGGAGCACCGCCATGCGCGCCATCCGCTGTCACGGGCTCGACGGCCCGCAGAGCCTCGTCCTCGAGGACGTGCCGGTACCGGCACCCGGGGCGGGCGAGGTCACCGTCGACGTCGCGGCCGCCGCCCTCAACTTCGCCGACACGCTGATGATCCGCGGCACCTACCAGGAGAAGCCGCCCCTGCCCTTCACGCCAGGTCTGGAGTTGGCGGGCCGGGTGCGCGCGGTCGGTGCCGGTGTCCGGGAGCTTGCCGTCGGCCAGCGCGTCATGGCCGTGGTCGACCACGGCGCTTTCGCCGAGGTGGCGCGCGTCCGGGCCGTGGATGCCGTCCGGGTGCCCGACACCATGCCGGCCGAGGTCGCCGCCGGCTTCCCGATCGCCTACGGGACGGCGTACGGAGCTTTGGCGTGGCGGGCCGCCCTCCGGCCCGGCGAGACGCTGCTGGTCAACGGTGCCGCCGGCGGCGTCGGCCTCACCGCCGTCGAGGTCGGCCGGGCGATGGGTGCCAGCGTGATCGCCAGCGCCCGCGGTGCCGCGCGGCTGGCGCTCGCCTGCGACCACGGTGCCGAGATCACCGTCGACACCGAAGCGGACGACCTGCGAACGGCGGTGCTGGCGGCGACCGACGGGCGCGGCGTCGACGTCTGCTTCGATCCGGTCGGCGGTGCGGTCGGCGAAGCCAGCCTCCGCTGCCTCGCCTGGGAGGGCCGCTACCTCGTGATCGGCCTCGCCGCAGGACTGCCCAAGCTGGAGGCCAACCGGCTGCTCGTGAAGAACGTAGCCGCCGTCGGCTTCTACTGGGGCAGCTACCGCCGACACGACCCGGAACGGGTGCGGCGCAGCTTCGCCCGGCTCTTCGCCTGGTGGGAGGAAGGCCGGCTCCGGCCCCATGTCGGCGCCACGTTCCCGCTCGCCGACGCCGGAGCGGCGCTGGCCGAACTCGAAGCCCGCCGCACTACCGGAAAAGTCGTGCTGACGATCGCTCAGGAGCGGGCCAAGATGCGCCCGACTCCCGCCACCCCTTAGGCCACGTCTCGACAACCGGGCGGCGGGACGGCACGCTCCCGGCGTCGCTCTCCTCGAAGGACCTTTGCCCATGGCCCAGGCGCCGACCGTGCTCGTGATCCTCGACGGCTGGGGATATCGCGAGGCGACCGCCGACAACGCAGTGGCGCAGGCGCGGACCCCCAATTTCGACCGCATCTGGGCGAACTGCCCGCACACCCTCCTGCGCACCGACGGTCCGCATGTCGGCCTGCCGGACGGGCAGTTCGGCAATTCCGAGGTCGGCCACATGAACCTCGGCGCCGGCCGCGTCGTGCTCCAGGACCTGCCGCGCATCGATGCCGACCTTGCCGACGGCAAGGTGCGCGACAATCCCCACTTCCGCCGCTTCGTCGAGCGGCTGGGCGAGACCGGCGGGCGCTGCCATCTGCTCGGCCTCGTCTCACCGGGCGGGGTGCATTCCCACCAGGGCCAGATCGCGGCGCTCGCCAGGGCGCTCGCGGCCGAAGGCGTTGCCGTCGTGATCCACGTCCTCACCGACGGGCGCGACACGGCACCCCAAGGCGGCGCCGGGTTCGTCGGTGCCTTCCTCGACGAGTTGGCCGACCTCGACGGCGTCACTGTCGGCACGGTGATCGGCCGCTATTTCGCCATGGACCGGGACCAGCGCTGGGAGCGGGTCGAGCGAGCGTTCCGCGCGATGGTCGAGGCGGAGGGCCGGCATGCCGACGACGCGATCGGCGCCATCCGCGCCGCCTACGAGCGCGGCGAGGGGGACGAGTTCGTGCAGCCGACGGCGGTGGGCGACTATGCGGGCTTCGGCGGGGGCGACGGCATCCTCGCCGCCAACTTCCGCGCCGACCGTATCCGCGAGATCCTCCAGGCGCTGCTCGATCCCGGCTTCGACGGCTTCGCGCGGAACGGCTACGCGGTCGAGCGTCCGGCCTTGGCGCTGGTGGCGTATGGCGGCGGGCTCGACCGTTTCATGAAGCCGTTGTTCGCGCCCGAGGAACTTTCGGACCTGCTGGGTGACGTGCTCGCCGCCGCCGGCAAGCGCCAGCTGCGCCTCGCGGAGACCGAGAAGTACCCGCACGTCACGTTTTTTTTCAACGGCGGCGACGAAACGCCACGTCCGGGCGAGCAACGGGTCTTGGTACCGTCGCCCAAGGTTCCCACCTATGATCTGCAACCGGAGATGTCGGCGCCCGAGGTCGGGCGCCATCTGGAGGAAGCCATTCGCGGCGACAGCTACGACTTCGTCCTCTGCAACTTCGCCAACCCCGACATGGTCGGTCACACCGGCTCGCTGGCGGCCGCCATTCGCGCGGTCGAGGCGGTCGATGTCGAACTCGGCCGGGCGCTCGCGGCGGCAGCCGACGTCGGTGCGACCGTGCTGGTGACCGCCGATCACGGCAATTGCGAGGTGATGCGCGATCCGGCGACGGGCGAGCCGCACACGGCCCACACGCTCAACCCGGTACCTTGCGTCCTGGTCGGCGGGCCCGTGGGGGCGAGCCTGCATCCGGGCCGGCTTGCCGACGTGGCGCCGACCGTCCTCGCGTTGATGCATCTCGAGCAGCCGCCGGCGATGACCGGCCGCTCGCTCCTGGAGTAGCGCGTGCGGGCCGCTCCCCGCATCGCACTCGTGATTGCGGCCGTGGCTGCGGCCTGGACGGTGCCGGCCGTCGCCGAGACGCGGACGACCGAGGCCGCCCAACTCGCCGAGATCGTCCGGCTGTGGCGGGCCAGCCCCAGTCAGGACGTGCGGCACCTTCGGGCGCTGCAGGCGCTGGCTGCCCGGCTGCCGGCCCCGGCGGAGGCCCTGCCCGTCGAGCCGGCCCCGGCGGTACCGGCGGTCACCACCGACCGGGCGTGGCCGATGGTCGGCCCGATCGTCGCACGGTTCGGCGACCGCAACGGCACCGTGGCGCACGAGGCCTTGCGCATCGGTGCGAGGAATGGGGGCGACGTGCTGGCGCCGGCAGCCGGGACCGTCGTTTTCGGCGACCTACTCGAGGGCATCGGGCTCGTCTTGATCATTGACCACGGGGACGAATATCATTCTGTGTTGGCAGGCTTGGGTGACCTCGACGTCGCCGCCGGCACGAGGGTCGCACCCGGGCAACGAGTTGGACGGATGATCGCCGGCGGATATTCCGCCGATCTGCATGTTGAGCTTCGCCGCAACGGTCGGCCCATCGATCCCCTGCCCTGGCTCGGGGTCGATGCTTCGGGAGACGGATAGACATGACCAAGCGCACCGCAGGCTTCGGAGCTAGGATCGGGTACACGGCTGCGGTGGCGGGGCTTGCCTTCCTCCTCGGCTACGGTGCCGGTCCGCTGCTCGCGCAGAGCAGCCAGCGCACCTTCAACTCGCTCAAGCTCTTCGGCGACGTGTTCGAGCGCGTGCGCGCCGAATACGTCGAGGAGGTCAGCGACGACGAGCTGATCTCGGCCGCCATCACCGGCATGCTCACCTCGCTCGATCCGCATTCGAGCTATCTCGACGTCGAACGCTACCGCGACATGCAGGTGCAGACCCGCGGCGAATTCGGCGGCCTCGGCATCGAGGTCACGATGGAGAACGGGCTCGTCAAGGTGGTCTCGCCGATCGACGAGACGCCGGCCGCTCGCGCGGGCCTGCGCGCCGGCGACTTCATCAGCCACATCGATGGCGAGCAGGTGATGGGCCTCACCCTCGGCGAGGCGGTCGAGCGCATGCGCGGCCCGGTCAACTCCGACATCGAGCTGACCATCATGCGCGAGAGCGCCGCCGAGCCGTTCGACGTCACGCTGACCCGTGCCATCATCAAGATCTCGCCGGTTCGCGCCCGCGTCGAGCGCGAGGTGGGCTATGTCCGCGTCACCACCTTCAACGAGCAGACCGAGAGTGCCGTGCGCCAGGCGGTCGAGGATCTGCGCAACGAGCTCGGCGACGAGATGCGCGGCGTGGTGCTCGACCTGCGCAACAATCCGGGCGGCCTGTTGGATCAGGCGGTGAGTGTCACCGACCTCTTCCTCGACCGCGGCGAGATCGTCTCCACCCGCGGCCGCCGCGCCGACAGCGTGCAGCGCTACAACGCCCGCGCGGGCGACATCCTGGACGGGCTGCCCGTCGTCGTCCTGATCAACGGGGGCTCGGCGTCGGCCTCGGAGATCGTCGCCGGGGCGCTCCAAGACCACAAGCGGGCCATCGTCATGGGCACGCAGAGCTTCGGCAAGGGTTCGGTGCAGACCATCATGCCGATCTCGGGCCAAGGGGCGATCCGACTGACCACCGCGCGCTACTACACGCCGGCCGGCACCTCGATCCAGGCGACCGGAATCGTGCCCAGCATCGAGGTCAAGCAAGCGACGCTGGCCGTCGATGAGGGCGGTCTCGGCCGCCGTGAAGCCGATCTGCGCGGCCGCCTCGACAACGACCAGGAGAACGGCGAGACGGTGTCGAACGGCGATCTGGCCGAGGTCGACTACCAACTCGCCCGCGCCGTGGACCTTCTGCGCGGCGTGTCGCTGTTCAATCAGGCGGCGCTGCCGGCCAGCAACTGAGCCGGCCGACGATGCCGGCGGAGCGGACCGCCGAACGTCGCTCGAGGGCACCGGCCCTGGCCGGTGTCGCGGTGATCGTCGGGTTGGTCGTGGCCAGTGTCGGGGGCTTGACCCTGATGGAGCGGCGGCCCGTGCCGCCCCCCGGGCCTGGCTACACCGTGGCGCTGCCCGCAGTCCCGGTCGCCGACGTCGAACCGCCGGAGGTGGCGGCCGCTCCCGACGAGCCGGCGGCGACCGTCGACGACGTACCGCCGACCGGCGCGGCCGAGCCCGAGGCGCCCGCCGTGGCCGAGCCCATGGAACCGACGCTGGTGGTAGCGCTGGGCGGCCTCGGCTGGAACGAGCAGCTCGCCGACATCGCCCACCGCGCGCTGCCCACCTCGGTCGCCTTCACCCTGCCGAGCGACCACCCGGCGGTGCAGCAGCGGATGGGCACGTGGCGCCAGCAGGGCCGCGACGTGGTGCTGGTCTCGGGCGATCCGAACGAGGTGGAGGCGCTGCTGGCGGCCCATCCCGCCGCCGCGGGCGTGCTGGTGGCCGATGCCGACCTGCATACCCGGCGCGACCCGGAACCCTGGCCCGCCCGCTATCTCGACGCCTCGACGACCGATCCGCAGGGCTTCACGGCGGCGCTGCGCGAGGCCACCGAGCAGGCGCGCAACGCACCGCCCTCGATCGTGGTGATCGAGCTCTATCCGGGCCTCGTGCCGCAACTCGCCACCTGGATGGACCAGCTCCAGCAAGGTGGCTATCGACTGGTCAGGCCCATCGACCTCGCGGAGGCGAACCCCTGATCGAGCCGCCCGTCCATCGCTTCGAGACCCTGCCCCGAGGCTATCGGCCGAACGTCGGCATCGTCCTCGTCGGCCCCGACGGCCGCGTCTTCGCCGGCCAGCGCACCGACCGCTCGGTCCCGGCCTGGCAAATGCCGCAGGGTGGCATCGATCGGGGCGAGAGCATCCATGCCGCCGCCTTGCGCGAGTTGGAGGAGGAGACCGGCATCGGTGCGGCGCTGGTCGAACCCCTGGCCGAGACAGCCGACTGGCTCGCCTACGACCTGCCGCCGGACCTCGCCCGCCGTCTGTGGCAGGGACGGTTCAAGGGCCAGGCACAGCGCTGGGTGGCGATGCGCTTTCTCGGGGTCGACACGGACGTCGATCTCGACCGCCATCACCGCGAATTCGCCACCTGGGATTGGCTCGCGCCGGCGGAGCTGGAGCTGCGCATCGTCGACTTCAAGCGGCCGATCTATCGCGCCGTGCTTGCCGAGTTCGGCCCCCATCTCCAGCCCATCTGATCGCTCACGGCCGCATGGCTGACCACCCGGCAGAGTGGCCGACGGCGCCGGTTCGCTCGGCTAGCGTTTCCGGGGGTCGCAGGGGGCCGAAAGGTCCCTGCCCCTTTCTCGACCGCAGCGGACGGGGATCGACGTGGGCCTAAGGGCGTGAGCGGCGCGGTGGCGATCGAGACCGGCAGGGCGACCGCCGGTGCGCATCTGCGCATTCTTCTCACCATGCTGTTCTGGGGACAGATGATCCCAGGCTTCAAGGTGCTGTTGGAGGTCTGGGACCCGTTCGCCTTGTCGGCCGCACGCTATGTGATCGCAGCACCGATCATGCTGCTCGTGGTGGTTTGGTGGACCGGGCGGCTGACCTTGCCGGCGACGGGGGAGATCGGGCGGCTGGCGTTGCTCGGCACCTTGGGCATGGGCGGGCTGATCGTCTTCTACACTTGGGGGTTGGCGCATGCGAACGCGGTGACGGCGATCGTCGTCCAGACCGCCTCGCCGTTGACCTACACGGCCATCGCCGTCCTGTTCTACGGCGAGCGGGTGCCGCAGGGGCTGAAGACGGCGCTCCTGTTCGTGCTGCCCGGCGGCCTCCTGCTCGCGGCCCCGGCGCTCGCCGGCGGCGAGATGGCGTTTCAAGGCGGCGAGGTGCTGCTGGTGATGGGGAGCGCCTGCTGGGCCTGGTACAGCCTGCAATGCCAGCGCTGGCTGCCGCATTACGGCGAGGTGCGCACGACCGCCTGGACGATGACCGCCGCCACGCCCTTCCTCGTGCTCCTGTTCCTCGTGCTCTGGGCGCTCGGGCTGACGGCACCCCCGGTGACGATGCCGTCGGTCGAGATCAACCTCCTGATGGTCTGGCTGATCCTCAGCTCGACCTGCCTCGGCATCATCCTGTGGCACGGCGGCGTCGCCCGGCTCGGGCTCGCCACCTCGGCGCTCTACTTCAACGTGGCGCCCCTGTTCGGCCTGGTGATCGCCGCCGTCCTCGGCTTCGTGCCCACGGCTTGGCAGCTCGTCGGCGGGGCACTCGTGCTCGTGGGCGTCGGCCAGCTTTCGGCGCGGCGTTGGTGGGCCGCCCGGCGTCAGGCCGCGGGCGGCGCGGCGTGACCCTCCTGGTCGGCGAATGCCCGTGCAATATCCGCACCGGTGGCGAACCATACGCCGTCGAGCGAGCGCGCATAGGCGAGGAACTTGCGGAGCAGTTCGAGCCGCATCGGCCGGCCCGACACCTGCGGGTGCAGGACCATGACGAAGACACCGCCCACCGCATGCATGGCGGCAAGGGACTGCTGCCAGATTGCCAGCACGTGGTCCTCGGGGAAGAGCGGCTTCGGCGTGCGCAGGTGGGTGAAGCCATAGGCCGTGTCGTCGATGGCGCTGTCGGTCGGCAGCTCGATCAATCCGGCGCCGCCCGTCTCGGGGCCGTGGCGATAGGGGAAGACGTCGTCCTTGAACGAGCTGACATAAAGGAAGCCCTCGCGCGCCAGGAGGTCCATGAGGTGGCGGCTCATCTCGCCGGCCGGGGCGCGGTAACCCACCGGCCGCACGCCGAGGGTGCGCTGGAGCGCTTCGAGCCCCTGCATCACCTCGGCCTCCGCCTCGTCGGGCTTCGCCGGGTCCGGCCACAGGTGGAGATAGCCGTGATGCGCGATCTCGTGGCCGTGCTCGAGAATCGCCGCGCAGACCGCCGTGTGACGCTCTGCGGTCCAACCGGGGACGAAGAACGTCGCGGGCAAACCCTCGTGGCGCAGCAGCTCGAGGATCGCCAGCACGCCGACCTTGGCGCCGAAGGTGCCGTAGGACATGGTGATCAGACGCTCCTCGTTGGCGCGGTCGCGCGACAGCCACAAGGTCTCGGCGTCGAAATCGAAGCTCACCAAGACCGCCATCCTGGCGCCGTTCGGCCACTGCACCCGAGGTTCGCCGTAGAACCGCATCGTCGCACTCCTCATCATCGTTCGACTGGACCCTAGCACCGCCATGCCCCCGACCGACGAGCTGTTTGCCGCCGACTTCGAGGTCCGCCCCTATTGGTGGGAGGCGGCTCCGCCGGAAGACACGGGCACGCCGGCCCCGGCCGAGGCGGACGTGGTCGTGGTCGGCTCCGGCTATGCGGGGTTGAACGCGGCCCTGGAACTCGCCCGCGCCGGCCGCAGCGTCGCCGTCCTGGAGGCGGGGCCGCTCGGTTTCGGCGCCAGCACGCGCAATGGCGGGCTGGTCTCGGGCGGGCTCAAGATCTCGGGTGCGGTCGAGCGGCGCTTCGGCGGCGAGGTGGCGAAGGCGATGCTCGAGGAGGGTCGCCACACCTTCACCCACCTGGAGGATCTGATCGAGCGCGAGGGGCTCGATGCGGCCTATCGGCGCTCCGGCCGCTTCGTCGGCGCCCATTGCCGAAAGGCGTTCGCCGCGCAGAAGGTCCAGGCGGCCAGCCTGAACGCACGCGGCATCCGCGCGCGGGTGGTCGAGAAGGCCGAGCTTCGCCAGGTGATCGGCACGGACGCGTACGCGGGCGGGCTCGCCGTTGACGATGCGGGCTCGCTGCATCCGGCCATGTACCACCGGAGCCTGCGCGGCCTCGTCGAGGCGGCGGGTGCCACACTCACCCCGCACTGCGCGGTCAGCGCCTATGTGCGCGAGGGCGAGGGCTTCCGCGTCCTGCATGCCCAGGGCGAGACGGTGGCCAAGCACGTGTTCGTCGCCACCAACGGCTACACCGGCAAGCTCAGCCCCTGGTTCCGCCGCCGGCTGATCCCGCTCGCCAGCTACATGATCGCCACCGAGCCCTTGCCTGCCGACGTGATCCAGCGGCTCTGCCCGGAAGGCCGCGTCTTCGCCGACACCAAGCGCGTGCTGTCCTATTTCCGCATCAGCCCGGACGGCACCCGTGTACTCTATGGCGGCCGGGCCAGCTTCGTCGACGGCGGCGAGGTGACGGGTGCCGCCAAGCTCTACCGCTTCATGACCCATGTCTGGCCGGACCTGCGCGGCACCAAGCTCACCCATGCCTGGAAGGGCAACGTCGCCTTCACCTTCGACTTCGTGCCGCACATCGCCCGCCACCAAGGCGTGATCTACGCCGGCGGCTGCCAGGGCTCGGGTGTGGCGATGGCGACCTGGCTCGGTCACCAGGTCGCCCGCTCGCTCACCGGCGCGAACCGCCCGAGCGCCTTCGACCGCGACGCCTTCCCGA
Source organism: Geminicoccaceae bacterium (assembly GCA_050485385.1). Classification (GTDB taxonomy): domain Bacteria; phylum Pseudomonadota; class Alphaproteobacteria; order Geminicoccales; family Geminicoccaceae; genus RECO01. Next base: position 22,723 of record JBJHBG010000029.1, on the reverse strand, counting down.
CGGTCCCGCTCTACGACGGCCGGCCCTGGTTCCTGCCGATCGTCGGCACTTGGTACCAGCTCCGCGACGCGCTCGAGGTACGGCTGGATCGGGCTTGGTGAAGGTAGGGACGGGCGAGCAGAGCCAGGGGGCTTTTGGCCCCCTGGACTCCCAGGCTGACGGCTCCGCCGTCAGCACGTTCTCGGGGGGCGCGGGGGGCCAAAAGTCCCCCGTTCCCGTTCCCTCAGTGCCGGTAGGAGGGGTCGATCCGGTCGAGCTTGCGCAACAGCGCCGGCCACATGCGGCCGCCCTTGGGCGCGGTGGAGGTGAACTGGCCGGCGGTGTGCGTCAGCACCTCGTCGCTCGGCAGGTGCATGGCGGCACCCGTCTTCTGCGTCGCCAGTTGGATGCGGCAGGCCATCTCCAGGTAGTACATGTAGTAGAAGGCCTCAGGCACCGTGCGGCCGACGGTGAGGAGGCCGTGGTTCTTCAGGATCATGGCGGGCTTGTCGCCGAGATCGGCCTGGAGCCGTTCGCGCTCGGTGAGGTCGAGGGCGATGCCCTCGTAGGTGTGGTAGGCGAGCCGGCCGTGGAACTCCATGCTCATCTGGTTGAGCATCAAGAGCGGCCCTTCCAGCGCCGCCACGGCCATGCCGGCGAGCGTGTGGGTGTGCATGACGCAGAGCGCGTCCTGGCGGGTCATGTGGATGGCACTATGGATGGTGAAGCCCGCCGGGTTCACGCCGTAGCGCGTGGCACCGACCTGCTCGCCGTCGACGCCGATGACGACCAGGTCGGACGCCCGGATCTCGTCGAAGGTCATGCCGTAGGGATTGATGAGGAAGCGATGCTCGGGGCCCGGCAGACGGACCGAGGTGTGGGTGAAGATCAGGTCGTCCATGCCGTAATGCGCCAGCAGACGGTAGGCGGCTGCCAGGTCCACCCGGAGTTGCCACTCCTCGTCGGTCATCGTCACGTCTCCACCGGTTGATCGCCCACCTCGTAGCAGGGTCCGTGCCATGAACGAACTGCAGCGCCACCTCCTCGCCCGGCTGGACGAAGACCGCGACGAGCTCGTCGCCTTCTTCAGCCGCTTCCTCCAGGCGAAGAGCGCCAACCCGCCGGGCGACACGCGCCCCGCCGCCGAAGTCATCGCCGGCTATCTGCGGGCGAAGGGCATCCCCTTTCGCCTCGAGGCCGCGCACGCGCACATGCCGAACGTGGTGGGCTGGTACGGGATGGCGGAACCGGGCCGGCATCTCGTGCTCAACGGGCACATCGACGTCTTCGCCCCCATCGACGACGCCACCGCCTGGACCGGCAAGGTCGAGGACGGCCGCATCTACGGCCGGGGTGCCTCCGACATGAAGTGCGGTACGGCCGCGTCGGTCTTCGCCTACGCCTATCTCTTTCGGGTGCGCGACCGGCTGCGGGGCAAGCTGACGCTCACCTGCGTGTCCGACGAGGAGACCGGCGGCAAGTGGGGCACGGCTTGGCTGTTCGAGCAGTTTCCGGACGAGGTGAAGGGCGACTGCTGCCTCAACGGCGAGCCATCCGGCCTCAACAACGTGCGCTTCATGGAGAAGGGCACGCTCCGGCTCACCTTCACCACCACCACCAAGGGCGGCCACGGCGGCTACCCGCACTTGAGCCCCAACGCCATTCTCCAGGCGAGCGAGATCATCCAGGGTGTCATGGCCCTGCACGGCCGTGAGCCGGAATTGCCGGAGAACGTCGCCCGCGCGTTGCTCTCGCCGGAGGGGATCGCGGGCACCGAGCGCGGCATGGGCGAAGGGGCGGCCAAGGTCGTGCGCAGCGTGGTGGTCAATGTCGGCACCATCCACGGCGGGCTCAAGGTCAACCAGATCCCCCATGAGTGCCGAGTCGAGATCGAGATCCGATACCCGATCGGCTTCACCCGCGAGGCGATGCTGGCCGAGGTCGACCGGGTGACGGCGGCGGTGCCCGAGGCCGCCTACACCATCGACGAAGCGCACTCCTACCCGCCGAGCCTCGCCGATCCGGAGCACGAGATGGTGACGATCCTGCAGGAGACGGTCGAGGCCCTGGGCCAACCGCGGCCGATCCCGCTCTCCAGCCTGGGCGGGTCGGACAGCCGCTACTGGCGCTGGGCAGGCGTGCCCGCCTTTCTCTACGGGCCAAGCCCGGTAACCATGGGCCGCGCCGACGAGCACGTTACCGTCGACGAGTTCCTGCACGTGGTTCGCACCCATGTGCTGGCCGCGGCGGCCTATCTGTCGCGCGGATAGGCAAGGGAGTGGGCGAGGGGGCTTTCGTTGGCCCTCTCCGACCCCCGAAGCGGCGGCAGACCGTCGCCCCGTCGCCGTGATCGGCCGGAATCGAAAAGGGCCGCCTCCGAAGAAGCGGCCCTCTCGAACCGGAACCGGCGATCGAAGATCAGGCGGCAGCGGCCGCGATCTTGCGCCGACGGGCGATGGCGAGGCCGGCGAGCGCCGTGCCGAGCAGCACCACGGCACCCGGCAGCGGCACTTGGCTGACCGCGAAGGACACGGTGGCGAGGCCGCCGACGCTGCTGGCCACGCTCAGCAGGTAGGTGCCAGGCGCGAGGTCGATGGTGCCGGCGAACGCGGTCGGCACCGCAAAGCTGTTGCCGAGAACCGCAGCACTCTCGATCACGCCCTCCTCGCCGGCGAGGATCAGGGTCGAGATCGAGCCGATGAAGAGACCCTGAAGAATCTCGATCGAACCGGGATTGGTCAGGGTGATGGTCGCCGACGGGCTCTGGGCGGTGGTGATGGTCGAGAAGACCGTCTCGCTGTCGGCCGGCTCTACCACGACGGCAGCAGCGGGCGCGGCAACGAACGACAGGAAACCAAGGATAGCGAGGATGCGAAGCATTCGATCAGCCTTTCGAGAAGCAGGTCACGGTCAGGATAGCCGCCGGAATGGCGACGTCAAGTGGCAGGATGGAGGTACGGCCATGTTCTACTCACGCGACGATGGCATCCGCGGATGTTACAAATCTGCGGCGAAACCGAAGCCTTAACGCTCGACGCCCTGGAAAGGTTCCAAACCGCGTGACGGGAGCTGGCCCTTGAAAATGGACACATGTTCATCACTTTGGTCGCAAGCCTCCCCTTCGGTCTTCAGCCTCCGAGCGCCTCGAAGATCCGCCGGCCCGCCCGCCCGGTGACGGTAAGGCCGAGGCTCTCCTCGGCGGCGCGAATGGCCGCTCGACTTTGCGGTCCGATCCGCCCGTCCACCGCGCCGGCATCGAAACCGGCGGCATTCAGCCGTTGTTGAAGTAGACGACGCTCGCCGCGACTTAATCCCGGATCGTCCGTCGGCCAGGGTGTGCGCAACGCGGGGTAGCCGGCGATGCGGTCGGCCAGATGCGCGATCGCCAAGGCGTAGCTCTCGGCATGGTTGTAGGAAAAGATCGCGTCGAAGTTCGCGAAGGTCAGAAACCCGGGTCCGGCCGCCCCCGCCGGCAACAACAGGCCCGCCTCGCCGCCACCGCCGATGGTAGCACCGTCGGCGCGCACCACCCCGCGCCGCGACCAGGTGTCGAGCGACGCCTTGTCGCGGCGCCCCGACGGACCGGCATAACCATCGGACACCGTCACCTCGATCATCCAGGGCGCACCCGTCCGCCAGCCGGCGCGGTTCAGATAGTTGGCGGTGGAGGCCAAGGCGTCGGGGATCGAGCGGACCAGGTCGCGGCGGCCGTCGCCGTCGAAGTCGACCGCCAGCCGCGCATAGGTGGAGGGGATGAACTGGGTCTGCCCGAAGGCGCCGGCCCAGGAGCCGTAGAGGTCGTCCAGCGCGAGGTCGCCCCGGCCGACGAGACCCAGGGCCGCCATCAGTTCGCCGCGCCAGAAGTCCTGCCGCCTGCTTCCGGCGCAGACCAGCGTTGCGAGTGCATGGGGGATGAAGAACGAGCCCGTGCTCCGGCCATAGTCGCTCTCCACCCCCCAGATGGCCACGACCACGTGGCGGTCGACGCCGTAGGCGCGCTCGATCCGCGTGAGGAGGTCGGCGTGCTCGGCGAGCATGGCGCGGCCGTCCGCGATCCGCTCGTCGTCGACGAGGAACGCCAGGTAGTCCCAGATCGGTGTGACGAACTCTGGCTGCGCCGTGGAGAAGCCGAGCACCCGCTCGTCGGCCTGGGCGTCGCGGAAGGCAGCGGCGGCGACGCCGGCGGGCACGCCCCGTGCGACGGCGTCGCGCTCCAAGCCGCCGACGCAGGCCTCGAAGGCGACAGCCGGCACCGCGACGATGCAGGCGCAGGCGATGGCGACGGCGCGCATGGCAACTCCCTCCGATGCTCGTTTCGCAACGCCGGGAAGAAGCCGCGAAGCCCAGGCCGGCGCAAGGCGGTGATTGCTTCATCTTCGCGTCATGATGGGGTGCGGCAGCGACGCCGCAGCTTGCCCACGGCCAGTCCCGGTCCAGGTGGCGAAACGGGGGCGCAGCAGGCGGGAGCGGAGGCATGGCGGAGGCGGCACGAATCGCCGAGTACTACGACCGAAACAGCGGGCGTTTCCTGCGCGCCGGCGGCTACGGTGCGGCGCTGGCCATGCACCGGCGCCTCTGGCCGGCGGGGGTGACCGACGCGGCCGTCGCCGCCGACTACGTCAACCGCCTCGTCGCCCGGACGGTTGCCCGGCACCTCGCCCGTGCGCCCGCGCAGGTGTTGGACCTCGGTTGCGGCGTCGGCGGCACGCTCCTGCACCTCGCCCGCCGCTGGCCCGGCGCGAGCGGCCTCGGCCTGACGCTGAGCGAGGCGCAGGTGGCGCGCGCGCAGACCGCCGCCACGAGGCGGCCAGAGGGCGCGCGCGTGCGCTTCGAGCGCGCCGACTTTCTCGCCCCGCGAGCGCCGGCCTTGGCCGACCTCGTGCTCGCCGTCGAATCCCACGTGCACGCACCGAGTGTCGGCGCGTTCCTCGACGCCGCCGCCCGGCACGTGGCGCCAGCGGGCTTACTGGTGGTGGTCGACGACGTGCTGGCGCGGCCCGAGACGGCTTTGTCGGCCACGGAACGCCGCTGGGTCGAGGCCTTCCGGCGCGGCTGGCGCCTCGGCCACGTGCCGACGACCGAAGCACTGGCCCGCGCCGGTGCGGCGCGCGGCCTCGCCCTCGTCGAAACCCAGGACCTCACCCACCTGCTCCGCCTCGACCAGCCGATCGACCGGGCCTTGCGCCTCCTTGGCCCGCTCGCCGACCGTGCCGGGCTCGCCCACCTGCCCCGCTTCGCCAACATGATCGGCGGCAACGCGCTCAACGCCTGCTACCGCCCAGGCCTGATGAGCTACCGCCTGCACGCGTTCGCCCGCTGACAGCCCGGAGCGTTTGGGAAGCGTCCGCCGCACGACAAGGAGATGCGACGGAGGAGAGGCGATGCACCATCCCGCGCCCGAGCGAATGACCGTCGACGAGTTCCTGGCATGGACGATGATCCAGCCGGAGCGCTACGAGTTGGCCGAAGGCGGGGTGGTGGCGACGTCGCCGGAGCGCGTCGGGCACGGCGTCGTCAAGGCCGACATCCGCGAGGCACTGGAGCGCGCCATTCGCGAGCATGGCTCGCGCTGCCGGTGGCGACGCTGTTCGAGGGACTTTGGGCGCCGGCCGCTCGGCCTGGGCGGAGGCGGCTCGCCGTTGCGCGCGCGTCGGTTCCGGCGCTACCTGATCCTGGAGCCGGGGAGCAGGCACGGTGCGCACGCGATTGGACCGCGAGCGCGGGACGCATTGGCGGCCCGATACGTTCACCGACCGGGAGGCGGAACTCGCCGCCTTCCGCGCGCTCTTCGACGACCTGAGCCCCGAGCACGCCCGCGTCCTCGCACTGCACGGCATCTCCGGCAACGGCAAGAGCTGGCTCGCCCGACAGCTTCGCCACGAGTTGGACGAGCAGCCACCGCACGACCGCATCCCCTACGCGTGGCTCGACCTCGACGGTGAGACCGCGCTGCCCGAGCACGAATTCCTCCGCCGCATCCGCAACGGTCTCGCCGAAACGGGCGGCATCGACTTCGTCGGCTTCGACATCGCCTTCGGCCTCTACTGGGCCGCCAATCTTCCCAAGGACTCCGTGCCGCCGCTCGCGGGCTCGGCCATTGTGTGTACGGAGAGGGTATTCGCCTGACAGTGCCGCTTCGGTAGGCGGGTCAGGCGGCCGCCGGTTGGACGTCACTGGTCTTGTCTGTTGTCGGCTCCCCCTTCTTCGCTCCGGGCAGCTTGATGCCGGCCTTGAAGGCCTGCAACGGGGTTCGGCCTTTCATGCCGCGTCCCTGGTGCGGGCGGCTCTCGTTGTAGGTCTTCAGGTAGCCGTCGAGGGCGGCCTGCATCTCGTGGATGGTCTCGAACCAGGTGCGCCGGCCTTCGACCCTGAAGTGCTCGTCCAGCAGGGTGCGGTGCAGCCGCTCCACGATGCCGTTGGTCTGCGGGCGCTTCACTTTGGTGCGGCGGTGCTCGATGCCCTTGAGCTGCAGGAACAGCTCATAGGGATGCTGGTCCTCGCGGCCACAGAATTCACGGCCGTTATCGGACAGCACGGCGTCGACCTTGGCACAGTGCGCCTCGAAGCTGGGCAGGACGTCGTTGTCGAGCGGCTGCACGGCGGTGACCGGCAGCTTGTTCGGGTACAGCCTGGCCCAGGCGTAGCGGCTGTGGCAGCAGATCGCCATCCGCAGGTAGACCTTGCCGACCCCCTTCAGGGTGCCGACGAAGAAGGTGTCGACCGCCACCAGGGCGTCGGTGTGCGGGGCCTCGATATGGCGCTCGCGGAACTCCGGGCTGAAGCGCTCCAGCAGGCGGATCTGTTCCTCGGACAGGGTCAGCCTGCGATCGGCGGTGGCCTTCTCCAGGCGCAGCAGGCGCTCGAGCTTGGTCAGCAGGCCGTGGCGCTGCCAGACCCCGCGCACGCCGCCGGAGGAGACCTGGACGCCCTGCAGCATCAGCTGCCGCGCCACCCGCAGCGGCCCGTGACAGGGATGCTCCAGGGCGTGGTCGAGAACCGCCTTCTCGATCGCCTCCGACACCCGGTTCGGGTGCGGACCGCGGGGGCCCGGCAAGCGGTCGATCAGGCCTTCGGCCCCAAAAGGTCTGGAAGTTCCTCCGGATCTCATCGAACTGCTGCCGGCCGTAGCCCATCACCTTGCAGGCCTTCGAGACGTTGCCCAGGTCGCTGGCCAATTCCAGCAGGGAAAGCTTGCACCGTGCTACCTTCTCTCTCGTGGTCATGTCGCTCTCCGATCGGGATGGATTGATGTTCGGCGACACCATCCTAATCCCGCCTCGAAGCGGCATGGCCACGCCTGCCCCCGCGGGCGCAGGCGTAGCCGCAGCTGTCAGGTCATTACCGTCTCAGCACACACCGAGGTTCTGATCGAAGCGCCGGGCCACACCCTCCGACGCCGGATGACCGTCTTGCACACCCGCGACGAGCATGATCGGCTGATGGCCGTGCTCGGCGCCTTCGAGTAGCCGCCGGAGGACGGGTTCGAGGTGACAGGGAAGTACCATCGGCCGTTGGCGCACCGGCTGCTCCAGGCCGGCGTCGACGTGCGACTGATCTCCTCGCTCGCGCTTGCCCGGACGCGGGAGGCGTTGACCAACGGTTGGGACAAGAACGATCCGAAGGACGCCCAGGTAATCCTGCATATGCTGCGGATCGGCGCCGTGCAGCGCTACCACGATCCGCTCACCCACGGCCTCGTCGACATCCAGGAGTTCTCGAAGACCCATGAGATCGTTGCTCGGGCCAAGACCGAACTCTGGCACCGCCTGCTCACCCACTATCTGCCGCTGTATTCTCCGAGGCCGAGCGCTGCCGTGGGACCTCGCGAAGCGGATGGTTCCTGGCGCTGCTCGAGGCGCTCCCGGTGCCGGCCGCGATCACCGCGCTCGACAAGGACGCGTTCATCGCCGCTGCTTGGCCCGTGGTGGGACGCAAGGGCGCCAAGCACCGCTTGCTCGTCGGCGTCGACGAGACGGCACGGACCTCGATCGGATTGCCGGTGGCGCCGGACTCCATCGCCGTCGCCATGTTCCGGAAGACCGTGGCCGAGGGCCGTAGCCTCGTCATCCAGCGCGACCAGATCGAGCGACGTGCCGAGCTTCTGCTCGCCGACCATGCCCACTATCGACGGTTGCGGACGATCCCCGGCGTGGGGCCGATCAACGCGCTGACGATCCTGGCGGAGGCTGGTGACCTCCGCCACTTCGCACATCATCGGCAGTTCCTGAAGTTCTGCGGGCTCGATCTCGCCACCCATCAATCGGGGACGTTCCGTGGCCACACCCGGCGTTCGAAGTTCGGGAATGCCCGGCTCCGGCGGACCTTCTGGATCGCGGGTCAGGTCGCCATCCGCCAGCGAGACAACGGCTTCCGCGACAAGTTCGAGCGCGACATCGCCCGGGATCGCAAAAGTGCCGACCTCGGGCGGAAGGCGTAAACGGCCATCGCCGCCAAGGTGACGCGCACCGCGCACGCCATCGTCAAGACCGGCGTCGATTACCGCCCCTTCGTCGAGCGGGCGGTGCCAGGCAGGAGAACCTCTCTCTGTTGAATCCGTCGGGACGCCCAGCGATCCCGTAGACGATGTTCGGGTCTTCCGCCTGGGTCTGGCTCTCGTCTCGAAGACGGTGAGGGCCGCCCACCGGCGGACCCTGTGTTGGTTATGGCCGGGACCGTTTCCTTGACGGTGGAAGCCGCCTGGATCGCGCTGCAACGCGCATCGGTATGCGCCGATGCGGCGAGATCCGTCGACCTATCCCCAGCCGAGTCTCCCGATATGGGATGCTGTCGGTGAGCAAGGCGTTCACCGGGAGGTCGAACCCGGCATAGACGGGCAGCACGTCGTTGTGCAGCACGGCGACCGCGGCTTCCGGCTGCTTGGAGACGTGCAGGAAGCCGAAGGTGTCGACGACGGCGTGGAGGTAGAGTACGCGGTGTGCCTGTCACACGTGGCTCGCGCGCGCCCTGGGCATGAGATCGTCGATGCGGCGCCGGGATGGGCGGCGGCGATGCCGCTTGCAGACCGAGAGGCGTCGCATAGACCCGCTTCTCCATTTCGCCGCGCACACGACCAGACGGACCCTGGCCGGCGGGATCAGAAGATCACCCGGAACCTGACCCAAGTCGCCACCGACAACCGCCGGGACGGTCAACGACAATACGCCGAGTGCAGCAGGCTTTCCGGTTGTATGACAAGATGCTAAGCGGATGGCCCTTAGCGAGGCTTCGCCAGCCAAACGACCTCGCCGACCACGGCAAGGAGAGGGATGGATGGTGTTACGGATCGACGGCGAGCGTCTTTGGCGGGACCATCTGGCGATGGCGGCCATCGGCGCCACGGCGAAGGGCGGCGTGTGCCGGCTAGCCGCCTCTCGCGAGGACGGAGAGGCACGCGACCTGTTCGCGCGCTGGTGTGCCGGCGCGGGCATGACGGTCGAAATCGACCGTATCGGCAACATGTTCGCGCGTCGACGCGGTTGCGACGATACGCTCGCGCCGATCATGATCGGCAGTCATCTCGACTCGCAGCCGACGGGCGGCCGCTTCGACGGCACGTTCGGGGTGCTGTCCGGCCTGGAGATCGTGCGTACGCTCAACGAACGCGGCATCGAAACCGACTGCCCCATCGAGATCGTCAACTGGACCAACGAAGAGGGCTGCCGCTTTCAGCCGTCGTCGCTCGGCGCTCAGGTGTTCGCCGGCATGCTGCCGCTCGACGAAGGGCTCGCCCGCGAGGATGTCGACGGCCGACGCCTGGGCGACGAACTGGCGCGGATCGGCTATCTGGGTGATGCACCCGTGACCGGTCGGCGCGCTCGTGCCTACCTCGAAGGGCACATCGAACAGGGGCCCGTGCTGGAGCAGACCGGCTGTCAAATCGGGATCGTCGAGGGGGCCATGGGCGTCAACGCCTACGAGGTCACCCTGACGGGGGTCGAAATCCACACCGGGGCCTGTCCAGTGGATCTGCGGCACGACGCACTCCTCGGTGCCGCTCGCATCGTGGTGGCCGTGAACGAGTTGGCGCGGCGGTACGAGCCGTACGGGCGGGCGACCGTCGCGCAGTTGCGCATCACGCCGAACGTCCGCAGCGTCGTCGCGGGCGAGGTCGTCCTCACCTCCGATTGTCGCCACATCGATGCCGGTACCCACGCCCAGATGACCGATGAACTGAACGCGATCTTTCGCGCCGAAGCGGCGCGGGGCGGTCTCGGACTGTCGACGCGGCTCTATTGGTCGGCGCCGGCGTGTCGATTCGACCCGGCCTGCGTCGATGCATTGACCGCGGGCGCGGATGAACTCGGCCTCGCACATCGCACGATGGTCAGCGGTGCCGGTCACGACGCGATTCCCGCTGCGCTGGTCTGTCCGGCGGCGATGCTGTTCGTTCCGAGCAAGGACGGACTCAGTCACAACGAAGCCGAATACACGGCGCCCGAGGACCTCGAAGCGGGCGCCAACGTCCTGCTGGCGGCGGCGCTGCGGCTCGCCGGCGCTCGCTCGTGATGGCACGTCACCCATTGCCAGGCGATGATGAGCGTGTAGCATGGTTGTCCGACAAGCAGGCTGCATGAACGGATAGCGGGTGACGTCGACGCCGCAACCGGTCCACGGACGAAGGGGATGACGATGACGAGCCCCAAATTCGGACGCGTGCTCACCACCGGTGAGATCGAGGCGGGGCGATGGCGGCATCTCGATCTGATGCGCAGCGAAGCAACGATCGTCCTGCAGAGCGATGCCGCGGTATGCGGCGGCATCACCGAGTGGCGGAGGATCGCTGCGACCGCGGCCTCGTTCGGCTTCCCCCTCTATCCGCACTGGTTCCACGACCTGCACGTACATCTGGTGGCCGCCGAACCGAACGCCCGATACGTCGAATTCTTTCCCGACGACCAAGTGTTGAACTTTCGCTGGTTGGTCGGTCGCCAGCTCGAAACGAGAGATGGTCGAATACTGTTGCCGACCGGTTCAGGCTTTGGATTTGCCTTCGAGGCCTATGCATTGGAGATATACACAATGGACGGCTAGGATTAGCATTTTAATCTTTTTATTTCCCTCGAAACTGACATAAAACGCGTTTAACGGGAAATCTCATTCTAATTAAATAGAATAATACTCAGAATCAGCCGTCATTGATTGAAGTGATGGCGTAAACAATCATGCTTTTGTTCAATATAATGAAGAAATTTATTAAGATTTTGTTTGACAAAACTGCCATTTTTAGCGCATGATGTTCTGACGATTTGCCTCGCCGCCGAATGTTTCGGGGTGGGGCCGGGCAATGCGGCTCGAAACACGAACGGAGCAGCGACCATGTATGGATTCCGTGCATCGACACTCGCAGCCGGGGCAACCTGTCTGCTCCTGACCTCGACGGCCAATGACGCGCTTGCGCAGGAAGCCGCGTGCGACGATCCAGTCGAAGTGCAAGGCTTCTTGACCTGCGCCGACGTCGAGGCGGCCAAAGAAGAAGGCACGGTCGTTCTCTATGCCGTCGCTGGCCAGGAACTGCAGTTGCAACTCCTGGAGCGATTTAGGGCGTTGTTCCCAGAGATCCGCGTCCAGTCCGTTTGGGCGCAGACCGGCAATCTGTTCGCCAGAGTCGAGCAGGAGGCGCGGACCAACAACACCCTCGCCGACGTTCTCGTACTCTCCGATCCCACGCTCTTGAACGACCTGCAGCGAAGCGGCTTCATCGACCAGTATCTGTCGCCCGCGATCGCCGACTATCCGGATCCCAACGTCAAGAGCACTCCCGAAGGCTATTGGACGTCGTGGGGCTTGGTCGTGACCGCGATCGCCTACAATTCCGACACCATCGGGGACAATCCGCCCGAAGGTTGGGAAGATCTCATCGACGAGCGCTACGCCGGCCGCCGGACAACCGTCAAGAACACCTCGTCCGGCCTGCAATTTGCGCAGTGGAAGACCCTGTCCGATCTGTACGGACGCGAATACTGGACCGATGGCATCGCCTCGCTGCAGCCCGTGGCATTCGACTCGTTCGTCCAGCAGTTCGATCGTCTGGTCAGCGGTGCCGACCTCGTCGCCATCAACGGCCAAGTCTCGGCGGCGATGCAATACATCGAACGCGGCGCGCCGATCGTCATCGTCTACCCCGAGGACGGCGCACCCGCCACGTTGGAGGGGGCGGCGATCCTGACCGGAGCACCCCACCCGCAGGCCGGGCGGCTGTTGCTAGACTACCTGCTCTCGCAGGTGGGTCAGACAGAGATCGTCGACATCATGAAGTACTTCTCGGCCCGTCCGGACGTGGCCGCACCCGAGGGCTCCGGCGCGCCCGAGGACGCGAAGTTCCTCGTCCCCGATTGGAATGAGATGGCCGAGGTCCGTGGCGACTTCGAAGCCGATTGGGAGATCGTCCTCGGGCAGTAAGGCCCGCTGCGGAGGAGGCCTCGCATGACATCGCCGTTCTTCAACCGCCTCCTCCGTGAGCTCTCGCTCCAGCAGCTCGTCGCTTATGCGGCGCTGCTGCTGGTGGTGGCGCTCGTTGTCTACCCCATGTTCTACCTCGCCGAGGTGGCCTTCAGGGTCAGTCCACGTGGCGCTCCCGTCGCGTACGGCCTCGACAATTTTGCGCTCATCTTCTCGAGCCGGAACCTCGCGACGCTCTTCAACACCGTGGCGTTGGCCGTGATATCGACGCTGATCGCGATCCCCTGCGGCTTCTTTGCCGCTTGGGTCGTCTTCCGCACCGACGTTCCGGGCCGACGCTTCTTCGAGCGCATACTCGTGCTCCCCTACTACGTCACGCCGCTCGTGCCGGCATTGGCTTGGCTCGCGTTGGCCGAACCGCGTTCCGGACTGATCAACCAGATCGGCTTCGGCTTGGGTCTGACCGAGCCGATCGTCAACGTCTCGACGCTCATGGGCATTGCGGTCGTCATGGCGTTTACCGGGGCTGCGGTCGCGTTCGTCATCATCGGCGCCGCGATGCAACTGATGAACCCCGCGCTCGAGGAATGCTCGCAGGTCTTCGGCGCCTCGAAGCTCGAGACGCTGAGACGCATCACCATTCCTTTGATGCGGCCGGCCGTCCTGAGCGCAACGATCTTCGTGCTGGCCGAAGGATTAGGTGCATTTGCCGAACCGCTCATCCTCGGCGCGACACCGAACATTCAGACGATCACGACACGCATCTACCTGCTGTCGGCCTCGTACCCTCCCAGATATGGGGAGGCTGCCGCACTTGGTATCTCGCTCCTGCTGATCGTCGTGCCACTGATGTACCTCTACTTCCGGCTGATCGATCGGCGCGATTACGCAACGGTCGGCGGCAAGGCCTTCCGGCGCGGCGGCATCGAAGCCGGTGCAGCCAAGGGACCGCTGGTCTTGCTAGTCGGGGGCTACGCGCTGCTGGCAGTCATTCTTCCCATTGCAATCCTAATCGTAAATTCGCTCCAAACGCTACCTTCAGTGTACTTTTCGTATAATGTGTGGACATTAGGTAACTATGCAAGAGTGTTCGCTTCAGCAGATATAATGCAGTCGCTTGTGAACAGCCTTATTCTTGGATTTGCAACGGCGACCAGTGGTATTATTCTGATGGGGTTCGTCGTCTGGCTGATCTACCGCTCGCCATTGCCACCTCGCATCGGACGAGCGATCGAATACGTGGTCATGATTCCCGTAGCCATACCTCGCCTCGTGTTCGCCTTCGGGCTGTTGTGGGCTTGGCTGTACTTCCCAGGCAATCTCTATGGTACGCTCTGGCTGCTGTGGATTGCCTACATCACCGTCTTTCTGCCGCTCGGCGTGCGGACGATCGCCGGGGTGGTACTCCAACTCGACAAGAGTCTGGAAGAGGCAGCGAAGGTGAGCGGCGCCGGGCGTTTCCGGCAACTCCGAACGGTCACCGTGCCGCTCTTGAAGCCGGGCTTGATCGCGGCATGGATCCTCCTGTTCATTGTGTCGGTACGGGAGCTCGGCGCCTCGATCCTGCTGGTCGGGCCGAACTCCAAGGTGATCGCCCCCTCCATCGTCGAAGCCTACACGGTCATCGGCAGCGAGGTCGCGGCGACGCTGGCGATCGTTCAGCTCGTGGTCGTGCTCGTCGCCTTGACCGTGATGCTGCGCTTCACGCGATTGGATCGGCTGTGACCGCCATCGTCAACGCACCGAGCCCATGCTGCGTGCACACCGCCAACAGCGATCTTGCGGAAGGCCATGTCTGACTTGAAACCAGTCGCACCCGGTACCGATAAGGCACGAGACATCGTCGAGGTCAGTGATCTGATCGTGAAGTACGGCGAGGTTGTCGCGGTCAACGGCGTCAGTCTCGGTATCCGAGCGGGTGAATTCCTGACGCTGCTGGGTCCTTCGGGGTGCGGCAAGACCACCATCTTGCGCGCCATCGCCGGCCTGGAACGCCCGACGTCCGGCTCGATCGTGATCGACGGCCGCTCCGTCTACTGCTCGGCGCAGGGCATCGACGTGCCGGCGGAGCGGCGAAACCTGTCGATGGTGTTTCAATCCTACGCCATATGGCCGCACATGACCGTATTCGAGAACGTGGTCTACGGCCTCAGAGTCCGCCGCCGACCCAAGGAGGAGATCCGTCGTCAGGGCGAATGGGCTCTGAACCTGGTCCAGATGGCCCCGTTCGCAGACCGTCGCGCCTCGGCGCTGTCCGGGGGACAGCAGCAGCGCATCGCACTGGCCCGGGCCATCGCCTTCTCGCCGGACGTCGTCCTGTTCGACGAGCCACTCTCCAACCTCGATGCCAACCTGCGTGCGCAGATGCGCGCGGAAATCAAGGAACTGCAGTCCGCGCTCGGCCTGACTTCCGTCTATGTCACCCACGATCAGGAAGAGGCGCTGACGATGTCCGATCGGATCATCGTCATGTCCAACGGGGTGATCCAGCAGGAGGCGACGCCGCACGAACTGTACGACTATCCGATCAACAGTTTCGTGGCCAACTTCATCGGTTCCGCCAACCTCCTACCCGGGACGATCGACGAAACCAGCCGTTCGGGGCGCGACGTCGAATTCGTGCTGGCCAACGGCGACCGGGTGAAGGCGGTCGACAACCGGCGATCGCGCTCGGCGGAGACGAGCCTACTGGCAATCCGCTCGGTCTATCCGCGCCTCTACGCGCGGACCGCTCCCGAGGCGCGTCCCAACACTTGGCCCGGCAAGATCGCGCGGGCGACATTCAGCGGCGAGTTCATCGAGTATTACGTCGAGACGGGCTGGGGTTCGATCATCGTCCGGCGTCCGCCGACGGAACGGTTCGAAGTCGGGAGCACGGTGATGCTCGAACTCGATCCGGATCATTGCATCGTGATCGAGGATTGATCCCGGCGCCACGCGAGGAGGCCTGCGAGTGACCGAGATTCCGGACATCGTCTACCTAAGCGTCGACGAACTGCACGCACATTATCGAGCACGCCGGCTGTCGCCGGTGGAGGTGGTCGAGGCGTCCCTGCGCGCGATCACGGCAAGGGACGAGCAGGTGAACGCCTTCGTCACCGTCACGTCCGAGATCGCGCTCGCCGCCGCTCGTACTGCGGAACGAAGCCTCGAAACGCACGACGGCCCGCTGCCGCGGCTGTTCGGAGTCCCCATCGGCTTGAAGGACCTGTCGGACACCATCGCCGGTGTCCGCACCACCTACGGCTCACGGGCCCTGGCCGATTTCGTCGCTCCTCGCACCGCGGACCACGTGCAGCGCCTCCTCGACGCTGGCGCGCTTGTAATTGGCAAAACCAACACCTCCGAGTTCGGGCACAAGATTACCACGGACAACGAGGTGGCGGGGCCGACGAGCACTCCGTTCGCGATCGGCTACAATGCCGGCGGGTCGTCCGGCGGCAGCGCCGCTGCCGTGGCTGCGGGTATGATCGGCCTCGGGCTCGGCTCCGACGGCGGCGGCTCGATCCGCGTGCCTGCGGCTGCATGCGGCGTCTTCGGCTTCAAACCCACCTTCGGCCAAGTCCCTTGGACCAACCGACCCAATGCCTTCGCAACCTTGGCTCCATTCACGCACAAGGGGCCACTCGCGCGATCGGTTGCCGATGCCGCCGCGATGCTCGACGTCATGATGCAGCCGCTCGTGACCGATCCGTTCGGTCCGACCGTTCCGCGCGATCCGCTGTTGCCGCAAGGTGTCGAGTGCAAGCGACCGCTCCGGATCGCCTATGCACCAGTCCTAGGCGGACTCGCGCCGGAAGCCGACGTCCGCGAACGGATCGACATAGCGGCTCGGACGTTCGCCGACGCCGGGGCCGAGGTCGCGGAGTTGAAGCACGCGATCGCCTTCGACTACGGCGAAATCGAGCGCATCTGGTTCGGCCTCTACTGCGTCTTCGCGGCCGAGGCGGGTCTCAACCTGCGTTCGATGGGCATCGACATCCATACCGACGACCGTTCGCGCTTGGAGCCAAGCTTCGTCGGGCTCATCGACGAGGGCTTGCGAATGTCGGCGATGGACTTCCAGGCGCTCAACCGCGAGCGGACGGCGGTGCTCGATGCGGTCGACGCGCTTTTCCGACGATACGACCTCCTTCTCACGCCGACGAACCTGTTGGCGAGCGTACCCAACGCACCTCGAGGTCAGCCGACCTTGGGCCCAACGGCGATCGATGGCCGTCCCGTGAGCCGGACGATGGGCTGGAGCCTTAGCTACCTCTTCAATCTCACGGGGCACCCATGCGCATCCGTGCCGGCGGGCTTTACGCCAAGCGGCGTGCCGGTGGGCTTGCAGATCGTGGGGCCGCGTCACGGCGACATGGCGGTACTGCGCGCCAGCGCCGTGTTCGAAGAGCTGATGCCATGGGCACCGACCTACCGCCGGTCGGCTGCAGCCTGAGGCACCGGCGCAACCTTCCCGCCCTTCCCCAATCAACCAAGGAGTCATCGATGGGAACCGAAAGCCGCATTTCGCACCTTAACAATATCCCATTCTCGAATGAGAACACCCGTCTCGTTCGCGTAGTTTGGAATCCCAGTCAAATTCCCGATACGGCGCTGATGGGCGTTGAGCAGACACAGTACTTTCCGGGTGGAAAGTCGGCATTGCACAGCGACGACCGGTCGGAGGAGATTATATATTTCCGCCAAGGGCACGGTGAAGTCCAGTTGGACAACGAAGTGATCAAAGTCGGCGCAGGCTCCGCCGTTTCGGTGCCGAAGGACGTCGTCCATCAGGTCCGGAACACGGGAGACGATCTGTTGGAACACGTCCTCGTGACGGGCAACCTCACGCTCGGCAAGCTACCGCGGTCCCCATTGCCGCCGTCGCTCGATTACGTCGTCCGCGGTGATGACGATCTGGAACGCCTGTCGCTGTTCCGCGTCGAGCTGGCGCCCGGAGAGTCGTCGGAGCCCCTCGAACTCCTCGACCGCGAGGTCGTCTACGTTCTTTCGTCCGGTTACGTCGTGACGAAGGTTCGCACCCACGACTTCAAGTACGACTTCGAATATGCACTCAACGTCGCCAGTTCGATGTGGGTGCCGGCGGGGCCTCGCCACAGCTTCCGCAACGTCGGTGACGTGCCGGCGGTGCTGCTGGGCTTCATGTGCATTGCGCGGCCCGACGTTCGTATCAACTGATCGAATCTGCCCCGGCGCAGACGGTCCCACCGCGCCGGGGCACGCTTGCCCTGTCGTCCGTCGCCTCCCCGCCCAGCGCAGGCACCCTACGCCCTAGCACGGTCGCTCCGAAGGCTTCGTTTGCGGGGCGCCGCGGGGCCGGGCTCGTCATCGGGCAGCGACTGCAGGCGCTCCATCGTGTTGGTGATGTGGCGACGTGCAGCGCTGCGTGCAGCACTTTCGTCCCGGGCTTCGATCGCGGCATGAATGGCCGCGTGTTCGGCCTCGACGTCGGTGATGCGTTGCAACCGCTCGATGGAGTTCTGCCGTGTGATGGCGATGGCTCGGGCGAGGTAGGGACTGAGGAATTCGAAGAAATCGAGGAACAGGACGTTCTTGGTGGCCGTGCAAACGGCGGCATGGAACCTGAGATCCGCCTTGACGCCGGGATCGAGCGCGTCCGTCGCCACCGACTTTGCCAACGCGTCGAGAGCCCTCTTCATTTCGATCAGGTGCTTGGGCTCTCGGCGCAACGCCGCGAGGCCAGCCGCCTCGACCTCCAAACTCATCCGCAGTTCGACGATCGCCTGGATCTGGGCGCGACTCGTGCCATCGCCAGCGATCTGAAACCGACGCCGCCCGATGGTGGAGGCGACGTAAGCCCCGCGCCCCTGCCGCGCGATGACGAGGCCATCCGCCTTAAGTCGCGAGATGGCCTCGCGGATGACGGCGCGACTGACGCTGAATCCGGCGGCCAGGCTTTGCTCCGATGGCAGCATGTCTCCCTTGCTGTAGTCGCCATCGACGATCTGGCGCTTCAAGAGCTCCGTCACCTGCTCGGTCAGGCTGGCACCCGGTCGAATGGGGCTCAATAAGGGTTGCATCGAATCCGTGCTCCGACTTCAAAATCATACTATCATGTTGTCATGCAAGCTGATTGGTTGCAATGATATGGTTCTAGGTTCTGCGCTGACAACGGCGTCGGCGATGGGCGCGGCAGGGCCGGTGGCGGTCGCATCCGACCTTGCGACGGCCGCCGTGTCGGGCTGGTCCACGGAGAGCAAACGGAATGACATGCCGATCGCATTCGACCCTGCGCCGCGCGATCGCCGCTCGTAACGAGCACGCTGGGCTCGTCTCGGTGACGCCGCGCGACCGGGTGCGCCCGACGCGGTCCGGTTCGTTTGGCACGATACGGCGCTATGGAATCGAGCCGGGATCACCGCAGGAGATCGACCGACGCGGATCGATGACTGGTCGCCCGCTCGCGTGAGAGGGCGATACACCGCACCACCCAGTGACGTAGCAAGCAAGGGACCTCAGATGACGACTCGTCGCACCGCACTCAAAATGACCGGCCTTGCCGCGGCCGCCGTCGCCGCACCTACCATCGTTCGCGCCCAACGCACCAAAACCCTCAGGATGGGGCACATCTTTCCCGAGACGCACCCCTATCATGCCGGTCTGGTCCGTTTCGCCGAAGAACTGCAGCGGCGCACCAACGGCTCCGTCGAGGTACTGATCTATTCTTCGGGCCAGTTGGGCGGCGAAGTCCAGATCATCGAGGGCATGAGCCTCGGCACCGTCGACGGCGGCATCGTCACTGCCGGTACGCTCGCGCAAACCCACGGCATTCGACAATACTATCTGTTGGACATGCCGTACATCTTCCGTGACTATGATGCCATCGAACGATTCGTCGACAGCGAAATTGCCCACGACATCCGGTCGTTCGTGCAGCCGGCCATGGGTATCCGTATCCTCGGCCTCGGGGGCAACGGCTTCTCACAGATGATCAACCGGCAGCGACCGGTATACGTGCCCGACGACCTCAACGGACTGCGGTTCCGCGTCTGGGAATCCCCATCGGCGCGACTGTCGTACGAGGTCATGAACATGAGCCCGACGCCGATGCCCTACGCTGAGGTCTTCACGGCCATCCAGCAGGGTGTCGTCGATGGCTTGGTCAACAGCATGACGACGCTCTACCTGACGCAGATGCACGAGGTCGCTCGCTATCTCTCGCTCAGCGATCAGCTCTATGCGTTCCTGTTCATGATGATCTCCGAACAGGCCTACCGATCCCTGGACAGCGACGAGCAGGAGGCGGCAATGGTTGCTGCCGAGGAGGCATGCCGCCACTGGCGCGGCATCTATCCCGTCAACGACCAGGAATATCGCCATCGCCTGGCTGACGCGGGGTGCGAGGTCAACGAAGTCGACAAGGATCTATTCCGCGAATACGTCCGTTCGCGATACGACCGATACTTGGAGATCGTCGACGCCCCCGGCGCCGAGGATTTGATGAATCGCCTGATCGAATTCGGCGCGAGCTGACGGCACGAGTTCGGAGGACATCGGGCGCAGCCTTGTCCTCCGATGCCTCTCGTCTCCCCAGCAGAAGGACGTCTTCATGCTGCTCGCACTCTGGCGAGGCCTCCTCGCAGTGACGATGGTGGCGATGGTGCTCAGCGTCGGTCTGGGCGTGATCACCCGCTACGTCCTTGCGGCGCCGCTCTTCTGGACGGAGGAGGTCGCAAGGTATTCGCTGGTCGCGATGACCTTCCTCGGGATGGCGGAGCTGTTCCGTCTCAAGGCGGGCCATATCAAGGTCGAGATCCTGGTCAACGCGGTGTCTCGACCCTGGCAACGCGTGCTCCGCGGCATCTCGGACTTGGTCGTGGCGGCGACGCTCGTCGTGATGATCGTCGGCGGCGCCCTTTTCGTCGATGCAACGAGCTTCGCTCGGTCGGCGGCGCTCGGCCTGCCGATGGGGCTGTTCTATGGATTTCTTCCGGCCTGCGGCCTGATCGGCCTCGGCTTTCTGCTTTACCGCCGCGTGCGACCGCTCCCCGAAGAGGACCAGCCCCCTTGGAAATCCTAGCCTTCTGGCTCACGCTGCTCGCCTGTCTGGCGTGCGGCGTGCCGGTTGCCTTCGCCCTCGCGGCAGGGGCGTTCGTCATTCTGCTCGTCTTCTCCGAGGGGCTCTCCCATTACGCAATTCTGGTTCTCTTCAGCCAGAGAGCTTTCGGCGGGACCGATTCCTTCGCCATCCTCGCGCTGCCGCTGTTCTTCCTTGCCGGCGCGCTCATGGAACGAGGGGGGATCTCCGACAGATTGATCCGCTTCGCCCTGGTCCTGGTCGGGTGGGTGCGCGGTGGCCTGTCGATCGTATCGGTCGCGGCAGCCATGCTGTTCTCGTCCATCTCTGGGTCCGCGAGTGCGGCGACGGCAGCCATCGGCGGCATCATGGTGCCGGCCATGCACGCCCGGGGCTATCCTCTGAACTTTGCAGCGGCGGTGGTGTCGGCGGCCGGTGCGCTAGGCCCGATCATCCCGCCGAGCATTGGCCTCGTCGTCTATGGCTCGCTGGCAGACGTCTCGATCGCTCGACTTTTTCTCGGCGGTGTGGTGCCGGGAATCCTGATCGCCATCGGCATGATGCTGTTGTGCGGCGGCCTCGCCGCCAAACGTGACTACCCCAAAGAGCCGTTTCCTTCGTTTCGCGAACTGGTGCGTGCTGCGATCGACGCGCTTATCCCGCTCATGGCGCCGGCCATCATCCTCGGAGGGATATTCGGCGGCATCTTTACTGCCACCGAATCGGCGATGATCGCCGTCGTGTATGCGTTCTTGGTTGGACGCTTCGTATATCGGACGCTGACCCTGCGAATCGCCTTCGAGCTCTGCTACCAGAGCGCGGTGTCGTCGGCACGGGTGATGATCATCATCGCGATCGCCGCATTCGTCGGTTGGGTGCTGGCCCGTGAGCAAGTGCCGCAGCAGATCGCCGACATCATGCTGACCTTGTCATCCGATCCCTTGATCGTTCTGCTGCTCATCAACGGAATACTTCTTGTTTTTGGTTGCTTCCTGGAGGGGTTGGCCATAATGATCATCCTACTTCCAACGCTGCTTCCAACTATTCACGCACTCGGGATAGATCCGGTCTTTTTCGGTGTCATCATGATGGTCAACCTGTCGATTGGCACAGTGACACCACCAGTGGGAACCTGTCTCGTCGTAGGGGCTTCGATCTCGGGACAGCCAATGGAAAAATTGATCCCGGAAGCCATGCGTTTTTTGGTCGTGATGGTGGGCATACTCGTATGTCTGATCGCGTTCCCCGGGCTGACGCTCTGGCTTCCCAACTTCGTCTACGGGTAGAGCCCCGATGTTGCGATCGCTGCCTCGGATGAGCGGGATAACGGGGGGAGTTGGCCATGACTCCTACGAATGCCGTCGAGGCGCTGAACGGGAAGCTCCGCCGTGCCATCCGCGGCCGGGGGCATTTCCCGACCGACGACGCGGCGATGAAGCTGCTCTATCTGGTTGTACAGCGAGGGTAATCGCCTGACAGTGCCGCTCCTGGTGTGAGGATCAGGCGGCGTTGGGTTGTGGGTCACGCTGGCGCTTGGACGACGCCTTGGCGGTCGGAGACCTCGAACTACCGGGTTCCCAACGCCGTTGAAGGGTTCATGCGGGCGATGGCGGGTTCGGGGGCTGGGCTGCGAGCGCTCTCGCCGTGCCTTTCGGGCCGTTCGGTGAGAGTTGTCCGGCGCGAGCCGGGTGTCGCTCCCGGTCTTCGTCGCCAAGTCGCTCACGCCGGCGCGGGTCGGGTCTCGAACCACGCGAGGCGGAGCCTGTTGGTGACGAGGTTGGCGAGGCCGAGCTTGGCTTCGGCGCGAGCTTGCCCCGGGGTCCCCGAGCGGCGAGCCGCTCGGGGTGGCGGTGACGTGGTTCTTGTAGCCGAACGCCGGGACCACCAGTTCGGTCGCGACCCGCTCGTCGGCCTTGGGCGGGCGTTTCCGCCCGCGCTTCAACGTCCAGCGGCCATCCCGGTCGATCTGCGCCGCCTTCGCCTTCGACCAGCCCTCCGGCACGCCGCCGCCTTTGACGGTGGCCTTCTCGTCGCCCTTCAGCCGCGGCCGCCGGGCTTCGACGACCGTCGCGTCGACGATCTGACCGCCCAGCCGGAGCAGCGCGCAGGCTCCGTCTACGAAGCAGCGGCGGTCAGCAGACCGCCGAGGCGCCAGGTAGCCGGCGTCGCGCAGCAGCCGGTCGAACCGCACGAACAGCGTCTCCATGGCACCCGCCTTGGTCAGCTGTTCGCGGAACAGCCACAAGGTCTTGGCGTCCGGCACCGGGTCGCCGAGGCCGAGCCCGACAAAGCGCATGAACGAGA
>JBJHBG010000028.1:0-45213 GCA_050485385.1 Geminicoccaceae bacterium | reverse complement strand
CGGCAGGACAGGAGGCCGTAGGCGGTCATGCGCTCGCGGAAGCCCTCGGGCACGGTGCCGAGGTCTTCGCCGATGACGACGCAGCGTTGGCGGTGGGACACCAGCGCGCAGAGCCGGGCCAGCACGTCGAAGGGGAACTCGACGTACGTGCCCTCGCTGGCGGGCGCGTCGTCGGGGATCCAGAACTGCCGGGCGAAGCCGAGGACGTGGTCGATGCGCACCGCCCCGGCGTGACGCGCATTGGCTTCCAGGTCGTCGAGCAGGGGTCGGAAGCCGAGCTTGGCCAATGTCGTCGGCGCGAAGGGGGCGAGGCCCCATTTCTGGCCATCGGGACCGAGCGGATCGGGCGGCGCGCCGATGGAGAGGCCGCGCAGCGTCAGCCCGGGCGTGCTCCACGCCATGGAGCCGGCGGCATTCACCCCAACCGCCAGATCGCCGTAGAGGCCCAGCGCCATGCCGGCATGGCGGGCGGCGGCTTGTGCGTCGGCGAGTTGGAGCGTGGCGAGCCATTGCAGAAAAGCGAAGAAGCCGACGCGGTCGGCGTGGTCGCGGGCGAACGCCGCGACCGCGGGCGAGGCGGGATCGTCCCAGCCCTCGGGCCAAAACCAGAAGGCCCAGCGGGTCGGATCGCGGGCCAGGACCGTCTCGTGCAGCGCCTCGAAGCGGCAATGGCGTTGCAGCGCCTCACCGCCTTCCAGGCAAAAGCGCTGAAAGTCGGCGGAGGCCTCGCCGTGGCCGAAGCCTTCCCAAAGCCCTTCGAGCGCTACCCGCTTCGCCGACGCCACTGCCGGGTAGTCGACGAGCCCGTCAGCCTGGATGGCGGGGGCATCGGCCGGCAGCGCCAGGCCAAGGCGCTGCGCCGCTTCGGGTACGGCGACGTAGAGCGGATTGAGGAAGCGGCGGTGCGACGGCGAGTAGGGGCTGATCGCCAAGGGATCGGCCATGAACAGCGCATGCAACGGGCTGAGGCCGAACAGATCGGCACCGGCGGCACCGGCGGCGCGCACGGCACGGGCGAGGTCGGCGAAGTCGCCCACGGCGCTGCCGCGGCCGGTCGCCAAGCCGTAGAGCTGGGCACTCATGCCGAAGCCCCGCGCCACGCCCAGTTCGCGCGGCGAGAGGCAGCGGGGCGGCGCGACCAGGAGGAAGCGCTCCAGGCCGTCCGCCGCGAGCCGGTGCAGACCCCATGGCAACGGCCCATGGAGGCGACCGCCCGCGTGGTCGGCGGTGGCGATGCCGTCGACACGCTCGCCCGTCTCCAGCATGACGAGGTAGTCGCAACCGGGCGCCAGCTCCGGCACGACGGGCACGGCACCAGGATCGACCAGCAGCGGCAGCGGCGCGCGCGTGGCTGCGGGCGCCGCCGGATCGACGCCGAGGCCCGTCAGGATCGCGTCCAGCGTGCGGTCGCTCGCTCGGTGCTCGATGCCAGAGACGTCGTGATACGCGAGGGCGACGCCATGCGCCGCCGCCGCCCGCCGAACCTCGCTCATCCTGCCTCCTCCGTGTCGAGAAACGCGGCGACGCCCCAGGCCGGCAGGCGGCCGACGGCGAGGTCGGAAGCCACGTCGGCGGCACTGGTCCAAAGCGGGGCGTCGCGGGTCGCCGGAAAGGCCTCGCCCGGCACGTCGCCGAGCTGGGCCATCAGGCTGAGGCGGCGGCCACGGGCGAGCCGCCAAGTCACGACGAGGCCGTAGGTGCCGACGCGCCGCCAAGCTCCGGCATCGCCCTGAGCACCGTCGAGCAGCGGCATCAGCTCGCGTTGTCGCAACTCCAAGAGGCCCCGCACCAGCGCCATCTCGACGCGGCCCTCGGCGGAGCGGGCCTCGTGCCAATCGAGGCGCGCCGCCTCGAAGGTGCGCGGATCGCCGGGGTCGGGCGGCACCATCTCGCCGCCGCCGAGCGGTGCCAGCTGCCGGCTGCGGCCGGTGCGCACGCTTGCCGCGACCGGTCCGTCGAAGTCGTTGAAGAAGTAGAAGGGCCGCTTCGAGCCCCATTCCTCGCCCATGAACAGCATCGGGATCTGCGGCGACAGCAGCACGAGGGCGAGGCCCGCGTGACGCACGCGCGGCGGCACCAGGGCGGCGAGGCGCGCGCCGTCCGGCCGGTTGCCGGGCCGTTCGTGGTTCTCCAGGTAGGCGACGAAGCGTGTGGGCGGCAACCGCTGGGCGCGCCTTCCGGCCGCCTCCGCCACGTCGCCGGCACCGTCCAGCGGCACGGTGCCATCGACGAGGGCCCGGCCGAGCCCCTCGATCGGATCGGCAGCGAAGCGGGCGTAGGGGCCGCGCCGCTCGTCGGTCAGCGCCGCGCAGAGGGCCTTCTGCAGATCGTCGTTCCACTGCGCGCGGAAGGGACCGTCGAGGCGGACGAGGTCGTTGTCCTGGTTCTCCAGGATGAGATGGACGTGGCGCTCGCCGGCGAACCGCTCGGCGACGGCCGCCGCCAGCTCGTCGATCACGTCGGGCGTCTCCTCGTCGAAGACATGATGCACGTCGTTCAGCCGGAGGCCGTCGAGACGGTACTCCTCCAGCCAGAACAACGCGTTGTGGATGACGAAGTCGCGCACCGTCCGCTGGCGGTAGTCGATGGCCGGCCCCCAGGGCGTGGCGACGTCGTCGCGCAGGAAGCACGAGGCGTAGAGCGGCAGCGCGTTCCCGGCCGGGCCGAAATGCGTGTAGACCACGTCGAGGAAGACCATCAGGCCGAGCCGGTGCGCCTCGTCGATCAACGCCTTCAGCTCGTCGACGCCGCCATAGGCGGGCGCCGGACAGAACCACAAGACGGCGTCATAGCCCCAGTTGCGCCGGCCGGCGAAGGCCTGGATCGGCATGAGCTGGATGGCCGTCACGCCGAGCGCCGCCAAGTGCTCCAGCCGCTCCGTCAGGCCGCGGAACGTGCCCTCGTGGGTGAAGGCGCCGACGTGCACCTCCATGATCGCCGCCTCGTGCCAGGGGCGGCCGGCCCAGACCGTCTCGCGCCAGCGATAGTGGCCGGGGTCGACCACGACCGACGGGCCGGTGACCTCGCCGGCCTGGGCGCGGGCCGCCGGGTCGGGCACGATCTCGCCGTCGTCGAGCACGAAGGCGTAGGCCGAGCCGGGGCCGGCGCGCTCGGTCCACAGCTCGAACCAGCCCGCCCGCATCGCCTCCAACGGCAGATCGACCGCCGCTGGCCCGATGCCGAGCCTGAGCTTGGGCGCCGCCATGTCCGGCGCCCACAGGCGGAAGCGCACGCCACCGCGCGCCAGCACCTCGGCGCCGAAGGGCATGGCGTGGTGGCTCTCGTGGACGACGTCGAGATCGGCCGGCG
This sequence comes from Geminicoccaceae bacterium, assembly GCA_050485385.1. Taxonomy (GTDB): domain Bacteria; phylum Pseudomonadota; class Alphaproteobacteria; order Geminicoccales; family Geminicoccaceae; genus RECO01. The sequence continues at coordinate 41,904 of JBJHBG010000028.1, read as the reverse complement.
GCTCGCCGGACGCGAGCAGGAGCACGAGGCTGCACGGGGCGAGGACGCAGACGCTCTGCGCCGGCAGCGCGGCGCCGTCGCCACCGCGCTCGGGGTCGAGTGTGTCGATCAGCCGCCGCCAAGCGATGGCCCCGGGCACCGGCGGCAGGTGGAAGCGGTGCTCGTCGGCGGCGGCGTTGAAGAGCAACAGAAAGGTCTCGTCCAGGTTCGGATCGACCGGGGCCATCGGATCGGGGCTCGCCGCCCCGCACAACAGCACGCCGAGCGTGCGCCGATGCGGGTCGTGCCAGTCGGCCTCGGCCATCGGCTCGCCGCGCTCGCTGAACCACGAGACGTCACGCACGCCGGCGGCGGAGCGGTCGCGGCCGTGCAGGAACCGCCGCCGCCGGAACACCCGATGCCGGCGCCGCAGCGCCAGCAGCCCCTCGACGAAGCCCTGCAACTCCAGATCGTCGATGTCGAGTTCGGGCCAGGGCAGCCAGCTCGTCTCGTTGTCCTGGCAGTAGGCATTGTTGTTGCCACCCTGGCTGTTGCCGATCTCGTCGCCGGCGAGCAGCATGGGCGTGCCCTGGGCGAGCAGCAGCGTCGCCAGGAAGTTGCGCTTCTGGCGCAGACGCAGCGCACGCACGGCCGGACTTTGGCTCGGCCCCTCCTCGCCACAGTTGAACGACAGGTTATGGTCGTGACCGTCCCGGTTGTCCTCTCCGTTGGCGTGGTTGCGCTTGGCGGTGTAGGTGACGAGGTCGGTCAGGGTGAAGCCGTCGTGTGCCGTGACGTAGTTGACGCCGGCCCAAGGTCTGCGGCCGCGCCGGTCGAACGTGTCGGCGGAGCCCAGAAAGCGGCTGGCGAATTCGGGCGTCACCCGTTCGTCGCCGCGCCAAAAGGCGCGCACGGTGTCGCGGAAGCGATCGTTCCACTCGCTCCAACCGGGGGCGAAGCCGCCGAGCCGGTAGCCGCCGGGGCCGAGGTCCCAGGGCTCGGCGATCAGCTTGACGGACGCGAGCACCGGGTCCTGGCGGACGGCGTCGAGAAAGCCCGAACCGGTGTCGAAGCCGGTGCTCTCCCGTGCCACCGCCGTGGCGAGATCGAAGCGGAAGCCGTCGACGCGCATCACCTCGACCCAGTAACGCAAGGAGTCCATCACCAGTTGCAGCACACGCGGATGGCTGACGTTCAACGTGTTGCCGCAGCCCGTCATGTCGTCGTTCAGGCGGCGGTCGTCGGGCCGCAGGCGGTAGTAGCTCGCGTTGTCGATGCCGCGGAGCGAGAAGGTGGGGCCGAGGTGGCCGCCTTCGGCGGTGTGGTTGTAGACCACGTCGAGCAGCACCTCGACGCCCGCCTCGTGCAGCCGCGCGACCATCGTCTTGACCTCGCGGATCGCGTCGGGGCCGTGGGCGTAACGTGTCTCCGGCGCGAAATAGCCGATGGGACTGTAGCCCCAGTAGTTCTTGAGCCCGCGCTCGTGCACCGCCCGCTCGTCGACGATGGCCTGGATCGGCAGGAGTTCGACCGCGGTGATGCCGAGCCGCCGCAGATGGTCGACGACGGCCGGGTGGCCGAGGGCGGCGTAGGTACCGCGCAGGCTGTGCGGCACCTCCGGATGCCGCGCCGTCAACCCCTTCACGTGGGCCTCGTAGATGACGGTCTCGTCCCACGGCCGGCACAGCCGTCGATCCGCCCCCCATGTGAAGGTGTCGTCGACCACCACCGCTTTCGGCATCGAGCGGGCGTTGTCGCGCCGATCGATCGAGAGATCCTCGCGCGGGCTGCCGACGCGGTAGCCGTAATGCGCGTTGGACCAGCGAAGGTGGCCGTGCAGCAGGCGCGCATAGGGGTCGATCAGGAGCTTCGACGGATTGAAGCGATGGCCCGCCTCGGGCGCGTAGGGACCGTGCACCCGATAGCCGTAGAGTTGGCCGGGGGCGAGGTCGGCCAGGTAACCGTGGAACACCTCGTCGGTGTACTCGGGCAGGGTGACCCGCTCGATCTCGCGCTGGCCGGTCGGCTCGAACAGGCACAGTTCGACCCGCTCGGCGTGGGCCGAGAAGAGTGCGAAGTTGACGCCGCGGCCGTCGAAAGTGGCGCCGAGCGGGAACGGGCTGCCGGGAGCGACGCGGTTGGTGGCGCGCGTCACCGCCCGCCACTCACGCCGGCACGAGCACCACCGTGGCGAGCGGTGGCAAGGTCACGCGGAGGCTCTGGTCGCGGCCGTGCCAGGGCACGTCCTCGGTCGTCAAATCGTCGCCCGTGCCGACGCCGCTGCCACCGTAGATCGCGGCATCGGTGTTGATCCGCTCGCTGTAGCGGCCGGCCACCGGCATGCCGATGCGGTAGCCGTGGCGAACCACCGGGGTGAAGTTGCAGGCGACCACCGCCACCTCGCCGCTCGCCCCGCGACGCACGTAGGTGACCACGCTCTGCTCGCTGTCGCTGGCATCGATCCACTCGAAACCGGCCGCTTCGGCGTCCAGCGCGTGCAGGGCTTGCAGCTCGCGATAGACGGCGTTCAGGTCCCGCACCAGCCGCTGCATGCCCCGGTGCAGGTCGTCGTCCAACAGGTGCCAATCGATGCTGCCGTCGTGGTTCCACTCGCGCTCCTGGCCGATCTCGCCGCCCATGAACACGAGCTTCTTGCCCGGGTGGCTCCACATGAAGCCGAAATACGCGCGCAGGTTGGCGAAGCGTTGCCATCGGTCGCCCTTCATCCGGCCGAGCAGCGAGCCCTTGCCGTGCACCACCTCGTCGTGGCTCAACGGCAGGATGAAGTTCTCCGAGAAGGCGTAAAGCAGGCCGAAAGTCAGATCGTTCTGGTGGAATTTGCGGAACACCGGCTCGCGCCCGACATAAGCCAGCGTGTCGTGCATCCAGCCCATGTTCCATTTGTAGCCGAAGCCGAGACCGCCCAGATAGGTCGGCCGCGACACGGCTGGCCAGGCGGTCGATTCCTCCGCAATGGTCACGGCGCCGGGGTACTCGCCATAGATCAGCTCGTTGAGCTCCCGGAGAAAGGCGACGGCCTCGATGTTCTCGTTGCCGCCATACTTGTTCGGCACCCACTCGCCCTCGTTTCGCGAGTAGTTGAGATAAAGCATCGATGCTACAGCATCGACCCGTAGGCCGTCGATGTGGAAGCGATCCAACCAGTATAGCGCGTTGGCGATGAGGAAATTGCAGACCTCGTTGCGACCGTAATTATAGATCAGAGTGTTCCAGTCTTGATGGAAGCCCTGACGCGGGTCGGCGTGTTCGTAGAGCTCGGTGCCGTCGAAGCGGGCGAGGCCGTGGGCGTCGGTCGGGAAGTGGCCGGGCACCCAGTCGATGATCACACCGATGTCGTGGCGGTGGCAGGTGTCGACGAAGCTGGCGAACTCCTCGGGCGTGCCGTGGCGGATGGTCGGCGCGAAGAGGCCCACCGGCTGATAGCCCCAGGAGCCGTCGAAGGGGTACTCGCTGATCGGCATGAGCTCGATGTGGGTGAAGCCCATCTCCTTGACGTAGGGGACGAGGCGTTCGGCCAGCTCGGCGTAGGACAGGTAGCGCCCCCCCTCCTCCGGCACCCGCATCCACGAGCCGAGATGCACCTCGTAGATGCTGATCGGCGCAGCGCGGTCGTGGCGCCGGGCGCGGCCCCCCATCCAGGCGCCGTCGCTCCAGGCGTGGTCGACGAGGCCGGTCACCACGCTCGCCGTCTCGGGCGGGTGCTGGGCGCGGAAGCCGACCGGATCGGCCTTGAGCGGCAAGAGTTCGCCGCGCGGACCCAGCAGTTCGTACTTGTAGTGCGTCCCCTTCCTCACGCCGGGCACGAAGATCTCGAAGACGCCGCACTCCAGGCGTTTGCGCATGACGTGGGCGCGGCCGTCCCAATGGTTGAAGTCGCCGACCACGCTGCATCGGGTGGCGTTGGGCGCCCAGACGGCGAAGCTCACCCCCTCGACACCGTCGACGGTGCGCGGATGCGCGCCGAGCTTCTCGTAGAGCCGGCGGTGGCGGCCTTCGGCGAGGAGGTAGACGTCGACCTCGCCGAGCACGGCGCCGAAGCGGTACGGGTCCTCCATCACCCGGCCGTCGACGGCGAGGCGGTAGGCGGCGCCCGTCGCGAGCCCGGCCACCGCCCCCTCGAACAGACCATCGTCGTCGATGCGGCGCAGTTCGCCCACCACTTGGTTGGCGGTGTCGAGCACGCGCACCTGGCGGGCGCGCGGCTGGAAGGTGCGCACCAGATCGCCATGCCGGCCGAGCACGGCGAAGGGGTCGCCATGCCGGCCTTCGACCAGGGCGCGCACGGTGGCGGCGTCCAGCGCTGGTGTCGTGGTCATGGTCATCCTTCGTCGGTGTCGAGGTCGAGCAGGGCGGCGAGGCCCTGCAAGGGAATGCCGAGCCAGCCGGGCCGGTTGGCCGCTTCGTAGGCGATCTCGTAGAGCGCCTTCTCGACGAGGAAGAGGTCGAGCAGCCGTTCGGCCTCGGCATCGTCTTCAGGCCACGACGCAACGCCCGTCATCGCCGTCCGATAGCCGTCGAGGAACGCGGCCGAGGCGGATTGGCGCCAAGCCTGGGTCAGTTCGGCGACGAAGTCCGCCGCCAGCGCATGGTCGGCGGCAAACCGGCGCGCGAGCGTCTGGGCTGCGTAGTCGAACGAGCGCAGCATCCCCGCCACGTCCTTGGCCGGCGAGGACTTGGCCCGGCGCTCGTCGAGCGAACGCGCCGGCTCGCCCTCGAAGTCGAGAACGTAGACGTCGTCCTTGGCCACCAGCACCTGACCCAGGTGGTAGTCGCCGTGCAGGCGCGTCTTCGCAGCGTCGATCGGCAGGCGGGCGATGGCGTCGAGACGCGTGTCCACGAGGGCCCGTGCCGCCAGCACCCGCTCCGCCAGCGTCCGGTCGCGGTCCTCCAGGTGCGGCAGCGCCCGCTCCAGCGCGGCGTACGCCTCCGATGCCTGCCGCCTAACGCCGTCGGTCCAAGCGCCGAGATCGGCCTGCGTGATCGCCTCCTTGGCGAAGGCCGGATCGTCGGTATCGACGGCGAAGGCGCGGTGCATGTCGCCGGTGCGCTCGCCGAGCCGGTGGGCGAAGTCGGCGTAGAGGGCGAGCACCGCCGTCCGCTGGTCCTCGGCCTCGCCGTCCTCCAGCGTCGGTGCCGCGAGAACCGCCGGCTCCAGCTCGCGCTCGAGGAAACCGAGCGTATAGGCCCAGCCGTCGCCCTGGTTGAGCACGAAGCCGAAGGCGGCGGCGACCACGGTCGCCTCGCCGGTGCCGTCGTGCCACGTCAGGGAGCCCAAGAGCGGGGGCGTGTTCGCGAAACCGCCGACGTCGGTGAGGAAGCGGCCGACCTCGACCTCGGGATGCACCCCCGGATGCAGGCGGCGGTAGACCTTCACGATGACGTCGCGGCCGATCATCATCGAGCTGTTGGACTGCTCGACGCCGAGCCGGCGCACGCTCGCGTCCTCGAACGGCGCCAGATCGGCGAGCTTGCTGCCCGCCTCGAACACCAGTTCACCCTTGGCCTGCGGGATGCGCTTCTCCGCCCGCATCGCGTCCAGGACGACGTGCGCCAGGGTTTCGCCGGCGGTGGCGTCGTAGAGGGCGCCGACCCGCGGCCCACGGCGCACCTTGGCGATGGTGAAGGGCAACAGCGGCGCGCTGGTGTGCAGGTTCTCCTCGCCCCAGGCGATGCCGACCGGCAGCACGTAGACGTGCCGGCTGCCGTCGACCAGCCTGACCTCCACCTTGACCAGCAGCGTGCCGTCGCCGCCGTCGGGCACGGCGGCCGTGTCGATCACCGCCACCCGCTCGATCGGCGCGTCCTTCGCGGCGAACCAGCGCTGGTTCTCGGCGAAGGCCTGGAGCGAACGGATCTCCATGGGCTTCGCCCATGCCTCCCGAGCGCCGCTCCAGCCGTCCCTCAGCACGATGGTGACGAAATCCGGCAAGGGCGGCGGCAAGTCCTCGTGCCAGCTCGGCACCTCGGCCTCCTCCGCCAATAGGAACCAATAAAAGCCGTGCCCCGGCAGGGTCAGCAGATAGGGCAAGTCGCCGACCGGCGGGAACGGCGTACGGCCCAGGAGTTCGACCGGCACCCGGCCGGCGAAACTCTGCAAATTGAGTTCGACCGGCTGCGCGTGCCGCGACAGGTTGACCACGCAGAGGATCGTCTCGTCCTCGTAACTGCGCGTGTAGGCGAAGATCGCCCGATTGCCGGGATAGATGAACTCGAGCGTGCCGCGCCCGAAGGTCTTGTGCGCCTTCCTGACCGCGATCAGCCGCTTCATCCAGTTGAGGAGCGACGACGGTGCGCGGGCCTGCGCCTCGACGTTGACCGTCTCGTAGCCGTAGACCGGGTCCATGATCGCCGGCAGGTAGAGCTGCTGCGGGTTGGCGCGGCTGAAGCCGGCATTGCGGTCGGGCGACCACTGCATCGGCGTGCGCACGCCGTCGCGGTCGCCGAGATAGACGTTGTCGCCCATGCCGATCTCGTCGCCGTAGTAGACGACCGGGGTGCCCGGCATCGAGAACAAGAGCGAGTTCATCAGCTCGATCTTGCGCCGGTCGTTGTCCATCAACGGCGCCAGACGGCGGCGGATACCCAGGTTGATGCGCATCCGCCGGTCGCTGGCGTAGGTGTTCCACAAGAAGTGCCGCTCGTGTTCGGTCACCATCTCGAGCGTCAGCTCGTCGTGGTTCCTGAGGAAGATCGCCCACTGGCAGTTGTCGGGGATCTCGGGCGTCTGGCGAAGGATGTCGGTGATGGGCGCTCGGTCCTCCTGTGCCAGCGCCAAGTACATGCGCGGCATCAATGGGAAGTGGAACGACATGTGACACTCGTCGCCCTCGCCGAAATAGAGCTGGGTGTCCTCCGGCCACTGATTCGCTTCGGCGAGCAGCATCTTGTCCGGATAGTGCGCATCCAATTCGGCGCGGATGCGCTTCAAGACCTCGTGGGTCTCCGGCAGATTCTCGCAGTTGGTGCCTTCCCGCTCGATCAGGTAGGGGATGGCGTCCAGCCGCAGGCCGTCGATCCCCAGCTTCAACCAGTAGTGCAGCAGGTTGAGCACCTCGCGCATCACCGCCGGATTGTCGAAGTTGAGATCCGGCTGATGGCTGTAGAACCGGTGCCAGTAATAGGCACCCGCCTCGGCATCCCAGCTCCAGTTGCTTTTCTCGGTATCGAGAAAGATGATGCGAGTGTCCTGGTACTTCTGATCGGTATCGGACCAGACGTAGTAGTCGCGGTGATTGCTGCCCGGCTTGGCGCGGCGGGCGCGCTGGAACCAGGGATGCTGGTCCGAGGTATGGTTGATGACCAGCTCGGTGACGAGACGCAGCCCGCGCTTCTTGACCTCCTTCACCAGCCGCCGGACGTCGCTCATCGAGCCGTAAGTCGGGTTGACCGAGCGGTAGTCTTGGATGTCGTAGCCGTCGTCGCGCAGCGGCGACGGATAGAACGGCAACAACCAGACCGTGTCGACCCCCAAATCCTGGATGTAGTCGAGTTTCTGGATCAGGCCTTCGAAGTCGCCGACGCCGTCGTTGTCGGCATCGAAGAACGCCTTGATGTGGGTCTGATAGATGACGGCGTCTTTGTACCAAAGGGGATCGGTCATGGGCTCGTGATCATACCGGCGTTGGAGGGGTCGGCGGCGGCGAGGCCGGGTGGGACGAGACGCCAGATGGCGTAGGGCCGCTCGCGCGGATCGAGCCAGAGGTGCTGCACCTTGCCCGTCCAGGCGAAGCGCGCGCCCGTCACCAAGTCCTCGACGTCGATCGTGGCGTCGTCGGCCAGACCGAACTTCCAGAGCGGCACCTCGAACTGGCAGCCCTGCGCCGTGTGCGGGTCGAGATTGACGGCGATCAGCACGGCATTGTCCAAATCCGGCGTGATCTTCGAATAGACCATCACCTTGTCGTTCCACGCGTGGTGGAACTCGAGGTTGGTGAACGACCACAGCGCCGGGTTCTCGCGCCTGACCAGGTTCAACAGGCGGATGTCCTCGCGGATGTGGCCGGGCCGGTCCCAATCCCACGCCTTGATCTCGTACTTCTCGCTGTCGAGATACTCTTCCTTGCCCGGCATCGGCCGCCCCTCGCCCAGCTCGAAGCCGGAATAGACGCCCCACAAGGTGGAGAGCGTCGAGGCCAAGACCGCGCGCACCTGGAAGCCGGCGCGCCCGCTCGTCTGCAGATAGACCGGATTGATGTCGGGCGTGTTGACGAAGAAGTTGGGGCGCATGTGCTCCCTCGGCTCGTCGCGCGTCAGCTCGATGAGGTAGTCCTGCAAATCGACCTTGGTGTTGCGCCAAGTGAAGTAGCTGTAGGACTGGGTGAAGCCGAGCTTGGCCAGCCGCTTCATCATCTTCGGCCGGGTGAAGGCCTCGGAAAGAAATACCGTGTCGGGATGGCGGTGCTGGACCTCACCGATCATCCATTCCCAAAATGGCAGAGGCTTCGTGTGCGGGTTGTCGACCCGGAAAATCTTGACGCCGTGCTTCACCCAGAACAGGACCACGTCGCGCAGGGCGAGCCAAAGCGACGGCAGGGCGCCCTCGCGATAGAACGAGACGTTGGAGATGTCCTCGTATTTCTTGGGCGGGTTCTCGGCGTAGCGCAGCGTGCCGTCCGGCCGCCAGTCGAACCAGTCGGGATGCTGCGCGATCCAGGGGTGGTCGGGCGAGCACTGGATGGCGAAGTCGATGGCGATCTCCAGCCCGTGGTCGTGCGCCGCCTGCACCAGCCGCGCGAAGTCGTCGAAGCTGCCGAGTTCCGGGTGCAGCGCATCGTGGCCGCCCGCCTCACCGCCGATGGCGTAGGGCGAGCCCGGATCGTCCGGCTGCGCGGTCAGGCTGTTGTTGCGGCCCTTCCTGTTCTTCCGGCCGATCGGGTGGATCGGCGGGAAGTAGAGGACGTCGAAGCCCATCTCGCGCACGTAGGGCAGCTTTGCGATCACGTCGTCGAACGTACCGTGGCGCTTCGGATCGTCGCTCATCGAACGCGGAAACAGCTCGTACCACGCAGCAAAAGCGGCGATGGTCCGGTCGACGGTAACCTCGAGGTCGCGCTCGTAGCGGGTGCGGTTCGCCTTCGGGTCGGCCGCCTGCATCAGGGCTTGGGTGTCGTCGGCGAGCAGGCGAGCGAGTTGGAAGCCCTCGTCGCCCTGACGTGCGGCCAAGTCGGCGAGGAGTGCGTCGAGCGCCGCCTTGGCCTTGCCGCTCGCCGCCTCGGCCGTGCGGGCGACCAGCCGCCTGCCCTCCTCCAGCTCGAGCGCGATCGGCACACCGGCGTCGTGCTTCTTGGTCACCTCCAGGCGCCAAGTGGCGAAGGCGTCGAACCACGCCTCCACCGTGTAGCGATAGCGGCAGTTGCGGGTCAGCGGAAAGCGGCCGGCCCAGCGGTCGTTGTCGACGAAGCGCATCGGCACCGAACGCCATTCGGTCTCGTCGACGGCCCGGTAGAGCAGCGCTGCGGCCAGCTTGTCGTGACCGTCCATGAAGATGTCGGCCTCGACGTCCAACACGTCACCGACCACGCGCTTCACCGGGAAGCGGCCGCCGTCCAGCTCCGGGCTCACCCGCTCGATGGCGACGCGGGACGCGGCCAACTCCAGCAACGCCGCCTCGCTGGCCTTCGCGCTCGGCGCCGGCCGCCCGTGGGACGCCACCGGCTGGCTGACGAACAGCCGCACCGCCAGCGGCTCCAGCGTCATCGGCCGGTCCGCGTCGAAGGCGATGGGGACGACGCCGGGGGTGACGTCGACCACCTCCTCGAACCGGCCGCCGGCGGCGGTCACCAGCCCCGGCACGGCCAGACCGTCGGTCTGCGCGGCGTCGGGGTTGAGCACGACGAACGCGGCCTCGCCGGCGCTCGCAGGCGAGCCCGCATCGAAGCGCAGCAGGGCGGTGATGCGGGCGTTCGGCGCACTCACCCGCCGCAGCCGGCGGCCCTGACGCAACGCCCGATGCGACGCCTTCAACGCGTTCGCCTCGGCAACGAAGCCCGACAGGTCGACCGGCGCGGCCTCGACCAGCGCCTCCCAGTCGGTGGCCGCACCGTCCGCCGCGTGCTCGAAGCCCATGCGCATGATCAGACCGTGGGCGAGGCCGACGGCGCGCAGATAGACGGCGCGGTAGAGTCGCGTCACGGCCTCCGGCGTCGCCCGCGCACCGAGCCGGGCGCGCAGCCGTTCGCCCCCCGGCTCCTCGGTGAAGGCGACGGGCCGGCCGATGGCGCGCAGCAGCGGCTCTTGATCGACGAACCACCGGTCGTGGCCGTTCCACCAAAACGAGCTGTCGAGCACCGCGTCGAAGCCGCTGCCGGCGAGCCCGCGCAGGGCCTCGAGGGGTGCGCCCAAGGTCTCGGCAACGAACCGCGCCTCCGGCGAGCGTTTGCGCCAGCGCAGCAGGAGCTGGCGCAGGTCGGCCGGGTCGTGCTGATGGGCGCCGTTCACCAGGCAGCCGGCCGCCCCCAGCTCCAGCCAAGCATCACCGCGTCCGGCAAGCGCCAGCGGCGGCGCCGGGCCCAGCGTCGCGAACGGAACGAGCCCCGCCGCCTTCGCCGCGGCGATGGCCGCCGGCAGTGCCGCCTCGTCGGTCGGTGCGAACGTCGCCGGCAACAGGATGCCGTCGAACCCCATCGCGACGATGCGCGGGAAGTGGTCGGACCAGCGGTCGGGCGATCCGGCCAGCACGCGGTCGAGTTGGTAGAGACGGGGGGCGTGGGTCGGCGAAGCAGTCACACGCAAGTCCTCGACGGTTGCAACGGAACGGACGCGGCCGGACGCGAACGCGGCGGAACGCGTTTTCGACCCTTACGGGGTCGTCAACGTCGACGCTTGTCCGTTGTTCCCATCTTCACCCCTACGTCAACCCGACCGGGCCAGCGCCGCCTCGAAAACACGCTCATAGGCGGCGGCCGCCGCCGGCCAGCCGAGATCCCTGGCCATGCCGCGGCGCTGCATCGCGGTCCAGGGCTCGCCCGCCCGGTAGAGGTCGACGGCGCGACGGATGGCCGCGGTCAAGGCGTCGCCGCTGCCGGCCTCGAACACGACACCCGTGCCGGACGGTGCCGCCGCGTCGGTCACCGTGTCGACCAGCCCGCCCGTCGCCGCCACCACCGGCACGCAGCCGTAGCGCAGCCCGTAGAGCTGGGTGAGACCGCAGGGCTCGAACCGCGACGGCACGAGGATCGCGTCGCTGCCCGCCTGCAATCGATGGGACAGCGCCTCGTCGTAGCCGATCCGCGTCGCCACCCGCTCCGGATGGGCGTCGGCGGCGGCGCGGAACGCCGCCTCCACGGTGGCGTCGCCGCTGCCGAGTACCGCGAGTTGGCCGCCGGCGGCGACCAAGTCGCCGACCGCCGCGGCCAACAGGTCCATGCCCTTTTGCCAGGTGAGCCGGCTGACCACGCAGAAGAGGGGGGCTGCCGGTGCCGCCTCCAGCCCGAGCGCCGCCTGCAGCGCCGCCTTGTGCACCGCGCGGAGCGCTAACCGGTCGGCGTCGTAGGCGGGGACCACGAAGGGATCGGCGGCGGGGTTCCAGGTCGCCGTGTCGATGCCGTTGACGATGCCGACGAGGTCCGGGGCGCGGCCGTGCAGGAGGCCGCCCAGACCCATCCCGCCGTCGGGCGTCTGGATCTCGAGGGCATAGGTCGGGCTCACGGTGGTCAGCTTGTCGGCGTAGTAGAGCCCGGCCTTAAGATAGCCGATGCTGCCGTAGTACTCGACACCGTCGATGGCGAAGGCCCAGGGCGGCAACCCGAGGGCACCGAGCCACGTAGCCGGGAACTGCCCTTGGAAGGCCAAGTTGTGGACGGTCATGATCGTGGCCGGTCGCGGCCGGCCGTCGAGGGCCAGATAAGCCGGCACGAGGCCGGCCTGCCAGTCGTGTGCGTGCACCACGTCCGGCCGCCAGCCGGCGAGGCGGCCCAAGGCGATCTCGCGGCCGACCACGGCGAGGGCCGCGAAGCGGAAGGCGTTGTCGTCCCAGTCCTGGCCGTCGGCGCGGGTATAGGGATGGCCCGGCCGGCCGAACAGGTGCGGCGCGTCGAGCGCGAGCACGCCGTCAGGCAGGTCGACCACGCGCGCCGGTGCGCCGAACAGCTCGACATAACCGTCGACCGTCGGCGCGCCGTCCGCCGCCGCCATGACCGAGGGATAGCCCGGGATCAGCGTGCGCACCTCGTGGCCGCGTGCCGCCAAGGCGCCCGGCAGCGCCCCCACCACGTCGGCGAGCCCGCCGGTCTTGACGTGGGGATAGCATTCCGCGGCGACGGCGAGGATGCGCAACGGACGTCAACCGTCGAGAGCGGCGAGCATGGGGGTGGTGATCAGGACGATGCCGTTCTCGGTGCGGCGGAAGCGCTCGGCGTCCAGCCTCGGATCCTCGCCCACCACGAGGCCGCGGGGAATGCGCACCCCCCGGTCGACGACGCAGTTCGTCAGCCGCGCGCCGCGGCCGACGTCGACGTCGGGCAGGACCACGGCGCCCTTCAGCTTGGCGTAGGAGTGGACGTGGACGTTGGTGAACAACAACGACGTGTGCAGGGTGCCGCCGGAAACGATGCAGCCGCCGGACACCAGCGAGCTGACCGCCGAGCCCCGGCGGCCGTCGGCATCGTGGACGAACTTGGCGGGCGGCGTGATCTCGGCATGGGTCCAGATCGGCCAACTCCGGTCGTAGAGATCGAGTTCCGGCGTGACCGTGCAGAGGTCGATATTGGCGGCCCAATAGGCGTCGATGGTGCCGACGTCGCGCCAATAGGCCTCGCGCTCGCTGGTGGCGCGGACGCAGCTTTCGGTGAAGCGGTGCGCCTGGGCGCGGCCGTGCCGGACCAGATAGGGGATGATGTCCTTGCCGAAGTCGCGGCTGGAGCCCGGATCGGCAGCATCGCGGCGGAGCTGGTCGAACAGCGTCTCGGCGGCGAAGGCGTAGATGCCCATCGACGCGAGGGCCATGTCGGGCTGACCCGGGATCGCGGGCGGGTCGGCCGGCTTCTCGACGAAGTCGACGATCCGGTCGCCGGCATCGACGTGCATGACGCCGAAGCCGGTGGCCTCGCGCCTGGGCACCTCGATGCAACCGACGGTAACGTCGGCGCCGCTCTCGACGTGCTGCCGCAGCATGATCTCGTAATCCATCTTGTAGACGTGGTCGCCCGCCAAGACGATGATGTGGTCGACACCGTAATCGTCGATGATGTCGATGTTCTGATGGACCGCGTCGGCGGTACCCTCGTACCACTGATGTTCGACGACGCGCTGCGACGCCGGGAGGATGTCGAAGCTCTCGTTGCGCTCCGGACGAAAGAAGTTCCAGCCCTGCTGGAGATGACGGATCAGGCTGTGCGCCTTGTACTGGGTGGCGACGCCGATGCGACGGATGCCGGAGTTGAGCGCGTTGGACAGGGCGAAGTCGATGATGCGGCTCTTGCCGCCGAAGCGGACGGCCGGCTTGGCGCGCCAGTCCGTCAACTCGTTGAGACGGCTGCCCCGACCGCCCGCCAGGACGTAGGCCATGGCGTTGCGGCAAAGGTTGGGCATGGGCCGGGGGCTCGGCATCGTCGTCCTCCTCGTTGGTCGCCCCCCGGCACGGGGGCCGCTGCGTCGCCCGGACCAGAAGCGATCCCCTGGCTCAAAGCCGCAAGTTGGCGTTCGGTACCGGATCGGGCTCGGCGTGCCATATCTCTCGCGCGTAGTCGCGGATCGTACGGTCGGACGAGAACCAGCCGACACCGGCGGTGTTGGCCATCGCCTTCGGCCACCACGCCGGCGTGGCGAAGCAGGCGGCAACCTCCTGCTGGGCGCGGGCGTAGGCCGGATAGTCGGCGGTGATCAGGTAGCGGTCGTGACGCAGCAGATCGTCGACCAGCCCGCGGAAGCGGTCGCGGTCGTCCGGCGAGAAGACGCCCGTGCGGATCTGCTCCAACGCCTCGGCGAGGCTCGGCGACGCGTCGACCGCCGCGCGCGCGTCGTGCCCGTCGCGCCACAACGAGGCCACCTTCTCCGCCGTGCTGCCGAAGATGAAGATGTTGTCGGTACCCACGTGCTCTTGAATCTCGACGTTGGCACCGTCCAGCGTGCCTATGGTCAACGCCCCGTTGAGCGCAAACTTCATGTTGCCGGTGCCGGATGCCTCCATCCCGGCCGTCGAGATCTGTTCGGAGAGATCGGCGGCGGGAATGATCACCTCCGCCAAAGAAACGTTGTAGTTGGGAATGAACAGAATCTTGAGCCGGTCGCCGACCAGGGGGTCGGCGTTGACCATGCGGGCGACGTCGTTGATCAGCTTGATGATCAACTTGGCCTGGCGATAGGCGGCGGCGGCCTTGCCGGAGAAGATCTTGACCCGCGGCTGCCAATCCTTGTGCGGCTGGGCGCGCATGGCGTCGTAGAGCGCCACCGCGTCGAGAATGTTCAACAACTGGCGCTTGTACTCGTGGATGCGCTTGATCTGCACGTCGAACAAGGCGCTCGGGTCGAGCTTGAGGCCGTGCCGGCGGTCGATCAAGTCCGCCAGACGCTCCTTGTTGGCCCGCTTGACCGCCCGGAAGCGGTCGACGAAGCCCGTATCGTCGAAGAACGCCCGCAGCCCCTCCAACTCCTCCGCATGGGCGATCCAGCCGTCGCCGATCGCCTCGGTGATCAGCTCGGCGAGCTGCGGGTTGCTCGTCGACAACCAGCGGCGCGGGGTGATGCCGTTGGTCTTGCTGGTGATTCGGTCCGGAAAAATGCGGTTGAGCGGGCCGAACACGGTCTGCTTCATCAGGTCGGTGTGCAGCCTGGAGACGCCGTTGACCTTGTGCGCGGCGAGGAAGGCCAGATGGCCCATGCGCACCCGCCGCCCGCTGCTCTCGTCGATCAGCGAGACGGCCCTGAGCACGTCGTCGTCGACGGTGCCCCGATCGCGCAGTTCGCGCAGGAAGTCGGCGTTGAGCTCGTAGACGATCTGCATGTGGCGCGGCAGCAGCCGCTCCATCATCGGCACGGGCCAGGACTCGAGCGCCTCCGGCAACAGGGTGTGGTTGGTGTAGCCGATCACCCTCGAGACGGTGGCCCAGGCGTCCTGCCAGGGCACGCCGTAGACGTCGACCAGCAGCCGCATCAGCTCCGGCACCGCGAGGGCGGGGTGGGTGTCGTTGAGCTGGATCGCCACCTTGTCGGCGAGATCGTCGAAGTGGCCGTAGTAGTCCCGGTGACGGCGCAGGAGGTCCTGCAGCGAGGCCGAGGTGAAGAAAAACTCCTGCTTCAGCCGCAGCTCGCGTCCCGCCTCGGTGCTGTCGTCCGGGTAGAGCACGAGCGAGATGTTCTCGGCCGACGCCTTACCCGCCAAGGCGCGGACGTAGTCGCCGGCGTTGAACGCATCGAGGTGGACGGGCTCGACCGCGCGCGCCGACCAGAGGCGCAAGGTGTTGATCCGGCGTGCCTTCCACCCGACCACCGGCGTGTCGTAGGCGACCGCGTTGACCCGCTCGCCCGGTTCCCAGCGCGCCCGGCGATCGGTCGTCCGCTCGACCATGCCGCCGAAGCCGACTTCGTAGACCACCTCCGGCCGCTCGAATTCCCAGGGGTTGCCGTACTCGAGCCAATCCTCCGGCCGCTCGACCTGCCAACCGTCGGCGAAGACCTGACGGAACAGCCCGTGGCGGTAGCGAATGCCGTAGCCGTAGCCGGCGAGCCCCACGCTCGCCATGCTTTCGAGAAAGCAGGCGGCGAGCCGGCCGAGGCCCCCGTTGCCCAGTGCCGCGTCCGGCTCCTGGCCGGCCACGTCGTCGTAGTCGACGCCGAGCCCGGCGAGCGCCGCGCGGCAGGTGTCGAGCATCCGCAGATTGTTCAAGCTGTCGGTCATCAACCGGCCGATCAGGAACTCGACCGAGAAGTAATAGACCCGCTTCTCCTCGCGCTCGTAGGTCTCGCGCGTGGTGTCGATCCAGCGGCGGGTGATATGGTCGCGAATGGCATAGGCAGTGGCGAGCAACCAGTCGCGATCGCTGGCATGCGCCTGGTCCTTGCCGACCTGATACATCAGCTTGGCGACGATCGACTGGCGCAGTTCGTCGACTGTCGGCTCCCTGCCGCCGAACGGGAGCGGCTCTTCCTCGAGGAGCAAGGCCTGGTGCATGCGGTTTCCTTCGTGGATACGACCCCTATCGTCCGCGCGGACGACCCCGTACCCGCGAAGCCGGGCACGGTACGGGTGTCTTAACCCGTTCGTGCCGGAAGGTCGGTGCCTCCTTTCGGCGCATGGCAACGCGAGCCCAGCCCGAAAAAAAGGGCGCCGACCCTAGGCCGACGCCCCGTCGCGGGCGGCAATGCGTAGGGGGACGCCGCCCGCCGAATCTCAGTCGTCGCGCTGGCCGAGCAACGAGAGCAGCATCATGAAGAGGTTGATGAAGCTGAGGTAGAGCGAGAGTGCGCCCAACACGGCGAGCTTGCTCAGCCCCTCGCTGCCATGGCCCGCGTGGTAGACTTCCTTGATCCGCTGCGTGTCGTAGGCAGCAAGACCGGTGAACACGATCACGCCGATGATCGACACCGCGAACTGCAACGCCGAACTCTGCAAGAAAAGATTGACGATCATGGCGATGATGACACCGAAAAGACCCATGATCAAAAACGAACCGATCTTCGAGAGATCGCGCTTGGTCGTGTAGCCGAAGAGGCTCATTGCCCCGAACATCGCCGCCGCGATGAAAAACACACGGGCGATGCTCGCCCCGGTGTATACGTAGAAAATCGAGGCGAGCGACAGACCCATCGCGCCGCAGAAGGTCCAGAACAGGACCTGCGCCTTCGCCGCCGAGATCTTGTCGGCCCGGAAGGACAGGAAAAAGACGAAGGCCAAGGGGGCCAGCATCACCACCCACCGCAACGGCGTGCCGAAGATCAGGCCCATCATGGCCGGCGAACTGGCGACGGCCAGGGACACGGCACCGGTCAGGCCGAGCCCCATCAGCATGAAGTTGTAGACGCGCAGCATGTGCTGACGCAGGCCCTCGTCGTAGAGGGCATCGGTGCCGACGCCCGCGCGCATCGTGCGTTCGACGGTCTGCATCTGTCCGTTCCTCCGGTTCGAACGGCCGCACTTGGCGGCCACGCTCTCCACGTGCAACTCAAGTGGCGTGCCGCGCTTGATCGTTCCAATCGATTTGAGCCGGCTTTTTGATCCGAAAGGCCTATGGAACGTGCCCAGCCTGCAACAGCTCCGCTACCTCGTCGCCCTTGCCGACACGGTGCACTTCCGCCGTGCCGCCGAACGCTGCCACGTCAGCCAGCCCACCCTTTCGGGCCAGCTCAAGGAGCTGGAACGCCGCCTTCAGGGCCAACTCGTCGAGCGTGACCGCAAGGCGCGGGTGATCCTTACCCCGCTCGGGCGCGAGGTGGTGGCGCGCGCCCGGCGCATCCTGCGCGACGTCGAGGACATCCGCGAGCTGGCCCGGCGCGGTGGGCCGCACCCCGTCGGCACGATCCGTCTCGGTGCCGTGCCGACGCTCGGGGCCTATCTCCTGTCCCTGGTCGTGCCGCATCTGCACACGGCCTTTCCCGACCTCCGCCTGTTCGTGCGCGAGGCGACGACCGACAACCTCCTGCACGATCTGGACGACGGCGCGCTCGACGCGATCCTGGTCTCGCTGCCGGTCCCGGGCGACCATCTGGAGACCGCCCCGCTGTTGGAGGAGCCGCTGATGGCCGTGGTGGCGGTGGATCACCCGCTGGCGCGCGCGGCCAAGGTCGGCCCCGCCGACCTCAGGGGCGAGACCGTCTTGGCCCTCGAGCCGGGCCACCGTCTGCACATCCAGGTGCAGGAACTCTGCGCCGCCGTCGGCGCCAACGTCGCCCGCGACTTCGAGGGTACGAGCCTGGACACGCTCCGGTTGATGGCGGGCATGGGGATGGGCATCACCTTCCTGCCCGCGCTCTACATCCGCACCGAGGCGCTGCGCGACCCCGCCGTGCGCGTCATCCCCTTCGCCCCGGACCAACCCGTGCGCCATGTCGGCCTCGTCTGGCGCAAGCGTTCGGCCCGCGGCCAAGCCTTCCTCACCCTCGCCGAGCACATGCGCAAGGTGTTCGAGGCCGGCATCGCCGAGGTCACGGTCGAACGTCCGGGTTGAGAGCCCCCACCGTCCGTGGCCTTGTGGCCCGAGCCTCCGGAGAACGCACCTTGCCCCTCGCCCTCGACCGCCGCCGCTTCGCGCTGCTCACGGCCTCGGCCGTCGCGGCCCCGGCGGTGTTGCGCCGCGCCCGGGCCGCTGCCAGCGCGCGCAACGTCATCCTCATGATCAGCGACGGCGCCGGCTTTCACACCTGGAATGCCGCCGCCTACTACCAAGACGGCAGGCTCGGTCAGCGCCCCTACGACCGGCTGCCCGTGCGCACGCTGATGACCACCTTTCCCCTCAACACCAGCCGCGAGCCGACCTACGACACGGCCCGCCGGATCAGCTACGACGCGGCAGAAGCGTGGTCCAAAGCGCCCGTCGAGACCTCCAGCGAGCGCCACGCCGATCACTTTGCAGGCTACGCCTACGTCAAGCAGGGCTTCACCGACAGCGCTGCCGCCGGCACCGCGCTCGCCGCCGGCATCAAGACCTTCAACAACGCCATCAACGTCGACAACCAGGGCCACCCGGTGCGGATGGTGAGCGACCTCGCCAAGTCCGCCGGCAAGGCGGTGGGCGTCGTCACCTCGGTGCAGTTGAGCCACGCCACGCCCGCCGCCTTCGCCGCGCACAACCCGAGCCGGCACGACTATGTGGGCATCGCCCGCGAGATGTTCGACGAGGGTCTCTGCGACGTCATGATGGGCTGCGGCCATCCGCTGTTCGACACCAACGGCCGCGCGGCGGTGCCCGACGACGACCGCCCGTTCCGCTTCATGGGCGGCCCCGACCACTTCGCGCGGGCGCGGGCCGGCGAGACCGCGTACCAGTGGATCGAGACCGCCGCCGACTTCGAGGCCCTGGCGGCGGGCGACCTCGCGCGCACCAAGGCGCGGCTCGTGGGCGTGCCCCAGGTCGGCGCCACGCTCCAGTATTCCCGCAGCGGCCGGGGCATGGGCAACCGCAACCCGAACCTGCCCGACCTCGCCACCCTGAGCCGGGGCGCCTTGCAGGTGCTGGGCGACCACGACGCCGGCTTCTTCTTGATGGTCGAGGGCGGTGCCGTCGACTGGGCCGCTCACACCAACGCCACCGCCCGGCTGATCGAGGAACAGCTCGACTTCGACCGCGCCGTTGCCGCGGTCATCGCCTGGATCGAGGCCTACAGCAGCTTCGACGAGACCCTGCTGATCGTCACCACCGACCACGGCAACGGCATCCTCTACGGTCCCCGAAGCGACACCGAAGCCTTCCAGCCGGTGGTCAACCGGGGTCGCGGCGCGTTGCCGGAGGTGATGTGGCACTTCCACGATCACACCAACGAGCTGGTGCCGATCTGGGCCGGCGGCCCCGGCGCCGAGGCCCTGGCTGCCCGGAGCCACGGCCACGACCCGCACACCCACCTCGTCGGCTGGGGCGACGTCGACCGGTATCACGACAACACCGACGTCGCCGCCGTGATGGTCGAAGCCCTTACCGGCGAAGCCTTGGCGGAGGCCGGCTGAGCACGCCCGCCCTGCATCTTCGCCATTGACGCCACGGGCCGGGGCTCCGACCAACGGACGCGACCACCATCGAGGACCCGCCGACCATGACGCCCCTGCCCTTCATCGACCTGCAAAGCCAGCGCGAGCGCATCGCCCCCGCGGTCGAGGCGGCCGTCTTGAAGGTCGTGCGCGAGGGCCGCTACATCCTCGGGCCCGAAGTCCAGGAGCTGGAACGGGAACTCGCCGCCTATTGCGGGGCGAAGCACTGCCTCACCTGCGCCTCCGGCACCGACGCCCTCGCCCTCTTCCTGATGGCCATGGGCGTGCGCACGGGCGACGCAATCGTCTGCCCCGCCTTCACCTTCGCGGCCACCGCCGAGGTCGTCGCCTGGCTCGGCGCCAGCCCCGTCTTCTGCGACATCGACCCCGACACCTTCTGCATGGACCCGGCCAGCGTCGAGCAGGCCATCGCCACCGCCAAGGCCGAAGGCCTCGAGCCCAAGGGCATCATCGCGGTCGACCTCTTCGGCCACCCGGCCGACTACGCGGCCCTCCTCCCCATCGCCCAAGCGCACGGCCTCTGGCTGATGGACGATGCCGCCCAGGGCTTCGGCGCCACCTATCGCGGCACCAAGCTCGGCACCTTCGGCGACTTCACCGCCACCAGCTTCTTCCCGGCCAAGCCGCTGGGGTGCTACGGCGACGGCGGGGCCGTCTTCTTCGAGGACGACGCCCTGGTCGAGGTGCTCACCTCGCTCCGCGTGCACGGCCAAGGCCAGGACAAGTACGACAACGTCCGCATCGGCATGAACGGCCGCATGGACACCATCCAATGCGCCGTCGTGCTGGAGAAGCTGAAGGTCTTCGACGACGAGATCGCCGCCCGCAACCGTATCGCCCAGCGCTACGCCGACGCCCTCGCCGACGTCGCCAAGGTGCCGACGGTCGCCGCCGACTGCACCTCGATCTGGGCGCAGTACACCCTGGTCCTGCCGCACGGCACCGACCGCCAGAACGTGCAGGCGCAGCTCTCGGCCACCGGCATCCCCACCGCCGTCTACTACGGCAAGCCGATGCACCGGCAGACCGCCTATGCCCGCTTCCCGACCGCCGGCAACGGCCTGACCGTCTGCGAGGACTACGCCGACCGCGTCCTCAGCCTGCCCATGCACCCCTATCTCGACGCCCCCACCCAGGACCGGATCGTCGAGGCGGTTCGCACGAGCCTCGCCGCCGCGCGTTGAGGAACCCAGTGCGCTGGGGAAACGCGAAGTGGCAGGGGGCTTTTGGCCCCCTGCAACCCCCGGCTGACGGCGCCTGCCGTCAGCACGCGCCGGGGGGCTCGGGGGGCCAAAAGCCTCCCGTCCCTCGCCTGCCATGTCGCTGATCCTCGCCGTCGACCTCGGCGGGTCCGGGCTCAAGGCGGCACTGTTCGACGACGAGGGGGCCGTGCGCGCTACCGCGACGGTGCCGCTCGCCTTCGTCGAGGAAGCCGGCCGCTCGGAGGCCGATCCGACGACGTGGGAAGCAGCACTCGCCGCGGCCGTCGCAGCGCTCGCGCCGACAGCACCCGTGGCCGCCGTCGCGATCACCGGCTTCACCCGCACGCAGGTGCTGCTCGATGCGAGCGGTGCCGTCGTCCGCCCGGCCTTCGGCTTCCGCGATCGGCGGGCAGGCGCGACCGCAGCCGCACTCCTCGAACGGCCCGAGATCCGGGCGCATCCCGAGGCGGCGCGGCTCGACGCCTTTCACCCGCTGGCGCGCCTCGCTTGGCTCGCCGAGGCCGAGCCGGAAGCGTGGGCGCGCACCCGCCTCGTGCTGGAGCCGAAGGACTTTCTCGGCTTGCGCCTCACGGGCACGGCCGCGACCGATGCCGTCGCCTCGGCCCGGCTGCTCGCCGCCACCGAAGGCCTGCCGTCGCTGGCGGCCCGTGCCGGGCTCCGGGTGCCGCCCCTGCCCCCGGTACGGGCGCCGGGCGCCGTCGTCGGCCCTGTCGCTGCTGGCCTCTCAGGCCCGCTCGCCGCCCTGGCGGGTGCCGTCGTCGCCCTCGTCTCGCACGACAGTTGGGCTGCCGTCCTCGGCCTCGGCGCGCTGCGACAGGGCGCCGCCTACACCGTGGCCGGCAGCACCGAGGTGGTGGGGCTGCTCGGCCCGGCACCGGCGGAGGCACCGGGGTTGATGACGGTTCGCTGGGGCGACGGGCTCTGGCATCTCGGCGGCCCCACCCTCGCCGGCGGCGACACGCTCGGCTGGATCGCGCGTCTCCTCGGCGCCGATCTCGACACGCTTCTCCAGGACCGCAGCCATGCTCCGCTCCTCTTTCACCCCTATCTCCGCGGCGAGCGGGTGCCGCACTGGGACGACCGGCTGCGCGGCGCGTTCACCGGGCTCGATGCGCACCACCGTCCGGGCGACCTCGCCCATGCCGTGCTGGAGGGCCTGGCGCTCGCCGCCCGCGACATCCTGGAGCGCTCGGAGGCGGCGGCGGGGCTGACGGTCGACGCCGTGCGCGTCGCCGGCGGCAGCAGCCGCAATGTGCATTGGCTGCGCGCCCGCGCCGACGTGCTGCAACGCCCGCTCCTGGTCTTTGCGGACGACGAGGCGGGGCTGCGCGGCGGCCTCGCCTGCGCCCGCCTCGCCCTCGGCCTGGACCCGGACCTCGAGTTCGCCGCGACGCGCATCGCCGCGACGCCCGAGCGCATCCTGCCCGACCCGGCCCGGGCCTTGCGCAGCGCCGCCCTCCTGCATCTGTTCCGGGACGCCCTGCCGACGGTCCGCGCCACCGCCCACGGCCTGCTCGACCTGCCCCGATGACGCGCTTGCCAGCCGCGCCGGTTTCGGCTCTTTGACCTGATCGTCATGGCAAGGAGACAGGGGTGCGGGCGTTCACGGCGGCCTACGGTACGGCCATTGCAGGGCTGGTCGTCTTCGTCCTGCTGCTCGCCTTCGCCCAGAACTTCGCGAACCCCGCCAACCTCCTGAACGTCCTGAAGCAGACGAGCTTTCTCGCCATTCTCGCGGTGGGCTTCACCTACGCCCTGATCGCGGCCGAGCTCGACCTGTCCTTCGCCGCCCTCGCCAGCCTTGCCGCCGTCGCCGTCGGCGGGCTGCTGCACGGCGGCGTGGCCTGGCCACTCGCCGCCGTCGTCGGCCTCGCCATCGGCCTGGCGGGCGGCGTGCTCAACGGCGTGCTGGTGACGGTGGTCAAGGTGCCGTCCCTGATCGCCACCCTCGGCACCGCCTCGGTGGTGACGGGCCTCGCCTTCATGGCGACCGACGGCGTCTCCTTCGTCGGCCGATGGGATGCGGACTTTCTCTGGATCGCCCGCGGCGAGATCGCGGGCCTGCCCAACCTGGCGCTGCTGATGCTCGCCCTCGTCGCCGTCGCCTGGTTCGCGAGCCGGCGGACCCGCTTCGGGCTGCACTTGCAGATGACCGGCGAAGCGGCGGACGCGGCCCGGCGCGCCGGCATCCCCACGCGCCGTCTGAAGGCCGCGGGCCTGATCGTCTCCGGCGCCGCCTCCGGCCTGTGCGCCGTACTCCTGGTCTCGAGCCTCAGCTCGGCCGCCCCGCAGATGGCGGGCGATTTCCTGTTGAAGGCGATCGCGGCAGCACTGCTCGGCATGACCATGATCGACCCCGGCAAGCCCAACGTCGCCGGCACGTTCATCGGTGCTTTGATCATCGCCACGCTCGGGAACGGGCTCGTGCTCTTGGGTGCGCCCTATTACTGGCAGGACATCGTGCTCGGCCTGATCGTCGTCGGCTCCGTCGCCGTCTCCGCCGCGGCGCTGCGCCAGGCCGCCTTTTCCTTGTGACCACGAACCAAGACAGCCGCAGGAGGTCTTCCATGTTCGCCCGCAGCCTCGCCGTCGCCGCCGTGCTCCTCTCGGGCACGGCGGCGCACGCCTTCGATCTCGGCGTCGTCGCCTTCCAGATGTCCTCCGAGACCCACGCCCGCGTCGCCAACGCGGTCGAGGCCAGGGCCAAGGAGCTCGGCTGGAACGTCACCGTGCTGAATTCCAACGGCGCCCTGCCCACCCACGCCGAGCAGATCGACAATCTGATCCAGCGCGGCGTCGACGGCCTGATCCTCGCCATGTCCAAGCCGGTCGAGTTCGACGCGCAGATGCAGGCGGCCGAGGCGGCGGGCATCCCCGTCATCACCGTGATGAGCGGCACCAGCCCGCACATCCTGTTCGACATCCAGACCGACGAGTACGGCGTCGGTGCCGACTCCGCGCTCTACCTGCTCGGCCAGCTCGGCTACGAGGGCAACATCCTCGTGCAGCGCTTCGAGTCCAACGTCGGCACGCGCATCCGCGGCAAGGTGCTCGACGTCGTGCTGTCCGAGAACACGGCGGTGGAGGTGGTGGGCAGCCACACCATGGCCCGCACCCAGAGCTGGCGCGACGACGTCCGCAACGGCATGGAGGCGCTGATCCTCCAGAACGCGGGCAATTTCGACGGCATCTGGGCCTCGTTCGACGGCCAGGCCTTCGTCATCGACGACCTCCTCGCCGCCCAGGGCATGCGGAAGGGCGACGTGGTCCTGGTCTCCATCGACGGCGGCACCGAGGCCTATCGCCGCATCGCCGATCCGGACTCGCTCCTCACCGCCACCGTCGCCATCCCCTTCGACCAGATGGGGGCGACCGCAGTCGACGCGATGCAGCGCATCGCCGTGGAGGGGGCGCCCAAGGAGAGCGTCACCGCCGGTCCCTATCTTTTCCTCAGTGCCGTTCTCGTCGACGCCGCCAACGTCGGCGACTTCCTGGAGTGACGGTTCCGGTTCTCGCCGTTCGCGGCGCACGCAAGACCTTCGGCGCCGTCGAGGCCCTGCGCGGCGTCGATCTCGAAGTGGGTGCGGGCGAGGTGCATGCGCTCTGCGGCGACAACGGCGCCGGCAAGTCGACCCTGGTCAAGCTGGTCGCCGGCGTCGAGGTGCCGGACGGCGGCAGCATCGAGGTCGACGGCGCGCCGGCCCGGTTCCGCTCGCCCGTGGACGCGCTCGCGCGGGGCGTCGCCACGATCCACCAGGACCTCGGCCTCGCACCGCGCATGAGCGTGCGCGAGAACGTGTTCATGGGTGGCGAGATCGTCCGCCGCGTGCTCGGCGTACCGGTGCTCGACCGTCGGCGCATGCGCACGGAGGCGAAGGCGCTGCTCGGCCGCGTCGGCGTCGACCTCACCGACATGGAAGCGCGGATCGAGCGACTGTCCGGTGGCCAGCGTCAGGCGGTGGCGATCGCCCGGGCGCTTCGAAGCAACGCGCGGCTGATCGTCATGGACGAGCCGACGGCGGCACTCGGCGTGCGCGAGACGGCGGTGGTGCTCGACCTCGTCCGCCGGCTGCGGGCGGCGGGCGTGGCCGTGCTGCTCGTCAGCCACGCCATGGAGGACGTGGCGGCCGTGGCCGACCGCGCCACGGTGCTCCGGGCCGGGCGCCGGCTCACCACGGTCGACATGGCGACGCAGACCGCATCCTCCCTCGCCGCGATCATCCGCACGCCGACCGAACCGGTCGGCTGAGGCCGACGGGCGCCGCGGCTCAGAGATTGGGGATCGTCGCGTCGCCGGTCTCGGCGGTGTAGACGCACGCGACTTCGCGGGTTTGGCCCTGCCGGGTAACCCGGAGGATCAGCTCCGCACCGTCTTCCGTCGTTCGGGCGCTAACGACGTCGCCGACGTCGAGCAACTGATCGGCGGCCTGCATGCGGCAGGCCTCGTCGGCCAGTTCCAGCTCGAAGTCCGGCATCGTCGCCGCGGCGAGGACCGGGTCCGGCGGTGGCGTGCAAGCCCCGAGCGCCACCACCGCCACGCCCGCTCCGACCCCGACCCAACACCGCATGACGTCCGCTCCGCTCCTGATCCGCCTGCCTGCCTAGCGGACCCCCCGCCCGGTGAAAAGCCGGGCGGGGGGGCCGGCTTCAGATGCAGATCGACCGCAGGGGCTCGAAGCCGTTGAAGCCGACCGAGGCGTAGGTGGTCGTGTAGGCGCCGGTCGAGCGGATGCGCACCCGGTCGCCGATGGCGAGGTCCTTGGGCAGCCGGTAGTTCGCCCGGTCGTAGAGCACGTCGGCGCTGTCGCAGGTGGGTCCCGCGATGACCACGGGCTCCGCCTCGCCCCGCCGCTCCGTCTCGATCGGGTAGCGGATCGCCTCGTCCATCGTCTCGGCGAGGCCGCCGAACTTGCCGATGTCGAGATAGACCCATCGTCGGCCGTCCTGGTCCCCCTTCTTGGCGATCAGGACCACCTCGGCCTCGATCACCCCGGCATCGCCGACGAGGCCGCGGCCCGGTTCGACGATCAACTCCGGGCGATGGTTGCCGAAGTGGCGGAGCAGGCTGGCGCGGATCGCTTGCCCGTAGGCCGCGGCCGACGGCACGGATTCGCCGTAGGTCGACGGAAAGCCGCCGCCGAGGTTGACCATCTTCAGCTCGATGCCGCTCGTCTCCTCGACGTAGCGGAACATCTGCCCGACCGTGGCGAGCGCCTTGTCCCACTGCTCGGGATCGCGCTGCTGCGAGCCGACGTGGAACGAGACGCCGAACGGCATGAGGCCGAGCCAGGGGGCGAGCTGCAACAGGTCGGCCGCCATTTCCGGCGTGCAGCCGAACTTCCGGCTCAAGGGCCAGTCGGCGCCCTCACCCGAGGTCAGGATGCGGCAGAAGACGCGGCTGCCGGGTGCTGCACGGGCCAGCTTCTCCAGCTCCTCCTTCGCATCGAACGCGAACAGCCGCACGCCCAGCGCATAGGCGCGCGCGATGTCGCGCTCCTTCTTGATCGTGTTGCCGAACGACAGCCGGTCCGGCGACGCTCCCGCCGCCAGCGCCTGCTCGACCTCGCCGATCGAGGCGACGTCGAAACAGCACCCCAACGCCACCAGCCGCGCCATCACCTCCGGCGCCGGATTGGCCTTCATGGCGTAGAAGATGCGGGCGTCGGGCAGGGCCTCCGCCAACGCACGATAGTTCGCCTCGATCTTGTCGAGGTCGACCACCAGGAGGGGAGTAGGCAGCTTCGCCTCCTCCAGAAACTTCAGGACCTTGTCGGTCATCGGGGGCACTCCACCCAGGGGCCGGCGACGAACGAAAGGCCTGCCCGCAGCGCCGGCTGCGGACAGGCACCGAAACGAGGGTTCAGGCGACGAGGACGTTCTTGAACTGCCAGGGATCGCTGGCGTCGACGTCCTCGGGGAAGAGGCGGCTGCGCCCCTGCAACGGGGTCCAGTCGCCGTAGACGCCGACCACGGGCCCGAGATAGGGCTTCGCCACCTCCAACACGCGGGCGTGGTCGAGGTCGTCCGCCTCGAGCAGCCCCGCCTTCGGGTTCTCGAGGGCGCAGACCATGCCGCCGAGCACGCCCGCCGCCACCTGCAGCGAGGTGGCGTTGTTGTAGGGCGCCAGCTCGCGCGCCTCGTCGACCGACAGCCGGGAGCCGTACCAATAGGCCCCCTTGGCGTGGCCGAACAGCAAGACGCCCAGCTCGTCGATGCCCGAGGCGATCTCGTCCATCATCAGCCGCTGGCGGTGCGGCGGCTCGAAGCCCTTGCCGGCCATCTCGTGCAGCGACAGCACGGCATCGTCGCAGGGGTGGTAGGCGTAGTGCACCGTCGGCCGGTACATGACGCGGCCGTCGAGCTTCAACGTCAGATAGTCGGCGATGGAGATCGCCTCGTTGTGCGTGACGAGGAAGCCGTGGAAGGCGCCGGCGAGCGGCGTCCACGTACGCACGCGGGTGCCGGCGCCGGGCCGGTTGAGGTAGATCGCCGCCCCGCAGCCATTGGCGTGCCGGCCGCCCTGCACGGGAAAGTGCCGCTCGTGCGTGCCCCAGCCCAACTCCGCCGGCTGGCAGCCCTCGGAGACGAAGCCGTCGATCGACCACGTGTTGACGAATTCGCCCACCTCCTTCGCCACGTTCGCCACCTGGGTGTCGCGCTCGGCGACGTGGATGGCCTTGACGCCGAGGTCGCAGAACAGCCGCGCCCAGCCGTCCCGGCAGCGCGGCACGTCGACCGGCCGGCCGAGATCGCGGGCGAGGTTGAGGGCCGCCTGCTTGACCAGTTGCGAGACGAGGCCGGGGTTGGCGCCCTGCGCGATCACCGCCGTCGTGCCGGCGCCGAGTTCGCGCCGCAGCGCCAACGCGCCCTCGCGCAGCGCGTAGTTGGAGCGCTCGGACGGGCTGAGGCTGGCGTCGAGATAGGCACCGGCCCAGGGCTCGATGCACGTGTCGAGATAGAGCGCGCCCTGCTTGCGGGCGAGCCGGATCATCGCCAGCGACGAGACGTCGACCGACAGGTTCAACAGGAAGTCGCCCGGCTGGAGCAGGGGCTCCAACACCTGCTCGAAATTGGCGCGGGTGATCGGCCGCTCGACGAAGGTGACGCCGAAGCGGGCCGCGGTCTCGCGGCCGCGGCCGTCGGCCGTGACCACGGTGATGCGGTCCGGCGTGAGTGCCAGGTGACGGAGCAGGAGCGGCATGACGGCCTGGCCGATCGAGCCGCACCCGAGCATGACGAGACGCCCCAGCAAGGGGGCATGGGTGGTCGTGGACATGGAACGCAGTCCTCCTGAGCCGACCGGTCACGGCGGACGCGGAACGGCACGAGTACGGTGATAAGGGGAGAACGAAGCGCGGGCGGCCCGGAACGGGAGCCCGCGCGCCTTACCGCTCGGTGGCCTCGCGGTGACTGCCGACCTCGGACCCGGCGCGTTGCGCCCGGGCCGTCCAACCAGGAACGGCGTCGACCGCGGCCCTCGGCGAAGCGCCGGACAAAGGCCGCGCGCGGGCGCCGGCCATGGCCGCCACCTCGTCCCGCTCTGCCCGTCCGTCGAACGTCAGCGTCACGCTACGCTCCACCGTTACAACCGTCGCTTCGAGGCGGACCACCCGCCGAAGCGGCGCGCTCTATCTCTCCGAGCGCGCGATTTGTCAAGTGGCGTGTGGGCCACGGTCGCGGACCGCCGCGTCCGCCGGGGCTGTTTTCGGCGGCGCCGATGCGCTACTTTGGCGGGTGTGTCGCCGATAGCCGAACCTCGCTTGGCCTGCCTCCCGGATCGGTTGCACCCGCAACGGCCCGAGGCTGTACGGCTGGCTACCGCAGGCGGGAGCGGCCGCCGGCACCTGGCGCCCGACACCGTCGCGGACGTGGTGAAACGACGTTCATGTTTGTCCCAAATCTTGCCGCGGCGGGCAAAAGGACGCGTGTTCGTCTACGGCCATTCGTGTACGGTTCAGACTGATCAAGAAAAGATAGCTCGCGGGGCCTCTTTCGTGTGGGGATGTGGTTCGACGTAACAGAGGAACGATGCCAATGGCCGGAGCGCCCAAGACCGATTTCGCCAAGCTGATCGCCCAAGACCGCGCCGAGCGGCAGAAAGTGCAGTGGAGCGGAACGCTCCTGGAGTACCTCGAGCTGGTGAAGGCAGACCCTTCCCTGGCTTGGTTGTCGCACCGCCGCATGTACGAGATGATCGTCGAGCCCGGCATCGAGCGGCACGAGGGCGACGGCGACGGCCGCCTCCGCCGGCTGTTCGGTGATCGGATACCGCCGACCTACCACTTTTTCGAGGACGAGTTCTTCGGCATGGAGCGCACGCTCGACAAGATCGTGCGCTACTTCCACGCGGCGGCCATGGGCGGCGAGGAAGCCCGCCAAGTGCTCTATCTCATGGGTCCGGTCGGCTCCGGCAAGAGTTCTCTCGTCGAGCGGCTGAAGCGCGGCCTCGAGGAGACGCAGCCGATCTACGTCATCGACGGCTGCCCGATGTACGGCAACCCCCTGACCTTGATCCCGCGCCACCTGCGGCCCGCCTTCGAGGACATGCTGGGCGTCAAGATCGAGGGCGACGTCTGCCCGCCCGTGCGCTGGCGGCTGTTGAACGAGTTCGACGGCGAGTACGAGCGCATGCCGGTAAAGGCCATCACCTTCTCCAAGCGCGGCCAGCGCGGCATCGGCATGGTGCCCCCGGTCGATCCCAACAACCAGGACACCTCCGTGCTGATCGGCTCGGAGGACATCTCGAAGCTCGACCGCTACTCCGAGGGCGACCCCCGCATCCTGGAGTTGAACGGCGCCTTCAACGTCGGCAACCGGGGCATGGTCGAGTTCATCGAGGTGTTCAAGAACGACACCGAATACCTGCACACCATGATCACCGCGACGCAGGAAAAGTTCATCCCCGCCCCCGGCCGCCACGGCACCATCTACGTCGACACGGTGATCGTCGCCCACTCCAACGAGGCGGAGTGGCAGCGCTTCAAGGCCGACCACACCAACGAGGCGATCCTCGACCGCATCGTCGTGGTCAAGGTGCCCTACAACCTCCGGCTGTCCGAAGAGGTCAAGATCTACGAGAAGTTCATCAAGAGATCGAACTTCCAGGCCAAGATCGCGCCGCACACCCTCGAAGTCGCCTCGATGTTCGCCATCCTGTCGCGCCTGGAGCCGACGGCGAAGTGCGACCTCATGACCAAGCTCAAGCTCTACAACGGCGACGAGGTGGTCGAAAAGGGACGCACCAAGAAGATCGCCGTGGCGGAACTCATGGAGGACGCCAAGCGCGAGGGGCTGTTCGGCATCTCGACCCGCTTCATCATGAAGGCGCTCGACCAGGCGCTGAGCCAGAATCCGGAGGCGATCCACCCGCTGTCGGTGCGCGAGGCCATGATCCACATGGTGCGCGAGGCCGATCTCGCCGAAGACGTGAAGAAGCAGTACCTCGAATTTCTCCAGGACACGCTGCACAAGGCCTATCTGGAGCTGCTCGAGAAGGACATCACCAAGGCCTTCGTCTTCTCCTTCAAGGAGCAGGCGGAGACACTCTTCCACAGCTATCTCGACCACGCCGAGGCCTTCGTCACCAAGACCAAGGTGAAGGACGGCCAGACCAACGACGAGCTGGCGCCGGACGAGGCGTTCCTCAAGTCGATCGAGGAGCAGATCGCCATCATCGGCCCCGCCGCCGAAGGCTTCCGCCAGGAAGTCATCGCCTTCCTCTGGCGGGTGACGCGGCGCGGCGAGACCGTCTCCTACACGGCCTACGAGCCCTTGAAGGAGGCGATCGAGAAGAAGCTGATGAGCTCGGTCAGGGACATCAGCCGCATCATCACCAAGGCGCGTACCCGCGACGAGGAACAGCGCGAGCGCTACGACCGCATGGTCGAAACGCTGATCGAGAACGGCTACCCGGAGGAGACCATCGACACCATCTTGAAATACGCGGCCAACCACTTGTGGAAGGACTGACCGGCCAACCCACCGCGCGATCGTCCAGGGACCCTCGATGGATACCGTCTTTCGTCCGCACGATTCGGGTGATGCGCTGCGAAGCGATCGCACCGCCCGTGACCGCCAGCGTCATCGTCACAAGCTCAAGGCGGCGATCCGCGACAACATCGCCGACATCATCGCCGACGAGAGCATCATCGGCCGCGATCGGGACAAGATCGTCAAGATCCCGATCCGCGGGGTGAAGGAATACCGCTTCGTCTACGGCGACAACCAGGGCGGCGTCGGCACCGGGCAGGGCGACACCAAGCCCGGCCAGATCGTCGGCGAACGCAAGGACGGCCAGGGTGAGCCCGGCAAGCCGGGCGAGGAGCCCGGCGTCGACTACTACGAGACCGACGTCACCCTCGACGAGCTGGTCGACATCATGTTCGAGGACCTGGAGCTGCCGGACCTCGAGCGCCGCGTGCTCAAGGACACCATCGACGACAAGACGGTGAAGCGCCGCGGCTACCGCAAGTCGGGCGTGCGGGTGCACCTCGACCGGAAGCGCACGGCCAAGGCGCGGATCAAGCGCATGCTCGCCCGCGGCCGCGACCTGCCGCCGAAGCCGGAAAATCAAAACGAACCGGCAGGCGGTTTTTCCCCTGACGGAACAACGGCTTATGCCGAAGACCGGCCGCGTTTTCCGTTCATCGACGACGACCTGACCTACAAGAAGCTGCTGCCGGACACCAAGCCCGAGAGCAACGCCGTGGTGGTCTGCATCATGGACACCTCGGGCTCCATGGACGCGATGAAGAAGTACCTCGCGCGCAGCTTCTTCTTCCTCCTCTACCAGTTCGTGCGCACCCGCTACGAGCGCGTCGAGTTGGTTTTCGTCGCCCACCACAGCCAAGCCAAGGAAGTAACCGAGGAGGAGTTCTTCCACAAAGGCGAGAGCGGCGGCACCATGATCTCTTCCGGCTACGTCAAGGCGCTGGAGATCATTCAGGACCGCTACCACCCCAGTTTGTGGAACGTCTACGCCTTCCACTGCTCCGACGGCGACAACTTCGAAAGCGACAACGCCGCGACCCTCAAGGCGGCTGCGGAACTCTGCGAGGTCTGCAACCTTTTCGGCTATGGCGAGATCAAGCCGCTCGGCTCCCACTTCTACGAAAGCTCGATGCTCGATCACTTCAAGAAGCTCGAGGCGGGCAACTACCAGTCGGTGCTGATCGAAAGCAAGGCCGACATCTGGCCGAGCTTCCGCGCCTTTCTCGCCAAGGAACGGGCGGAGGGGGCACGATGAGCTGGCGCCTCCAAGACCTCGAACACTGGGACGAGCGGATCCGAGCGAAGGTCGAAGACTTTGGCCTCGACTGCTACCGGCAGGAATTCGAGATCTGCGACCACCACGCCATGCTCGGCTACATGGCCTATCACGGCATGCCGGCGCACTACCCGCATTGGAGCTTCGGCAAGGCCTACGAAAAGACCAAGACCCTCTACGACTACGGCGTCTCCGGCCTGCCCTACGAGCTGGTGATCAACTCCGATCCCTGCCTCGCCTACCTCATGGCCGACAACTCGCTCTGCCTGCAAATCCTGACCATCGCGCACGTCTACGGCCACAACGACTTCTTCAAGAACAACTTCACCTTCACCAGCGGCACCGACGCCAAGGAGACGCTGGGCGGCTTCAAGGCGCGGGCCGACCGGGTGCGGTCCTACGTCGAGGACCCCTCGATCGGCGACGACGCGGTCGAGCACTTCCTCGACAGCGCCCATGCGCTGGCCTTCTGCCTCAGCCCCAACGCCGCCATCAAGCGCCTGAGCCCGAAGGACGAGCGCCGCTGGCTGGAGGAAGCCGACGAGCCCCAGGACGACGGCTTCTCCGTGCTCCGCCCGCGCCGGGAGCGCCCGCCCGAGGTCGAGGACAAGTTCCCGCCCTCGCCGGTCGCCGACATCCTCGCCTTCATGCGCGACCACCACCCCAAGCTGCACGACTGGCAGCGCGACCTGCTCGACATCGTCGACACCGAAACGCGCTACTTCATCCCGCAGATCGAAACCAAGATCATGAACGAGGGCTGGGCCAGCTACTGGCACCACAAGATCCTCGAAAGCCTCGACCTGCCGCACGACGTGCAGCTCGAGTTCATGGTCCGCCACAACCAGGTCGTCTGCCCGCACCCCGGCTCGATCAACCCCTACCACGTCGGTTTCGTGCTCTGGCACAAGATCGCCGAAAAGCACGGCGAAGAGGCCATCTGGGCGGTGCGCGAGACCGACCGCGACGTCGCCTTCCTCCGCCGCTTCCTCGACGACGAGACCATGCGCGAACTCGACCTCTTCTCCTACGAACCGCGCGGCGACAAGCTCGTGGTCGACCAGGTGAGCGACGAGGAGCACTGGGAAAACGTCAGGCGCAAGCTGATCGCCCAGGTCGGCACCGGCACCAATCCCTCCATCCAGATCACCGACGCCGACTTCAACCGCCGCCGCGAACTCTACCTCGTCCACGACCACGACGGCCGCGACCTGCACCTCGGCTACGCCGAAAAAACCCTCCAACACCTCTACCGCCTCTGGGGCCGCCGCTGCCTCCTCGAAACCCGCGTCAACAACAAAGCCACCCGCCTCGCCTACGACGAAGACGGCTTCGATGCCCGGCTGGTGGTGTGAGACAGGGAAGGAAGTAAGCGGGGGCTCTTGGCCCCCGCACCCCCAGGCGCAGGCGCTGCCTGCGCCACATGGTCGTGGGGACGGCTGAGCACTTGACGACGAGTGTGGCCATGAGATGGTCCGCATGCATGTGAGATGTGATGTCGAAGCCTACCCAACTCGACTTTAGACCGCTGTCACGCCACCTACTTGGTCTAGGGCATGGCCTAATGCACACAAAGACCATCAGCAAAACAAAGAAAGCTTTGATATCGAATGAACTTCAAATGGCTTTGTTTGATGGAGAGAACCGAATGATGAGAACCAACAGACACGTACCGCTTGTAATGGGCATTCTTTCTCTTTCAATTGCCGCCTATCTTGCAATCTTCGTCGGCGGCATTTGGGGTATTGGAGGTGCAGCCCTATTGGCTATGTTTGGCATTCCCTCGATAAAAACTGCATTGTTCGCTTCAGATAGAGAAATTAATGAGCTTACTGATCCTGACCTCTCACAAAAAATATCTAAAGAGACATTGAAAAAATTCGAGGACAGAATCTAATTTTTTCTAATCATAATTATCTCGATGGGAAGAAAATTTAACAAAACAATTGATTTCTGTATACGTGTCGCTCGGATCGTTCAACGCTGACGCGAGGCTAGAAAAATCAATGCGCAGAGAGATTCAAATCCGACCAATTGATACTTTGGCGCTACTTCGGGCCAATAGGTACAGTGGCCCGAATCCGCTTTCTATAATGTGGACCACTGCCGCCCAAGGCTCGCCGGCCCGCCTCGCCCACCTCGTAGCGACGGCAGCGCCGTCGCCTGGGGGTGCCGGGGCCAAAAGCCCCCGCTTGCTTCCTTCTCCCAACCTCACCGACCGAGGCGTGGTGGCTGGCGGCGTACGCTGTTCGCTTGCAGCCAGTCGGCGAAATCTTGCTCGCTGATGCTGCCTTCCGAGAGGGAGCGGACGGTGTGGGCGACGTCGCGTTCGGTGGCGTCGAGGCGCCAGCCGTTGAGCCAGAGGAACCAGCTGGCGGCGCCGAGGGCAACGCGTTTGTTGCCGTCGACGAACGGGTGGCGGATGCGGCAGAAGCTCGCGGCCAGGGCGGCGCCGGCGAGGAAGAGCGACGGTGGCTGCTCTTGGTAGGCGATGAGTTGGTGCGGCCGGGCGAGGGCCGCGGCGATGGCCTCGGGGTCTCTGACGCCGGGTGCGCCGCCGCTCCGGGCCAGCGCGCGCTTGTGGATCTCCAGGATATCCGCGAGTTCGGGGAGGACGTAGTCCTGGTCGCTCACTTCGCCAGTTCGTCCAGGGCGCGACCGTACCGCCCCTCGAATTCGTTCCACCAGTCCTCGAACCGGCGCCCGCGATCGTCGACCAGAGCGAGTTCCAGGCGACCGGGTTCGGCGCGAACGGTCAGCGTGTCGCCCTCGGTAACGCCGGCCGCTGCCAGCACGTCCCGAGGGAACGTGCTGCCGACACTGTTCCCTATCGCCCGCAACCGAACGAGCGTTTGCTTGTCGCTGCTCACCGCAGACCTCCACGCCGACCCGTCGAGTGTAGCACACCCGTAGTTACAGATCGATCCTCTCCCACCCAATGGCGACGGCAAAGCCGTCGCCTCGGGGGTGCGGGGGGCAAAAGCCCCCGCTCCTGCCGTACCTCCCCATCCCCTGACCAACCGGGGCGTGACGTCGTACCCCTGGCGCGCTACATCGCTCTCCCGTTCTCGAGAGGCCTGGATCGATGCAGCTTCGCCCGCCCCGCGGCACGCATGACCTTTATGGCGACGATGCGTTGCGGCATCGGCACGTGGTGGAGACCGCGCGCCGGGTGGTCGGCGTTTATGGCTATGGCGACGTGGCGACGCCGATCTTCGAGTTTACGGGGGTGTTCGCGCGTTCGCTGGGCGAGACGTCGGACGTGGTCTCGAAGGAGATGTACACGTTCACGGACCGGGGTGGTGACGAGATCACGCTGCGGCCGGAAAACACGGCGTCGGTGATGCGGGCCATTTTGACGGGCGGGCTGTTGCAGGCGGTGCCGCTGCGGTTTTTCTATGCCGGGCCGATGTTCCGTTACGAGCGGCCGCAGAAGGGGCGGCTGCGGCAGTTCCACCAGATCGGGGTGGAGCTGGTGGGAGCGCCGGAGCCGTTGGGCGACGTCGAGGTCATCGCCATCGGCCAACACATCCTGGACGAGCTGGGGATCGCCCCCTCAGTGCGGCTGGAGATCAACAGCCTGGGCAATCCACAGAGCCGGGCGCGCTACCGCGACCAGTTGACGGCCTATCTGGAGCGCTACCGGGCGGACCTTTCGGACGACAGCCTGAAGCGGCTGGAGCGCAACCCGTTGCGCATCCTGGACAGCAAGGACGAGGGCGACCGGCGGATCGTGGCGGGAGCACCGCCCTTGGAGGCCGCCTACGACGACGCGAGCCGGGCCTTCTTCGCTGCCGTGCGCGAGGGGCTGGAGCGGCTGGGCATCGCCTATGCGGTCAATCCGGCCTTGGTGCGCGGGCTCGACTACTACACCCACACCGCCTTCGAGTTCACGACCGACGCCTTGGGGGCGCAGGGCGCGGTGATCGCCGGCGGGCGCTATGACGGGCTGATGGAGCAGTTGGGCGGGCCGGCCACGCCCGGCGTCGGCTGGGCCGCCGGCATCGAGCGGCTGGCGCTCTTGTTGGCCGAGACGCCCGCCGTGCCGGCGCCAGTGGCCTTGGTGCCGATCGGCCAAGCGGCCGAGGCCGAGGCCTTGGCGCTGGCGGCCGAGTTGCGCCGCGCCCACGTCGTCACCGACCTCGCCTTCAAGGGCAAGGTGGGGCAGCGGATGAAGCGCGCGGATCGCATCGGCGCCCGCTTTGCCGTGCTGTTCGGCGACGACGAGTTGGCGGCGGGCACGGTGCAGGTGAAGGACCTCCGCAGCGGCGAGCAGCGCGTCGTCGCCCGTGCCGAGCTGGTGGCGGCGCTCGAATGAGCACGGCCTACGACGACCGGCTGCGCGCCATCCTCGCCCGCCGCGACGAGCTGGCGGCGTTGATGAGCGAGGCGACCGGCTCGTTCACGGATTTGGCCAAGGAATATGCCGAGATCGAGCCGATGGCGGCCGACATCGAGGCCTACCAAAAGGCCAAGGCCGACATGGCCGAGCTGCGGGAGATGGCCGCGAGCGACCCGGAGATGAGGGGGCTGGCCGAAGCCGAGTTGCGCGAGCTGGAAGCCCGGATGCCGGACCTCGAACAGGCGGTGCGGCTGGCGCTGCTGCCCAAGGACGTGGACGACGACAAGAGCGCCATCGTCGAGATCCGCGCCGGCACCGGCGGCGAGGAGGCGGCCCTGTTCGCGGGCGACCTGCTGCGGATGTACCAGCGCTATGCCGAGGGGCGGGGTTGGAAGGTGGAGTTGGTGGACGCCAGCGAGACCGAGCTCGGCGGCATCAAGGAGGCGACGCTGGAGGTCGTGGGGCGGGGCGCCTTCGCCCGGCTCAAGTTCGAGGCGGGGGTGCACCGGGTGCAGCGGGTGCCGGTGACGGAGGCGGGTGGGCGCATCCACACCTCGGCGGCGACGGTGGCGGTGCTGCCCGAGGCCGAGGAGGTCGACGTCGACCTCGACGAGGGCGACCTCCGGATCGACGTCTACCGCGCCAGCGGTGCGGGTGGCCAGCACGTCAATCGGACCGAGAGTGCGGTGCGCATCACGCACCTGCCCTCGGGCCTCGTCGTCGCCATCCAGGACGAGAAGTCGCAGCACAAGAACAAGGCCAAGGCGATGAAGATCCTCCGCGCCCGGCTCTACGACCAGGAGCGCCAGGCCAAGGCCAGCGCGCGCTCGGCCGAGCGCAAGGGCCAGGTCGGCTCGGGCGACCGCTCGGAGCGCATCCGCACCTACAACTTCCCGCAAGGCCGCGTCACCGACCACCGCATCAACCTCACCCTCTACAAGCTGGAGCAGGTGCTGGCCGGCGAGGCGTTGGCCGAGGTGATCGAGGCGTTGATCGCCGAGGACCAGGCGGCCAAGCTGGCGGAGCTGGCGGCGTGAGCCATCACTATCTCGTCAAGGTCGTCTGGACCGGCAATCGCGGCAGCGGCACGTCCGCCTACGGCACCTACGACCGCGACCATCAGATCCTGGTGCGCGGCAAGCCGGTGCTCGAGGGCTCGGCCGACGCCGCCTTCCGGGGCGACCCGCGTCGCCACAACCCGGAAGACCTGTTGGTCGCGGCGCTCTCCACCTGTCACATGCTCTGGTATCTGCACCTCGCCACCGAGGCCGGCATCGTCGTCACCGGCTACCGCGACGAGGCCGACGGCGACATGGAGGCCGGCGCCGAGGGCGGTCGCTTCCTGGAGGTCGTCCTCAAACCCACGGTCACCATCCGCCCCGGCGACGTTGCCCTCGCCGAGCGCCTGCACGACGAGGCCAACCGTCGTTGCTTCATCGCCAGCTCGGTCAACTTCCCGGTGCGACACCAGGCGACCATCCTCCAGGCGGGCTGAGCGTGACGACGGTCGCCGACCTGCTGGATGCCGTTGCGGCACGGCTCCACCGTCACCTGCCCCGGCCCGAGGCTCGCGCCGAGGCCCGCCTGATCGTCACCCATGCCACCGGTATCGACCGCCTGCGCCAGACGACGGCACCGGAGACGGCCATCGACGGGGCCATGGCCGAGGCGGCGCTCGACCTCGCCGAGCGCCGCGCTGGGGGAGCCCCCCTCGCCTATCTCCTTGGCCGCCGCGAGTTCTGGGGCCTCGCCTTCGCCGTCGGCCCCGGCGTGCTCGTGCCGCGGCCCGACAGCGAAACGCTGGTCGAGGCGGCCCTCGCCCAAATCCCGGCGGCGCGTCCGGCCACGATCCTCGACCTCGGCACCGGCTCCGGATGCCTCCTGCTGGCGGTGCTGAGCGAGCGGCCATTGGCCTGGGGGCTCGGCGTCGACCGCAGCGCCGACGCCCTCGCCTATGCCCGGCAGAACGCCATAGACCTCGGCCTCGCCGCGCGGGCGGCGCTGGTCCGGGGCGACTGGTGGCAGGCGCTCGCCGGCCGCTTCGACCTCGTCCTCGCCAATCCGCCCTACGTACCGAGCGCAACCGTCGCCACGCTGATGCCCGAAGTGCGCGACCACGAGCCCCATGCCGCACTGGACGGCGGCGCCGACGGTCTCGCCGCCTATCGCGCGCTCCTGGCCGGGCTCGGCGACCGCCTCGCGTCCGGCGGCCTGGCCCTGTTCGAGATCGGCCACGACCAGGGTGCTGCGACCGTCGACCTCGCGCGTGCCCACGGCTTCCCGCGGGCGCGGCTCATCGCCGACCTCGCCGGCCGCGACCGCTGTCTCGTACTGACGGCAGCCTAAAGCCAGGGTTGCATAACCGTCATCTCGGTCGCAGCATGCGGCTACGGTCGATCGGCACCGGATGCGCGATCAGGGGCTAGGCACTTGGGAACCGTCGGGGAATGGCTCGGCCGCCTGGGCCTCGCCGAGTTGTCGCAGCGCTTCGACGAGCAGCACATCGACTGGGCCGTCCTGCCCAGTCTGACCGAGGCCGATCTGCGCGAACTCGGCCTCACCCTCGGCCAGCGCAAGAAGCTGATGCAGGCGATTGCCGGCATCGGCGAGATCGCCAAGGTCGCGGAAATCGGTCTGGCGGAAGCACCGGCGCCGGCGCCCGTGGCCCCTGCCGGGTTCGTTGCCGAACGCCGGCAGATGACCATCCTGTTCGCGGACATGGTCGGCTCGACCGATGCCGCGACGCGGCTCGACCCCGAGGACATGTTCGCCGTGGTCGGCGCCTTCCAACGCCGCTGCACCGAAATCGTCCGCGCCCATGGCGGTCACGTCGCCCAATATCTCGGCGACGGCCTGCTCGCCTATTTCGGCTTCCCCCACGCCGGCGAGGACGATGCCGAGCGGGCCGTGCTCGCCGGCCTCGAGCTGGTGACGGCCATCCGCGAGCTGAAGCCGGTGGCGGAGCTGGCGCTGCACGCGCGGGTGGGCATCGACACCGGCCTCGTCGTGATCGGCGACCTGTTGACCGGGGGAGCGGGCGACGACGACGCCGTGGTCGGCGAGACGCCCAACCTCGCCGCGCGCTTGCAGGGCATCGCTCCCGTCGACGGCGTTCTCATCAGCACCCACACCCGCCACCTCGTCGGCAACCTGTTCCAGCTCGCGGACGAGGGCCGCCATCCGCTCAAGGGCTTCGCCGAGCCCATGCCGGTCTGGCGCGTGCTCGGCCGCGGCCAGAGCGAAGACCGTTTCGTTGCACGCCAGGGGCACGATCCGGGTGCGCTGGTCGGCCGCGACCACGAACTGCGACTGCTGGTGGATCGCTGGCAACTCGCGCGCGACGGCGAGGGGCAGGTGGTGCTGCTCTCCGGCGAGGCCGGTATCGGCAAGTCGCGTCTGGTGCACGAACTCAACGTCGCCATCGCCGGCGACGAGCCCCACCGCATCCGCTACTTCTGCGCGCCGTTCTACAGCCAAACCTCGTTGCATCCGGTGATCGAACAGATCGCGCGGGCGGCGGGGATTGCGCGGGCCGACCCGCCCGAGCGCCAGTTGGAGCGCCTGGAAGCGTTCCTCGCCGCCACCGCCGAGGACGCGGCGGCCGCCGGCCCCCTGCTCGCCACTCTCTGCTCGATCCCGACCGGCGACCGCTATCCGATGGGCTCGCTCTCGCCCGCCGACCGCAAGGCGCGCACCTTCCAGCTGCTGCTGCGACAGATCGAGCGCCTGGCGCAGGAACGCCCGCTCTTGGTCCAGGTGGAGGACGTCCACTGGATGGACCCGACCACCGGCGAACTCTTGGGCCTCCTGATCGACCGTGCGCGCAACCTCCCGTTGCTCGTGGTGATGACGGCACGGCCGGAGTTGCAAACGCCCTGGCCCTTGCCCGCCCACGTCACCCGCCTGCACCTCAACCGCATCGGCCGCGCGCAGGCGACCCGCCTGATGCAGCGCCTTGCGGGCGACGTTCCGCTGCCCGACGACGTGCGGGCGCTGATCCTCGAGCGTACCGACGGTGTGCCGCTGTTCGTCGAGGAACTGACCAAGGCGATCCTGGAAAGCGGCGTCCTCGTGCGCACCGGCGAAGGCTGGTCGGTCACCGGCCCACTGCCGACGATCCGCATCCCGTCGACCCTGCACGACTCGCTGATGGCGCGGCTCGACCGACTGGGTCCGGCGCGCGACGTGGCGCTTTGGGCGTCGGCGCTGGGCCGGACCTTCACCCCCGACCTCCTGCTCGCCGTCGTCCCCCACCCGCGCGACGAGGTCGAGGCCGGGTTGGAGCGGCTGGTCGAGGCCGGCATGCTCTACCGCCACGGTCTCGATGCCGACGACACGCTGGAGTTCAAGCACGCACTGGTGCAGGCGGCGGCCTATCAGAGCCTGTTGCGCGAGCGGCGCCAAGCCATGCACGCCCGGATTGCCGACGTGCTCACCGAGCGGCTCGGCTCGGCGGCACCGCCCGACGTGCTCGCCCACCACTTGGCCGAGGCCGACCTCGCCGAGCGCGCCTACGCCGAGGCCATGCGCGCGGGCGAGGCCGCGGCCGCGCGCTATGCGTCGCCCGAGGCCCTCGCGCGCTACCGCCACGCGCTCGACCTCGCGCGGCGCCTCCCGGCCGACGCCACGGCGGCGCGCCTGGAGATCCGCGCCGTCCTCAAATGCGCGTCGGTCGCCGTCGGCCACGCCCAGGTGGAAGGTGTCCTGGTGGAGCTGCCGGCCGCCCGCGCCCTCGCCGAACGGTACGATCTGCCGTGGCGTCTCGCCCAAGTGCTCTACTGGACCGGGCGGCTCAACTACGTCGCCGGGCGCTTCGGCCAGGCCGCCGACCTCGCCCGGCAGTCGCTTGCCCTCGCCGACCGCACCGACAACGCGCAGCTCGCCGCCGCCGGTACCAACCTGCTCGCCCGGATCCACTGCCTGCGCGGCGAGCCCCTGGCCGGCATCGCCTACGCCGAGCGCAACGTGCGGCAGATGCGCGCCTTGGGCAACCGCATCGAGGAAGCGACGATGGCAGGCGTGCTCGCCTTCGCGCTCGCCCTCGCCGGCCGGTTCGACGAAGCCCTGCGGGCCGCCGCAGAGGGCGTCCGGCTCGGCGACGCGCAACGCCACCTGCCGACCCGAGCCGCCTGCCACTTCTTCGCGGGCGTGGTGCATGGCTGGCGGGGGGATCTGGCGGCAGCGGAGCCGGCTTTTGCCCGGGGCCTCGATCTCGCCGCCGAGGGCGGCGACGTGTTCCGCCGTTACGTCGCCCTCGGCTGGCGCGGCGAGGCCCGGCTCCGGGTCGGCCGCACCGCCGATGCCATCGCCGACCTCGAGGCTGCCCTCGACCTCGGTGCCGGCATCGGCAGCGACTTCCACCGCGCCGCCTACGAGGCGCTCCTCGCCGAAGCGCTCCTGAGCGATCCGCACCACGCGGTCGACGCCGAGCGGCTGAGCC
>JBJHBG010000027.1:0-45729 GCA_050485385.1 Geminicoccaceae bacterium | reverse complement strand
TCGCAGACCTGCGCGCGGCGGGCGAGGCCGCGTTTCTCGCGGATCTCCTGGAACAGCCGGGACGACATGCCGCCGCCGAGCGCGGTCGAGAGCACCTGCGCCGCGTAGAAGTCGGGGTCGTCGAACGGCACGCCGGGCACGCCGAGCACGAGGTGGACCTGCTCCAGGTCGTCGTCGTCGAGTCGGACCCCGCCTTGGTAGCTCGCCGCCACCATGGGCGGTGCCGGCTGCGGGCGGAGGTGGCCCAGATGCGCCTCGACCAGGTCCACCAGCCGGGCGTGGTCGACCTTGCCGGCGGCCGCGACGACGAGGCGCTCCGGCGCGTAGTGCGCGCGCAGATAGCCCACGAGATCGTCGCGGCCGAGCCTGGCGACGATCTCCGAGGGCCCGAGGATCGAGCGGCCGAGCGGCTGCTCAGGGAAGGCCCGTTCCTGGAACAGGTCGAAGACGAGGTCGTCGGGGGTGTCCTGGACTTGGCCGATCTCTTGCAGGACGACCGTGCGCTCGCGTTCCAGCTCGCCCGCGTCGACCGTCGAATGGCAGACGATGTCGGCGACGAGGTCGACCGCCAGCGGCACGTCGTCGGCCAGCACGCGGGCGTAGTAGGCAGTGTGCTCGCGCGAGGTGTAGGCGTTGAGGTGGCCGCCGACCGCCTCGATCTCCTCGGCGATCGCCTGGGCGTTGCGCCGCACCGTGCCCTTGAACGCCATGTGCTCGAGCAGGTGGGCGACGCCGTTGATCTCGGGCGCCTCGTAGCGCGCGCCGACGTCGACCCAGATGCCGACCGACGCGGTGGCGAGGCGTTCCATGTCCTGGCTGACGACCCGCACGCCGTTGGCGAGGCGGGTAAAGGACGGCGGGTTGGTCATGTGGAGGCGTGTTCCACCAGACGCAGGCGCTGGTTGCCCGCGGCCTGTGGCTCGCGGTCGGTCAGGCGGGTGGGATAGTCGCCGGTGAAGCAGGCGTCGCAAT
This sequence comes from Geminicoccaceae bacterium, assembly GCA_050485385.1. Classification (GTDB taxonomy): domain Bacteria; phylum Pseudomonadota; class Alphaproteobacteria; order Geminicoccales; family Geminicoccaceae; genus RECO01. The sequence continues at coordinate 44,757 of JBJHBG010000027.1, read as the reverse complement.
AGGCGGGGCGCGCCGGGTTGCGGCCGGGCTCGCCGACCGCGCGGTAGAGGCCGTCCATCGAGAGGAAGGCGAGGCTGTCGACGCCGATGATCCGCGCGATGTCGGGGATCGAGTGCCGGGCCGCCAGCAGCTTCGAACGCTCCGGCGTGTCGACCCCGTAAAAGCAGCTGTGGGTGATCGGCGGGCAGGCGATGCGCATGTGCACCTCGGCGGCCCCGGCGGCGCGGACCATCTGCACGATCTTGGTCGAGGTGGTGCCGCGCACGATGCTGTCGTCGACCAGCACCACGCGCTTGCCGGAGAGCACCGCCCGGTTGGCGTTGTGCTTCAGCTTCACGCCCAGGTGACGGATGTTGTCGGTCGGCTCGATGAAGGTGCGGCCGACATAGTGGTTCCGGATGATGCCGAGGTCGAACGGCAGGCCCGCCGCCTCGGCGTAGCCGATCGCCGCCGGCACGCCCGAGTCCGGCACCGGCACGACGATGTCGGCGGGCACGCCCGCCTCCTTCGCCAGTTCGGCCCCGATCGCCTTTCTGGCACCGTAGACGTCCTTGCCCTCGACCACGCTGTCCGGCCGGGCGAAGTAGACGTACTCGAAGATGCAAAAGCGCTTGGACGCGTGCTTGAAGGGCCGCAGGCTCCTGAGCCCCTGCTCGTCGACCACGATCATCTCGCCCGGCTCGACGTCGCGGATGAAGGTGGCGCCCAGGATGTCGAGCGCGCAGGTCTCGGAGGCGAGCACGGCGGCGCCGTCGTGGTCGCCCAGGACCAACGGCCGCACGCCGAGCGGATCGCGCACGCCGATCAGCTTCTTCTGGGTCAGCGCCACCAGGGAATAGGCGCCCTCCAGCCGGCCCAGGCTGTCGACGAAGCGCTCGACCACGTTGGCCCCCGCACTCTTGGCGAGCAGGTGGACGATGACCTCGGTGTCGGTGGTCGACTGGAAGAGCGAACCCTGGCGGACCAGCTCGTCCCGGAGCGTCATGGCGTTGGTGAGGTTGCCGTTGTGCGCGAGCGCCAGGCCGCCGAAGGCGAACTCGGCGAACAGCGGCTGGATGTTGCGCACCATGGTGGCGCCGGTGGTGGCGTAGCGCACGTGGCCGATGGCGCAGTGACCCGGCAGCCCCTCGATCACCCGCGGTTCGGCGAAGTCGTCGCCGACCAGCCCCCGGGCGCGATGGCTGTGGAAGTGGCCTTTGTCGACGGTGACGATGCCGGCCGCCTCCTGGCCCCGGTGCTGCAGGGCGTGCAGGCCGAGCGCGGTGAAGGCGGCGGCGTCGCGGGCGCCGTAGATGCCGAAGATGCCGCACTCCTCGCGCATCCGGTCGTCGTCTGCTGGGATCGGCATCAAACGGTCTCCAGGGAGAAGCGCTCGCCCGAGCCCCGGCGACGGGTCGTCATGGTCAAAGATCGACCTCGGGTGCCGGCTCCGGCGTCGCGGTCGGCAATTCGGGGCCGAACTCCCGCGCCATCCTGATGCCCTCGTCCATCAGCGGGCGCAGCTGCGCCTCCATGATCCAGCTCGGCCGGTCGGTCGCGGGAAACACGAACAGGAGCACCACATAGGTCACCAGCACGAGGACCGCACCCCGGGCGAAGCCGAAAACGACGCCGAGCGCACGATCGACCGGGGCCAGAAAGCTGTTCTCGATCGCACTCGCCAACATGGTGGCGATGACGAGGAACACGATCAAGGGGACGACGAACGCAATGGCGACGGCGGCCGCCATCCGCAGCATCGCGTCGGCGAGATAGGGTTCCAGATAGGGGGCCACCTGCGGCCACGCGAAATAGGCGACAGCGGCCGCTCCGAGCCACGCACCCAGCGTGAACGCCTCCCGGCTCATGCCGCGGAACAGGGCCAAGAGCGTCGAGAGCAGGATCACGGCGATGGCGAACAGGTCGAGGACGGTGAAGCCGGCCAGCCGGAACTGATCGATCGATTCGAGAAAGCCGCTCATTCCCGCTCCCCTTACCCGCCCGGCACCAAGCCGTCGAACTGGGCGGCCATGTGCTGGAGGCGGGCGAAGGCCCCCGGCACCCGATCCTCGGCGTCGGCCTGCGGCCGCCAGCTCCGGTCGAAACCGAGCTTCTCCGCCTCCTTCAGCCGGGCCGTCGTCTGCGCCACCGGCCTGAGCTCACCGCCGAGCCCGACCTCGCCGAACACGACCGTCTCCGGCGGAATGGCCCGTCCGGCCAAGGATGACAAGAGGGCAGCGGCAACGGCGAGGTCGGCGGCAGGCTCCGCGATCTTCAGACCGCCGGCCACGTTGAGGAACACGTCGCGACCGCCCAGCGCGACGCCGCAGCGCGCCTCCAGAACCGCGAGCAGCATGGCGAGGCGGCCCGCGTCCCAGCCGACCACGGCGCGCCTGGCCGTGCCGTAGGCGGACGGGCTGACCAGGGCCTGGATCTCGACCAGCACCGGGCGCGTGCCCTCCAGCCCGGCGAAGACCGCAGCACCCGGCAGCCGGCCGTCGTGGGCACCGAGGAACAGGCGCGACGGGTTGGTGACCGGCTCCAGCCCCGCCTCCCGCATCTCGAACACACCGATCTCGTTGGCCGCCCCGAACCGGTTCTTCACCGCGCGCAGGATGCGGAACTGATGGCCGCGCTCGCCTTCGAAGTAGAGCACGGCGTCGACCATGTGCTCCAGCACGCGGGGGCCGGCGATCTGGCCGTCCTTGGTGACGTGACCGACGAGCAGCAGCGCAGCGTCGCGACGCTTCGCCCAGCGGACCAGCTCGTCGGCCGAGGCGCGGAGCTGGCCGACCGTGCCCGGCGCGCTCTCCAGGGTCTCGTGGACCACGGTCTGGATGGAATCGACCACCACCACCCGCGGCACGGGCGGGCTTTCGATGCCGGCCAGGATGTCGCCGAGCAGGCTCGCTGCCGCCAACCGCACCGGCGCCGTCTGCAAGCCGAGCCGACGGGCGCGCAGCCGGATCTGCTCGATCGATTCCTCGCCGGTGACGTAGGCGACCTCGGCGCCGGCCACGGCCAAGGCCGCCGCCCCCTGGAGCATCAGGGTCGACTTGCCGATGCCGGGATCGCCGCCGATCAGGATGGCGGAGCCGGGCACGAGGCCGCCGCCCAAAACCCGGTCCAACTCGTCGATGCCGGTGACGAGGCGCGACGGGGGCGGCGTTTCGCTGGCGAGATCGACGAAGGCGAGCCGGCCCGCGGTCGGCGACGGCCGGCCCGCCGTGCGGATCGCCTGTTCCTCGGCCAGCGTGTTCCAGGCGCCGCAGGCGTCGCAGCGGCCGGACCATTTGGGATAGCTCGCCCCGCAGGCGGTGCAGGCGTAGTGCGTCCGGGCCCGCCCCAATCCCGCCTCAGTCCACGGTGAGCTGGACCGGGATCGGTCCCTCGGAATGGCCCTGCACGAACTGCTCGACATGGGCGTCCTCGGGGTCGTCGATCGCCTCGACCGGCCCCTGCCAGTGGATCCGCCCGGCGTAGATCATCGCCACCTTGTCGGCGATGTGCCGCACGCTCTGCATGTCGTGGGTGATGCTGAAAGCGGTGCGCTCACCCTGGGTCACGTTGCGGATGAGCTGGTTGATGACGTCGGCCATGATCGGGTCGAGACCGGTGGTCGGCTCGTCGAAGAAGATGATCGACGGCTCGGACGCGATGGCGCGGGCAAGGCCGACGCGCTTCTGCATGCCGCCGGAAAGCTCGGCCGGCATGAGGTCGGCCGTCTCCGGGGTCAGACCGACGCGGGCGAGCGTCTGGATGGCGAGGTCGCGCGCCTCGGCCCGCTTCATGCCCTCCGCCTGCACCAGCCGGAAGGTCACGTTCTCCCAGACGCGGAGGCTGTCGAACAACGCACCGCTCTGGAACAACATGCCGCACTCGGCCCTGGCCTTGGCGGCGGCCCGGCGGCTGCCCCGGACCACCTCGACGCCGTTGATCTCGACCGAGCCGGCATCGGGCTCGATCAGGCCCAGGATGCACTTGATCAGCACCGACTTGCCGGTGCCGCTCGCACCGATGACCACCAGCGAACGGCCGCGCTCGACGTCGAGGTCGACGCCGTCGAGCACGACCTTGCGGCCGAAACGCTTCGACAGGCCGCGGATGCGGATGGCGGGGGCGTCGAGCTCGCTCATCGGGAGAAGAACAGTGCGGTGATGGCGTAGTTGGAGACGAGGATCATGATCGAGGCCGTGACCACCGCCATGGTGGTCGCGGCACCCACGCCCTGCGCCCCGCGGCCCGAGTTGAAGCCGTGATAGGAGCCCATCAGCGCGACGATGAAGCCGAACACGGCGGCCTTCACCAGACCGGAGATGACGTCGATCGCCTCCAGAAAGCGGAAGGTGTCGTTGAGATAGGCGACCGGCTGGAACCCGAGTTGGTTCACGCTGACCAGAAAGCCGCCCATGACGCCGATGACCATGGCGACCACGACCAACAACGGCAGCATGACCAGCCCGCCGATCAGTCGCGGCATGATCAAGTAGCGATAGGGGTCGGTGGTGAGCGTCGAGAGCGCGTCGATCTGCTCGGTGACGCGCATCGTGCCCAGCTCCGCGGCCATCGCCGCACCCACCCGGCCCGCCACCATCAGGCCCGCCAGCACCGGCCCCAGCTCGCGCGTGACCGAGAGGACGACGATGGTTGGGATGGCGCTCTCCGCCTGGAAGCGTTGGAAGCCCGTATAGCTTTGCAGGGCCAGCACGGCACCGGTGAAGATGGCGGTCAGGCCCACCACCGGCAGCGAATAATAGCCGATGTCGAGGAACTGGCGGACGTATTGCCGGGGGTAATAGGGCGGCAGGATGCCCCGGCCGAGCGCGACGCCGGCAAACAGCGCGATGCGCCCGAGGGTGTCCATCACCGCCAACAGGCCGCGGCCGAGAATGCGAAGCGGGTTCAAGCGGCGGGGCCTCCCAGGTAGTGCCTCTCCACGCGCGGCCCCAACCGAACCAGGACCTCGTAGGCGATGGTCCCCGCCGCGCGGGCGAGGCGGTCGATACCGTCCGCCCCCCAGATCAGCTTCGCCCGATCGCCCGGCCGCACCGAGCCGGGCGGAACGGCCGAGACGTCGAGGCCAACGAGGTCCATCGAGACCCGGCCGGCGAGGGGGACCTCCACGCCGGCGACGAGGGCTGTAGCCCTATTGCCGGCACATCTCAAGAGACCGTCGGCATAGCCGATGGCGGCGGTGGCGATCCTGGCTCCCGGCGGGGCGTCGTAGGTGGCGCCGTAGCCGACCTTGCAGGCGGCGGTGATCGCGTGGACCTGCAGGATGACGGCGTCGAGTTCGACCACCGGCGCCATCGGGTTCGGCCGGCCGGGCGTGGGGTTGCCGCCGTAGACCGCGATGCCGGGCCGGTAGAGTTCGCAGTGGAACTCGCGACCGAGAAAGGCGCCGGCGGAATTGGCGAGGCTCGCCGGCACCCCCGGCACGGCCCGCCGCGCTTCGCCGAAGCGCCGGCGCTGCCAGTCGCTGAACGCTGCATCCTCGTCGGCACAGGCCAGATGCGAGAGCAGCCACTCGACCTCGAGCCCGGCGGGCAGTCGCGTCAACTCGGCCGGCGCCAGCCCCAGCCGGGTCATGCCGGTGTCGACCTGAACGGCGCAGGCCCCACCGCCGGCAGCGGCGAAGCGCTCGGCCTGCTCGAAGGTGTCGAGGACCGGACGGATGGGCGTGCCGGCGAACCCCGCCTCGCTGCCGTGGGCGTAGCCGCCGAGCACGTAGACCGTGGCCGCCGGCACCGCCGGCAACAGGGCTCGGGCCTCCTCCACGTCGGCGACGAAGAAGCGCCGCGCACCGGCCTCGAACAGCGTGCGCGCCACGGGTGCCAGGCCGAGCCCGTAGCCGTCCGCCTTGACCACCGCCGCCACGTCCACCGGTGCCACCAGGGCGCGCAGCCGCGCGTGGTTGGCGGCGAGGGCGGCGAGGTCGACCGAAAGTCTGGGCCGCGCGCTCAAAGCGGCTCCATCTGGTGCCGAGGATCGGGGTCGAAATTGTGGAAGCGGCCGTAGTTCGCGTCGAACTGCAACGTGACCGGGCCGATCGGCCCGTTGCGCTGCTTGGCCACGATCAGCTCGGCCTTGTTGTGCAGGTCGCCTAGCCGGCGGTGCCAGTCCTGATAGCGCTTGGTGAAGTCTTCCGGCTTCTCGGTCTCGCGCTGCTGCGGCTGCGCGCGGCTAAGATAGTATTCCTCGCGGTAGAGGAACATCACCACGTCGGCGTCCTGCTCGATGGTGCCGCTATCGCGCAGATCGGAGAGCTGCGGGCGCTTGTCCTCGCGGTTCTCCACCTGCCGCGAGAGCTGCGAGAGGGCGAGCACCGGGACGTTCAGCTCCTTGGCGATGGCCTTGAGCGTCATGGTGATCTCGCCGATCTCCAGCACGCGGCTCTGCTGCGCCTGGCGGCTGGTGCCGCGCAGGAGCTGGAGGTAGTCGACCACCACCAGCGACAGGCCGTGCCGGCGCATCAGCCGCCGTGCGCGGGTGCGCACCGCCGCCACCGACAGGGCCGGGGTGTCGTCGATATAGAGCGGGTAGCCGCCGAGCTTTTGGCTCGCCGCCACGATCCGGGCCCAGTCGGGGTCGGCGAGGTTGCCCTTCCTGAGGTCGTCCGAGCCGACGCGCGATTCGGCCGACAGGAGCCGCATGGCGAGCTGTTCGGCGGACATCTCCAGCGAGAACAGGGCAACCGTGTGATTGCTGTGCTTCAGCCGCGCGGCGTCGGCGCCGTAGGCTCGGGTTGCCGCCGCGTTCACCGCCATGGTGATGGCAAGGGCCGTCTTGCCCATCGACGGCCGCGCCGCGAGGATCACGAGGTCCGAGGGTTGCAGTCCGCCCAGCTTGTCGTCGACGCCGGTCAGCCCCGTCGGCACCCCGGTGACCTTGCCCTGCTTCTTGTGGGCGCTCTCGACCAGCTTCAGGGTGCTGACGAGGACGTTGGGGAACTCCTTGAAGCCGCCGTCGGCCTCGCCCTCCTGCGCGAGCTGGAACAGCGCCCGCTCCGCCTCCTCGAGCTGCTGCCGCCCGCTCTCGTCGGCCAAGGCGTCGTAGGCGCGGTTGACGGTCGTCTCGCCGACCTCGATCAGGCCGCGCTTGAGGGCGAGGTCGTGCAGTACCTTGCCGTAGTGCTCGGCGTTGACGATGGTCTCCGCCGCCCGCGCGAGCCGCGTCAGATAGGCGCCGCCGTCGACCTCCTTCAGCGCCTCGTCCTCGTCGAACAGCCGCTTCAGCGTCACCGGATCGGCGAGCCGGCCGTCGGCGACGCGGCGTCCGATCGCCTCGAACAGGCGGCCGTGCACCGGCTCGAAGAAGTGCTCCGGCCGCAGGTAGTCGGCGACCCGGTTGTAGGCCTCGTTGTTGACCAGGATGGCACCGAGCAGGGCTTGCTCGGCTTCGAGGGAATGCGGCAGGGTACGAAAGCCGAGCGCGCCCTCGTCGGGCTCCAGCGGCGGCAGCTCCTCGTCGTCCTCGTCCATGGCGCATGGCTAGCAAGACGCGGGGCGCGACGCCACGGCCGAGGCGGGTGCCGGTGCGCGGTTTCGGTGGATCGAAGGGGGGACAGCGCGTGGGCGAGATGGGGACGAGCCTCCCGGTCGTGGATCGCGCCCCGCTGATCCGCCGCGGTGTTGCCCGTTTCTTCGCGCGTAGCGGCGCTGCCGTGCTGGCCGAGGTCCCGCTCGCCAACGGCCGTCGCGCCGACGTCCTCGCCCTCGACCGCCAGGGCCATCTCACCATCGTCGAGATCAAGTCGGGCCTCGCCGATCTGCGGGCCGACCGCAAATGGCCCGACTACCTCGACTTCGCCGACCGCTTCTTCTTCGCGGTCGACGCCGACTTTCCGCTCGACCGCCTGCCCGCCGACGTCGGCATCGTCGTCGCGGACGCCTTCGAGGCGGCGGTCGTCCGCGACGCCGCGTCGGTGCCGTTGGCGGCCGCCCGCCGCAAGGCCATGACGCTGCGCTTCGCCCGCCTCGCCGCCGACCGCCTGCTCACGCTCGCCGACCCCGAGGCCCGCCTCGGCTGACGGCCGCCACCCGACGACCCACCGGCGCCGAGGGGGTTGCCGCCGTCCGGCACCCGCGCTCTTGTCGAGGTCGAACCGAACGGAACGCCCCGTGCCCGTTGCGAGCCGGCGATCCGCGCACGCGCTCAGACGGTCGGCCCGCGCGCTGCGCCGGTGAAGAACTCGCGCAGCACCGCCTGATCCTCGCCGCCCCAGCCGGCGGCGGTCATCAGGCGGTGGATTTCGAGGCACAGCGCGGTCAAGGGCATGGCCGTGCCGGTCTGGCGGGCGAGGTCCTGCACGCCGCTCAGGTCCTTGATCATGTTGTCCAGCCGCCCGGTCTTGCGATAGTCCTTCTCGGCGTAGCGCGGCATGTATTCCTGGAGGATCGCGCTGTCGGCGCGGCCTCCCCTCAGGGCCTCGGGAATCCTCGCGGCATCCACGCCGGCGTCGAGGGCAAGCTGCGTCGCCTCCGCTACCGCGACGAAGCCGAGACCGCACAGCACTTGGTTGATCAGCTTGGTCGTCTGCCCGGCGCCGGACGGCCCCATGTGCGTGTAGTTGGCGCAGAGCCGGTCCATCACCACCCGCGAGGCGGCGAAGTCCTCGGCCGTGCCGCCGGCCATGACCGTGAGCGTGCCCGCCAGCGCCTTGGGCGCACCGCCCGAGAGCGGGCAGTCGAGCCAGCGGAGCCCCTTCGCCGCCGCATCCTCGGCCAAGGCACGGGTCGAGGCGGGGTCGATGCTCGACATGTCGATGATCATGCCGCCCCGACGCAGCGTGGTGGCGACGCCGTTCGCGCCGAACGTCAGCTCGCGCACCGCCACAGCCGAGTTCAGGCTCAAGATGACGAACTCGGCCCCTGCCGCCGCCTCGGCCGGATCGGTGGCGCCGGTCGCACCCTTGTCGACCAGGGCCTGGACCTTGGGCGGGTTGCGGTCGTAGGCGGCGAGCCGGCAGCCGGTCTCCAACAGGCGGGTGCCGATGGTGCCGCCCATGGCACCGCAGCCGATCACGGCCACCTTCGGAGCGTCGGTCATGGTCGCGTTCCTCCCTTTCGGCCCGTCGTCAGACGCAGGCGGTCATGCCGCCGTCGACGAACAGGATGTGGCCGTTGACGAAACTGGAGGCGGGCGAGGCGAGGAAGACGCAGGCGCCGACCAACTCCTCGACCCGGCCCCAGCGTCCGGCCGGCGTCCGCGCGGCGAGCCACGTGGTGAAGGCCTCGTCCGCCACCAGCGCTTGCGTCAGTTCCGTCGCGAAGTAGCCGGGCGCGAGGCCGTTGACCTGGAGCCCGTGCTTGGCCCAGTCGGCGCACATCCCCTTGGTGAGATTGGCGACGGCACCCTTGGAGGCGGTGTAGGGCGCGATGCCGGGCCGGGCGAGGGCCGTCTGCACCGAGCAGACGTTGACGATCTTGCCCTCGCCGCGGCGGATCATGTGGCGCGCCACCGCTTGGCCGACGTTGAACACGGTGCTGACGTTGGTGCGCATCAACCGCTCGAAGTCTTCGGGATCGAAGTCCTCGAGGGGGGTGCGGTGCTGCATGCCGGCATTGTTGACCAGGATGTCGATCGGGCCGGTTGCGGCCTCGAAGCGGTCGACCGCGGCCTGGGCGGCCGCGTGGTCCGTGCAGTCGAAGGGCAGGAGGTGGACGGTGGCGCCGGCCCCGCGCAGCGTCTCGGCCGCAGGCTCGAGCCGCGCCGCCGTCCGCCCGTTCAACACCACCTCGGCGCCCGCCGCGGCCAGACCCCGCGCCAACGCGAAGCCGATCCCCTGGCCCGAACCGGTGACGAGGGCGCGGCGCCCGGCGAGGTCGAACAAGGGGCTTGCGGGCATGGCGGCGATCCCATTCTCTCGTGAGCCGTTGTATTGCGCTTCGGTATCGATAACGAGCAACCGCGGAGGCCGCCATGTCCAAACCCGAGATCCTGCAGATCGGGCGCTATCCGGCGTGGGATCAGGAGCGGCTGGAGGCGGCCTTCACCGTGCGGCGGCTGTTCGAGGCCGCGGACCGCGACGCGCTCTTGGCGGCGCACTGGGCGTCCATCCGCGGCATCGCCACCAATGGCGAACTCGGCGCCGACGCCGCGCTGATCGGCCGCCTGCCGGCCTTGGAGATCATCGCGGTCTACGGCGTGGGCTACGACGCGGTGGACGTGGCGGCGGCAGGGGCGCGCGGGGTTCGCGTCACCAACACGCCGGACGTCCTGACCGACGAGGTCGCCGATCTGGCGGTTGCCATGATGCTCGCCGCGTGGCGCGGGATCGTCGCCGGCGACGCCTGGGTGCGCAGCGGCGACTGGGCGCGCAAGGGAGCGATGCCGCTCCGGCGCCGGGTGTACGGCAGCCGGGCTGGCGTGCTCGGGCTCGGCCGCATCGGTGCTGCGGTCGCCCGGCGGCTCGGCGCCTTCGACATCGACGTCGCCTACTCCAGCCGGGCTCCCAAGGCCGATGCCGATCCCGGTTGGACCTACATTGCCGACCCGGTGGCCCTGGCCCGGCGCTCGGACGTGCTCTTCGTCACCCTCGTCGCCAATGCCGCCACCCGGCGCATCGTCGGCCGCGAGGTGATCGAGGCGCTGGGACCGGAGGGGCTGCTGGTCAACGTTTCGCGCGGCGCCAATGTCGACGAGGCCGCGCTGATCCCCGCCCTTCGCGACGGCCGGCTGGGCGGGGCGGCGCTCGACGTCTTCGACAACGAGCCCAACGTCGACGCCCGCTTGCTCGACTGCCCCAACCTCCTGCTGCAACCGCACCAGGGCTCGGCCACGGCGGCGACGCGCAAGGCCATGGGCAAGCTGATGTTCGACAACCTCGCCGCCCATTTCGCCGGGCGGCCGCTGCTCACCCCGGTCGTCTGAGAGGCACCCATGCGCGCCATCGTCATCCACGCCGCCAAGGACCTCCGCGTCGAGGAACGGCCGGTCGCCGCGCCCGGGCCGGGCGAGGTCCGCATCCGCATGGCCATGGGCGGCATCTGCGGCTCCGACCTGCACTACTATGCCCATGGCGGTTTCGGCACGGTCCGGCTGCGCGAGCCGATGATCCTCGGCCACGAGGTGGCGGGCCACGTCGCCGAACTCGGCCCCGGCGTCGAGGGCCTTGCCGTCGTCGACCTCGTCGCGGTCAGCCCCTCCAGGCCCTGCGGGACCTGCCGGTTCTGCGCCGCCGGCATGCCGAACCACTGCCTCGACATGCGCTTCTACGGCTCGGCCATGCCGTTTCCGCACATCCAGGGCGCCTTCCGCGAGGAGTTGGTGGCCGCTGCCGCCCAGTGCGTGCCGGCCGCCGGCCTGACCCCGGCCCTGGCGGCGATGGCCGAGCCCTTGGCGGTCTGCCTGCACGCCGCTGGGCGCGCCGGCGACCTCCTCGGCCGGCGGGTGCTGGTCACCGGCTCGGGGCCCATCGGCTGCCTCGCCATTCTCGCCGCCCGCCGCGCCGGTGCGGTGGAGATCGTCGCGATCGACATCGCCCAGGCCCCGCTCGGCCACGCCCGCAGGGTCGGCGCCGATCACACCGTGGACATGGCGGCCGCGCCCGACGGCCTCGCCCCCTGGACCGCCGACAAGGGTGCCTTCGACGTGCTGTTCGAGTGCTCGGGGGCGCCTGCGGCGCTGGCGGCGGCGGTGCCGGCGCTGCGGCCGCGCGCCGTCGTCGTCCAGCTCGGCCTCGGCGGCGACATGACGCTGCCGGTGCAGGCGATGACGGCGAAGGAGATCGAGCTGCGCGGCTCATTCCGCTTCCATGCGGAGTTCGCCACCGCCGTGCGGCTGATGCAGGCCGGACTGATCGACCCGTCGCCGCTCGTCACCCATACCGTGCCGTTGGCGGAGGCCGCGCGCGGCTTCGCGCTCGCCGCCGACCGCAACGCGGCGATGAAGGCGCAGATCAGCTTCGGTTGACCGCGTCGCGGCATCGTCTCGACGATCCGCCGTCCGTCGGGCGGACGGATCGGCGACCGGGTGGCGGGCAAGGCGTTCGACGGCAGAGTCTGCCGTCCAACGCGCAGCCCTAAGCAGCGCGGCGGGTCGCCTGGCGCAGTTCGTCCTCGAGGAAGCGGGCGATGGCCCGCATGCCGGAAACGCCGGCGGCGGCTTCGGCTTCCGCGTTGTAGTTGGTGTTGGTGTTGACGTCGTAGACCAGAGGCCGACCCGTCCGGTCGCGCAGGTACTCGATCCCGGCGATCTCGATGCCGTTCGCCAGGAGGAAGCGCTCCAACCCATCGCGCAGCTCGCCGTCGATGCCCTCGATGACGCGAAAACGCGGGGCCGGAGCGCCCTCGCCGACCGCGCACACGTCGGCCGGGCACAGCTCGACGCTGCCCTGGGTGTCGATCTCCACGGCGTAGACGAAGCGGCCGCCGACGAACTCCGCGCGGGTGACGACCGGCGGCTCGCCGTCGATCCGCGCCTGCAGGATGTGGGTGCCGTCGACCGGCTCGGGCAGCCCCGCCGCCAGCGCCGCCTCCAGCTCGCCCGCATCGGCGAAGAGGCGCACGCCCAGCCCCTTGCCGCCGCGGTTGGGCTTGAGCACGAACGGCCCGTCGCCGAACGCCCGGCGCGCCGCCGCAACCAGCCGGTCCCGGCCCACCACCGCAACGGTGCGCGGCACGGCGACACCGGCGGCGCTCAGGGCCGCGATCTGCCGCGCCTTGCTGATCTCGAGGTCGAGGGCCGCAGGCCCGTTCACCACGCGGCGCCCGTGGCCCGCGAGCCAGGCGAGCACGGCGGCGGTCAGCTCGGGCGCGTAGCGGTGGTCGCGGTCGTAGGACGAGGCGCTCATGCGGTTGTAGAAGACGCCCGCCGGCGGCGGCGCGGTCAGGTCCACCTCGCCCGCGTCGAGGAACCAGTCGGTCCAGGGCGCCCCGGTCGCGTCGAGCGCCGCCGCGAGGGGCGGCAGCCAGTCGGGGTTCTCGTGCAGCACGTGGATGCGACCCATGGCGGGGCTCCGTCGGTCGATGGGCGAAGGAAGGGGCGACAGCCCTTCAGCCTAGTCCGCTCACGCCCGGCGGCCATTCCAAAGGTGGGCGGGAACGGAGACGGTTCGTATCGCCGAGCCCCGCCGCGGGAGACGGTTGTGCTTCGCGGCCCCGAGACCGAGCCGGCAGCTCAGCGCAGCAGGTGGACCAGGCCGAGCGAGAGGCCGGGCACGAAGGCGATGACCAACAGGGCACCGCCGAGCGCCACCAGGAACGGCCAGATCTCCTTGACGAACGTCGCCATGCGCAGCCGGGCGATGGAGCAGGTGACGAACATGAGGACGCCGATCGGCGGGGTGAGCTGGCCGATCAGGAGGTTGAAGACGAGGATGATGCCGAAGTGGACGAGGTCCACGCCCATCAGGTTCAGCAGCGGCAGCAGCACCGGCACCAGGATGATGATGATCGTCAGCGTCTCCATGAACATGCCGATGACCAACAGCATCAGGTTCAAGAGCAGCATGACGACGATCGGGTCGTCGCTAATGGCGGTGACGAAGCCGAGCATCGCCTGCGGCGCCTGATGGAGCGCCAGGATCCAGGCGAAAGGCGAGGCGGCGGCGACCAGGATGAGGATCGAGGCGGTGTCCTTGCCGGTCGAGACGAGCGCCGCGTAGAGGTCGGCCGGCGTCAGCGTGCGATAGACGACGGCACCGACCACCAGCGCGTAGACGGCGGCGATGGACGCGACTTCGGTGGCGGTGAAGATGCCGGCGCGAAAGCCGCCCACCACCAGGACCGGCAAGAGCAGCGCCCACGCCGCACGCTTGAAGGTCGTCCACAACCGCGCGCCGGAGAAATCGTCGCCCCGCGGATAGCCGTAGACACGGGTCAAGATCGCGGTGAGCCCCAACAGCACGGCGCCGATGAAGAGGCCCGGACCGATGCCGGCGACGAACAGGTCGCCGATGGAGACGTTGGCCTGCCAGCCGTAGATGATCAGCAGGATCGAGGGCGGGATGATCGGCGCCAGCGTGGCGGATGCCGCGGTCAGGGCCACGCTGAAGCCGCGGCCGAAGCCGGCGCGGATCATCTGCGGCACGAACACCCGCGTGGTGGCGGCGGCATCGGCCAAGGACGAGCCGGAAATGCCCGACATGAACACGCTCGCCAGCACGTTGACGTGGGCGAGGCCGCCTCTGACATGGCCGACCAGCGCGCGGGCGAAGTCGAACAGCCGCTCGCTCATCCCGCTTTGGTTCATCAGGTTGCCGGTGAGGATGAAGAGCGGGATGGCCAAGAGCGGGAAGTTCTGGATGCCGGAGGAGACGCGCTGCGCGAAGATCGACAGCGGAAAGCCCTCGATCCAAATGACGACGAGGGCCGAGCCGAGCATGGCGAAGGCGATCGGCACGCCGAGCAAGAGCAGGCCGCCGAAGAGGCCGAGCAGGAGGATCATGGCCGGCCGCCCTCCTCGTCCTCGGTCTCCATGACCGAGCGGAAGATGCGGGCCGCGCCCTCGTCGAGCACCTGGCGGGTCACGTGGACCAGGGCCAGCGCCATGCCGAGCGGCATGCCGACGTAGAGCCAGGCGGCCGAGATGGCGAGGACGGGCGTGCGGTTGCGGGCAACGAAGTGGGCGTAGTCGTAGCCGAGCTTCACCAGGATCGCGAGCACCGCGTAGGTAACCAGGACGGCGGCTAGCCCGGCGATCCAGGCGAAGAGCGGCGGCAGATAGCGCACCAGCACGTCGATGCGCAGATGCTGGTGGCTGCGAAAGCAGGCCGAGACGCCGACGAACACCATCCACATGAAGACCATGACCACGCCCTCCTCCAACCAGGCGAAGGGGCTCCTGAAGACGTAGCGGAGGAGGACGTTGACGAAGAGCAGAACGGCAAGCACGGCCACGGCACCGGCGATGGCAGCGTCCTCGACGACGGCGACCGCGTCGTCGAGGTGCCGAAGCAGCGAAGGAGCAGCCATCGCCGGGCCTCGGGGAACGGCTGGCTCAGCGCTCGCGCAACACCTCGATGGCGGTCTGCACGACGGCGAAGCGGTCGGCACCCCAGCGCTCGGCCATGGCCGGATAGGCGTCGACCATCAGCGCGGCAAAGGCGTCGCGGTCGACGTCGAAGACGACGGTCGTCCCCGGGTCCTCGTCGATCGCCAGCAGCATCTGGCGCTCGCGCCGCTGCTGGATCGAGGTGTTGAGTGCCGAGACCCGCTGCGCTTCCTCCAACAGCACCAACTGCTGGTCGTGGGGCAGGCCGTCGAACCGGGTCTTGTTGATCAGCATCATGTTGTTCTGCAACATGTGCCGGGACATCACGACATAGTCCTGCACCTCGTAGAAGCGCCGGGTCATGATGGTCGGGATCGGGTTCTCCTGCCCGTCGACCACGCCCTGCTGCAGCGCCGAGTACACGTCGCTGAACGGGATCGGCGTCGGCGCGGCGCCGAACGCCTCCACCATGCCGATCCAGACCGGCTGCTCCGGGACGCGAACCCGCATGCCCTGCATGTCGGCGGGGCTGCGCACGGCCGTGCCGTCGAAGGTGAAGTTGCGCCAGCCCCAGTACCAGATCTTGGAGAGCGGCCGGAGATCGTGCTCGTCGGCCAGCTCGTCGAACACCGGCTGCATGGCGTCGCTCATGATGATCGCCTGCGCCTCCTCCCAGTCGCTCCACAGGAACGGCGCACTCGGGATCTCCAGCGCCGGCACCAACAGACTCGCCGAGGCCATCGACGGCGCCGTGATGTCGATGGCGCCGGCCTTCGCCTGCTGCACCAGCTCGTTTTCGCGGCCGAGCTGTTCGTTGGGGAAGACCTGGATGCGGAGCGCGCCGCCGGTGCGCTCGGCGACCCGCTCGGCGAACTCCTCGAACAGGTCGGCCGCGATCTCGCCCTCGCCATTGGCGTGGCCGAAGCGGAGCGTGGTCTGGGCGGCGGCGGTGAAGGCGGTACCGAGCAGCGTCAGCGCCAGCCCGGCCGCCAGCAGCGACGTCTTCGTCATGGTCGTTCCTCCCTGAACGGTCGTCGGCCTCCGGCTAGACGCTCGACCGGGCGGTGTCAAACCGTCGCGCCCGCATGCCGGCCGACCGCTGGGAACGGCTGGACGGGTTCAGGCCGAGTTCAAGGCGCCGCCGCTTCTGTCCTCGCCCGACGGACGACGGAGGTTGCCGGATGGTCGAGCGGTGGACGGTTCCAGCGGGGGCCGGACTGATCGGTGCTCTCGTGCTGCTGGCGGTCGCCGCCAGCGCCGAGGAGACATCGCCCCTGGCCGCGCCCGTGGTAACCGGCCACACGCTGGAACTGGCGGACGGCACCGACCTCGCCTACGAGGCGACCGTCGGCTACGTCGCCCTCGGCGACGACGCGGCGAACCCCGATGCCCGCATCCTGACGGTCGCCTACACCGTTGCCGAGGCCGAGCGGCCGGTGACCTTCCTGGTCAATGGCGGGCCGGGTGCGGCGTCCGCCTATCTGCACGTCGGCGGTCTCGGCCCGCGCGTGCTCGCCACCGACGACCGGGGGCTGCCGGCGCACCGGCCGGCGCGGCTGGAGGACAACCCGCACACGTGGCTCGCCTTCACCGATCTCGTCTTCGTCGATCCGCCGGGCACGGGCTTCAGCCGGGCGATGGGCGTGGACCAAGACGACTATCTCGAGCCGGATGCCGACCTTGCGATGCTCGCGGCGGTCGTCGACCTTTGGCTGGACGCCGCCGGGCGGCGAGGCGACGCGGTCTACCTGGCCGGCGAGAGCTATGGCGGCTACCGCGCCGCCGCCCTGCCGGCGCGGCTGATGCGCGACGCGGGCATCGGCGTGCGCGGCACGATTCTCGTCTCGCCGGTGATCGACTTCGCGACGATCCGCCATCACGCCTTCCGGCCCTTGAGCTGGGCGTTCCTCCTACCCGCCTACGCCGCCAGCGCCGAGGCGCTGGGCCGGCAGGGCGAGGGTGCGCTCGCCGGCGCCGAGGTGCACGCCTTCGCGCTCGGCGACTACCTCGAGGCGCTGGTCCATCCCGCCGCTCGACTGGAGAGCGTGCTCGACCGGCTCGTCGCTACGACCGGCATCGAGGCCGATCTCTGGCGAAAGGGCAACGGGCGGCTGCCGGTTGCCACCTTCCGGCGGGAGATCCTGGCGGACGAGGGGCGTATCGTCAGTGCCTACGACGGCGGCGTCCACGTGGCCGATCCGCGGCCCACTTCGGCCTTCCCGACGGTCGATCCGATCCTCGACGGTCTCACCGCACCGCTCACCACCGTCATGCTGGAGCATCTGCGCACCGGCCTCGGCTGGAGCGAGGGGCGCGGCTACCGGCTGTTGAGCCGCGAGGTCAACCGCGCGTGGCGCTGGGGCTCCGAGCGGCGCCAGGGCTATCTCTCGGCCGCCAACGACCTCGGCGACGCGCTCGCGCTCGACGAAGGCTTCGAGATCTGGGCGGTGCATGGGGCTGCGGACCTCGTCACCCCCTATCTGGCCTCGGCCTGGCTGCTGGACCAGATCGGCGCGGTCGCCGGACCGGATCGGGTCCGTACTACGGTCCACGAAGGCGGCCACATGTTCTACATGCGCCCGGATGCGGCCGCCGCCGTGGCGGTCGAGGCGCGTGGCTTCTACGCCCGCTGAGGCATCGCTCTTGTGTTGCGCCGCAGCATGCGGTCGACTCCAGGGGCGAACGAAAGGTGAAGCACCATGCCGAGCTGGGACGAGGGGGCGGCTCGGTCCCTGTTGCAGCCCTACCGCAACGTAGACGGGGCTCTGCTGCCGGCGCTGCACGCGCTGGTGGAGGCGTTCGGCTATGTGGACGACCGGGCGATCCCACTGGTCGCGGAGGCCTTCAACCTGTCGCGCGCCGAGGTGACCGGCGTCGTCTCCTTTTACACCGACTTCCGCCGCAGCCCGCCCGGCCGGCACGTGGTCAAGGTGTGCCGTGCCGAAGCGTGCCAGGCCGCAGGTGCCGAGGCCTTCGTCGTCCGACTCCAGGAACGGCTGGCCATGGGCATGGACACGACCTCGCCCGACGGTGCCGTCACCTTGGAAACGGTCTACTGCCTCGGGAATTGCGCGCTCGGTCCGGCGGTCCTGGTCGACGGCCGGCTCTACGGCCGCGCCACCGTCGAGATCGTCGGCGAACGGATCGCACCATGAGGCGCGTCTTCGTCCCGAGCGACGCGGCCGCCCTTTCGGTCGGCGCGCACGACGTGGCCCAGGCCGTCGCCGACGAAATCGCCCGGCGCGGGCTGGACCTCCGGCTGGTACGGACGGGCTCGCGCGGTCTCTTCTGGCTGGAACCCATGGTCGAGCTGGAAACCGACGAGGGGCGCGTCGGCTTCGGCCCGCTGACACCAGCCGACGTGCCCGCCCTGTTCGGCGAGGACCCGCACCCCAAGGCTCTGGGCCTCGTCCACCGCCTGCCCTGGCTGGCGCGGCAGGATCGGCTGACCTTCGCCCGCTGCGGCGTGGTCGATCCGTTCGACCTCGAGGACTACGAACGTCACGGCGGCCTGATCGGCCTGCGGCGCGCGCTCGACATGGCGCCTTCCGACATCGTCGAGGCGGTGGTCGAATCCGGCCTGCGCGGGCGCGGCGGCGCCGGCTTTCCGTGCGGCATCAAGTGGCGGACGGTGGCGGCGACCCCGGCCGACCGCCGCTACGTGGTGTGCAACGCCGACGAGGGCGACAGCGGCACCTTCGCCGACCGCATGCTGATGGAGGGCGATCCGTTCCTCTTGATCGAGGGCATGGCAATCGCCGGGCTCGCCGTCGGCGCCAGCCACGGCATCGTCTACCTGCGCTCGGAGTATCCCCACGCGCAGCGGAAGTTCACGAAGGCGCTCGCGGTGGCGCGCGCGCACGGCCTCCTCGGCCCCGACGTCCTGGGCAGCCGGCACGGCTTCGACATCGAACTCCGGATGGGGGCGGGGGCCTATATCTGTGGCGAGGAGACGTCGTTGTTGGAGAGCCTGGAAGGCCGGCGCGGCCAGGTGCGGGCGAAGCCGCCGCTGCCGGCAATCGCTGGCCTGTTCGGCCGGCCGACGGCGGTCAACAACGTGCTCACCCTGGCCGCGGTGCCGACCATCCTGGCCTTCGGCGCCGAGGCCTATCGCGACTACGGCATCGGCCGCTCGCGCGGGACCATGCCGATCCAGCTCGCCGGCAACGTGCGCCGGGGCGGGCTGATCGAGCGCGCGTTCGGCCTGACGTTGCGCGAGATCGTGGAGGATTTCGGCGGCGGTACGGCATCCGGTCGCCCGGTTCGGGCGGTGCAGGTGGGCGGCCCGCTGGGGGCCTATTGGCCGGACGCGCTGTTCGACACGCCGTTCGACTACGAAGCGTTCCTGGCGAAGGGCGGGATGATCGGCCATGGCGGCGTGGTCGTGTTCGACGACACCGTCGACCTCGCCAGGCAGGCCCGCTTCGCCTTTCACTTCTGCGCCGAGGAGAGCTGCGGCAAGTGCACGCCCTGCCGCATCGGCAGCCAGCGCGGCGTCGAGACCATGGACAAGATCATCGCGGGCGAGCACGTCGAAGCAAACCTCGCGCTGATCGACGATCTCTGCGAATTGATGCGCGACGGCTCGCTCTGCGCGCTCGGCGGGCTGACGCCCTTGCCTGTCGAAAGCGCGTTACGACATTTCCCGGAAGACTTCATGCGGACCTCGACCAAGGAGGCGGCTCATGGCGAAGCGCTCGCTCGATGACCGAGGGACGCCGCCCAGGAGCGGTGCCCCGATCGCCCTGATCATCGACGGGATTCCCGTCACGGTGCCGGCCGGAACGTCCATCATGCGCGCCGCCGGCGAGGCGGGCGTCAAGGTACCCAAGCTCTGCGCCACCGATGTGGTCGAGCCCTTCGGTTCGTGCCGCCTCTGTCTGGTCGAGATCGAGGGCCGGAGGGGGACGCCCGCCTCCTGCACGACCCCGGCCGAGGCCGGCATGGTGGTGCGCACCCAGACCGAGCGCCTGGCACGTCTCCGCCGCGGAGTGATGGAGCTCTACATCTCCGATCATCCGCTCGACTGCCTCACCTGTGCCGCCAACGGCGACTGCGAGTTGCAGGACATGGCGGGCGTGGTGGGGCTGCGCGAGGTGCGCTACGGCATGGACGGCGCCAACCACCAGGGTGCCCAGAAGGACGAGAGCAACCCCTATTTCACCTTCGATCCGGCCAAGTGCATCGTCTGCTCGCGCTGCGTGCGCGCCTGTTCCGAACAGCAGGGCACCTTTGCCCTGACCATCCTCGATCGTGGTTTCGCCTCGAAGGTGGCGGCGTCGATGGACGAGGCCTTCCTGGCGAGCGAGTGCGTCTCCTGCGGCGCCTGCGTCCAGGCCTGCCCGACCGCGACCTTGATGGAGAAGAGCGTCGTCGAGCACGGGCTCGGCGAGCGGCGGGTGCGGACCACCTGCGCCTATTGCGGGGTCGGCTGCGGGTTCGACGCCGAGCTGCAGGGCAACCGCGTGGTCCGGATGACGCCCGCCAAGGACCACGCCGCCAATGCCGGCCACTCTTGTGTCAAGGGCCGCTTCGCGTGGGGCTACGCGACGCACCCGGACCGCGTGACCAAGCCTCTCGTTCGCGCCTCGATCGACGAACCGTGGCGCGAGGTGACGTGGGACGAGGCGATTGCCCATGCGGCAAGCGAGTTCAAGCGGCTGCAGGCCCGCTACGGGCGCGGTGCCGTCGGCGGCATCACCAGCTCGCGCTGCACCAACGAGGAGACCTTCCTCGTCCAGAAGCTGGTGCGCGCCGGCTTCGCCAACAACAACACCGACACCTGCGCGCGGGTCTGCCACGCCCCCACCGGCTACGGCCTCAAGCAGACCTTCGGCACCTCCGCCGGCACCCAGGACTTCGCCAGCGTCGATGCCGCCGACGTGATGGTGGTGATCGGCGCCAATCCGACCGACGCGCATCCGGTGTTCGCCTCGCGCATGAAGCGGCGGCTCCGCCAGGGTGCCCGACTGATCGTGGTCGATCCGAGGCGCACCGACCTGGTCCGCTCGCCGCACGTTCAAGCCGAGCACCATCTGCAACTGAAGCCCGGGACGAATGTGGCGCTGATCAATGCGATGGCCCATGTGGTGGTGACCGAGGGGCTGGTCGACGAGGCGTTCGTCGAGGCGCGCTGCGACCGAGTGAGCTTCGACGCGTGGCGCGCCTTCGTCGCCCGACCCGAGAACGGGCCGGAGGCGATGGCGGCCGTGACCGAGGTACCGGCGGACACCATCCGCGCCGCCGCCAGGCTCTACGCCACGGGCGGCAACGCCGCCATCTACTACGGCCTCGGCGTCACCGAGCACAGCCAGGGCACGACCATGGTGATGGGCATGGCCAACCTCGCCATGGCCACCGGCAACATCGGCCGCAAGGGCGTGGGCGTGAACCCGCTCCGCGGCCAGAACAACGTGCAGGGTGCCTGCGACATGGGCTCCTTCCCGCACGAGTTCTCGGGCTACCGGCCGGTCGACGATGCCACGGTGCGCGCCCTGTTCGAGGCGGCCTGGGACACCACGCTCGATCCACGGCCGGGTCTGCGCATCCCCAACATGCTGGATGCCGCCATCGCCGGCGACTTCAAGGGCATCTACATCCAAGGCGAGGACATCGCCCAGTCGGACCCCAACACCAGCCACGTCACGGCGGCGCTCCGGTCGATGGAGTGCGTCGTGGTCCAGGACCTGTTCCTCAACGAGACGGCCGCCTACGCCCACGTCTTCCTGCCGGGCTCGTCGTTTCTGGAGAAGGACGGCACGTTCACCAACGCCGAGCGCCGCATCAGCCGGGTGCGCAAGGTGATGGAACCGCTGGCAGGCCTCGCCGAGTGGGAGGTGACCTGCCGCCTGGCGACCGCGCTCGGCTATCCCATGCACTACGACCATCCCAGCCAGATCATGGCCGAGATCGCGTCCCTCACGCCGACCTTCGCGGGCGTCGGCTACGAGCTGCTGGATCGGGTCGGCAGCGTGCAGTGGCCGTGCAACGAGGCGGCCCCGCTCGGCACGCCGGTGATGCACGTCGACCGCTTCGTTCGCGGCGAGGGGCGGTTCGTACTGACCGAGTTCGTGCCGACCGAGGAGCGGACGGGGCCGCGCTTCCCCTTGCTGCTCACCACCGGCCGCATTCTGACCCAGTACAACGTGGGCGCGCAGTCCAGGCGCACCGCCAACCGCATCTGGCACGAGGCGGACGTGCTCGACATCCACCCGCACGACGCCGAGCAGCGCGGCATCCGCGACGGCGAGCGGGTGGCGCTGGCGAGCCGCACGGGCGAGACGTCCCTCGTCGCGCGGATCAGCGAGCGGGTAGCACCGGGCGTCGTCTACACCACCTTCCACCACCCGGAGACGGCGGCCAACGTGGTCACCACCGAGCACGGCGACTGGGCGACCGACTGCCCGGAGTACAAGGTGACCGCGGTCGAGGTGAGGCCAACCAACGCGCCTTCGCGCTGGCAGGAGGAGGCGGAAGATGTCCGACGCCGGTCCCAGCGCATCGACGTCGCCGCCAGCTGAGCGCGAGGCAGGCGCGGCCGACCGCGCGCTGGACACGCCCCTGCCGGTCGTTCGCGACGGCAAGGTCGCCGTCGACCATCTCGCCGTCGAGACACCCATCGCCTTTCGCTACAACGGCAAGAGCCATGTCGTGATGATGGCGAGCCCGGCGGACCTCGTCGACTTCGCCTACGGCTTCTCGCTCGCCGAGGGCATCGTCGCCGATGCCGGCGAGGTCGAGGCCGTGGTGGCGAGCGAGCACGCGGGCGGCGTCGTGCTCGCCGTCCAGATCCCCGAACGGCGGGCAGCGGCACTCCTCCTCCGCAGCCGCAACATGGCGGGGCGCACGGGCTGCGGGCTCTGTGGCGTGGCCGAAATCGAGGCGGCGCTGCGGCCCCTGCCGAGGCTCGCTCCGGCGCCGCTGGTGCCGCTGCGGGCCGTCGACCGCGCCATCGCCCGGCTGCCCGCGCTGCAAGCCGGCAACCGGCGGACGGGGGCGCTGCACGCCGCCGCCTTCGCCGATCCGAGCGGCGAGCCGATCACGGTGCGCGAGGACGTCGGCCGCCACAACGCGCTCGACAAGCTGATCGGCGCCCTCGCCCGCAGCGGCGTCGATCCGCGCACCGGCTTCGTCGTCGTCACCAGCCGTTGCAGCATGGAGATGGTGCAGAAGACGGCGACCTTCGGCTGCCCGGTGCTGGTCGCCGTCTCGGCACCGACGGCCCTCGCGGTCGAACTCGCCGAACGCTGTGGGCTGACGGTCTGCGCCTTCGCCCGTGGCCAAGGCTGCAACGTCCATGGCCGCGTCGAGGGCGTCACCGGCGCCTGAACGGCACGACCTCGGGCGGCGACGGCAGAGCCGCCACCCCGGTTCGCGGCCGCGCTCGGCCTCCGCCACGACCAACGGACCGACTTTTCTTCACATAACGTGACGTGATTCCTATTCAACCTTAACGCATTGTTCGCACGTCCAACGGGGACCCGGCTGCGCCATGACGTTCGGCGCTGTGCCCACGACTGGACGACCTTGCACCCGAACCCTGCCGGGGGAGCCGCCGATGTCCGTCTCGAAGCCGATCTCAACCGCAACCATGCGGGTCGAAACGATCCTGCCCCTACCCGCCGGTTTCCTCATCTGCGCTGCGGATACGCCGGCGCTAACCGTGCTCTACGCCGACGCAGACGCCCGGCGCTGGCTTCGGGGGACGAACGTCGTCGGATCACCTCTGGCGGCACTGTTCGCCGGTTCTGACGTCGAGGGCCGGTTCGCCGCAGCGCACGGCAAGCTCGGTGCCGGCGGCGCTGCGCTCGACGACGCGGAGTTGTCCTGCCGCTGCCACCGGCGTTGCCGGGTTGCGGTGCGTCTGCAGGCGGTCCCGGCGGGCGGCGACGGGCGGCGGCGGGCCCTCTGCATCCTCAACCCTCGACCACCCCGCGACGAACCCGCAGCCACCATCGGAGAGATCATCATGGACCGGACGATGCCGGTGGCGGCAGCGCCGGCCACCGAGACGCTCGACGACGTCAACGGCGCGGCCGAGCCCCTCGACCTCGCCGACTTCACCGAAACCCTCGCCGACCGTCTCGCCTGGCTGCTGCCCGGTGCGGTCCACGTCGAGCTGACACCGGCGCTCCTGCCGTCGACCGCGACGGTACCCGCGGACCCGCTCGAGGAAATCGCCGCAGCGCTCCTCATGGAAGCGTCGCCGCCCGAGCGTTGGCGCTACACCGTACGGGTCGCAGTCGGTAGCGATGGCGACGGTCTGCCCACCCTGCGCCTGACCGTGCCCGGCGGATCGTTGGCCTGCCGTCGGCCGGTCGCCGAACTGCAAGTGCGGATGGATGGCCTCGGCATCGCCTGGCGCCGGCTCGACGACGACACCATCGACTTGATCTTGCCACCGGCGGCGGCCGCGATCGATGCAGCGGCGCGGCGGGACGAGGACCGCCAACCGCCTCGACTGACCGCGACCGCCGCCTGAGCCCAACCGTTCGCCCCATGGCTCTCGTCCGGATGGCGTCATCGCCATCGCCAGCGGCGGCTGCTCGCAACGGTGCCCACGCCATCCAGGGCAGCGCGCCAACCACCCGAACGACGGCCAAGGCTTCCGATCCCGCATCGGCACGGCCCCCGGCCTCCAGCCCGAGACGCTGCCGTTGTCGCCGGCTCCCGTCGCCGTCGGCAGCACTTGGGCGGCGACGCTGGCAAGCGGCTTGCGCAGCGACGTCGTCTGGGTCGCAGCACTCGCCGCGATGGCCATCCAGGTCGGCACCAATCTCTGGAACGATGCGCTCGACGCGGACCGAGGGGTCGACCGCGCCGACCGGCTCGGCCCGCCCTGCGCGACGGCGATGGGCTGGCTCGACGCGCGCGCGGTGCGTCGGGCGGCATGCCTCACCTTCGCCGGTGCGGCGTTGCTCGCTCGTTGGCTCGTCCTCGCCGGCGGCTGGCCGGTTCTGGTGATCGGCGGCATCGCGCTCGGGCTCGTCTCGGGCCCGCCCGCTGCGGCGGGGCTGCTGGTCAACACCCATCGCGACCGGGTGAGCGACCGCAAGGCCGAACGACGGACCCTGGCGATCCGGTTGCGTCTCGGGCGGACTCCAACCCTCGACGGCGCACTCGTGCTCACGGTCGTCCCGATGCCGCTCGGCATGGTATTGCGGGCGTGGCGGCCCGCAGTCGCCACCGCCCTGCTCGGTCCCCTGCGCCGCATCGCCATCTGCGTGGTCGTCGCCATCGTCGGCTCCGCCCTGGCGCGGGACTGGCCGACGTTCGCCGCCGAGTGGCGGCACCTCGGCCCGGCGGTCCTCACCTTCAACCTAGCGGCGATCGGTGCCGGCCTCACCGCTGGCGCCTTCTGCGGTCTCGGGGCGCGGCGGACACTCACGCTCGGCATCGAGAGCGGCTTGCAGAACGTGGCCCTGGCGCTCGCCGTCACCGTGTTCGCCGATCCGGCGGTGACCATCCCCGCGGTCCTCTACGTGGTCGCGATGAACGCCTCTGCACTCGGCCTCGTCGCCGATGGCCGTCGCTACCAGGGCGATTGACCAGAATGGTTGAACACGTCACACAATTCTTCGTCTCCAGGTCGTGAACCGCCTGCCGCGAGGTCCGATGGAGAACGTCGACCCTCCTCATGCCGAAATCCTCGCTGTCCTCGGCGTCGGCACGTGGGACTGGCGCATCGATGCCGACCGCGTGCGCCACGACCCGACATGGTGCGCGTTCCTGGGCGTCGGCCCCGAGCGGCTGGAGCACGACTTCGCGTTCTTTCGCGACCTCGTCCATCCCGAGGACACGGCCCTGGTGACGGCGCGCATCGAGCGGACGCTGGTCGAGGACGGCATCTACCAGAGCCTGCATCGCCTCGTCAGGCCGGACGGCAAGGTCTTGTGGGTGGAGGATGCGGGCAAGGTCATCGAACGAGATGCCGAAGGCCGTGCCAAGCGCATGATCGGTGCCATTCGCGACGTGACCGACAGCGTGGCGCTCGAGCGCGAACTGGATGCGAGCCGGCGCAGCTTCCAGGACGTCACCCGGAGCCTGCCGGGCGTGGTGATGAGCTACACGCTCCATCCCGACGGTACCGACGCCATCGCCTATGCCAGCCCGGAAAGCGTCGAAGTCTGGGAATGCACGCCCGAGGCCATCGTCGAGGACAGCCAAGTCCTGTGGCGCCAGGTCGACGCGGAGGACGTGCCGGCGCTGGTCGCCTCGATCCACCAGGCCGCCAACACGTTCGAGCGCTGGAGCCATCGTTGGCGCATCACCACGCCATCGGGACGGCGGAAGTGGCTGCACGGCTACGGCCGGCCGGTGCCCGGCGCGGACGGCACGGTGCGGGGCCACGTGTTCATCCTCGACGTCACCGAGCAGGTCGCCATCGAGGAGGCGTTGGCGGCAAGTCGCGATGCCCTGTTCCAAACCCAGAAGGCCGAAGCTATCGGGCGGCTGAGCGGCGGCATCGCGCATGACTTCAACAACCTGCTGTTCATCATCCTCGGCAATCTCGAGTTGATGTCCGACAGTGACGACCCGGCCTTCCGGGCGCGCTGCCTGGACGACGCCCTAACCGCAACGCTGCGTGGGCGCGAGTTGACGACGAGCCTCTTGACCTCCGCCAGCCGGGCACCCCTGCGCCCCCGCGTCCTCGACCTCGATGCGATGGTCCGCGCCACGGCGGACTCACTAAAGGCGATGCTGCCGAACGATGTGAGTTTGCGCGTGAGCCTGTCACCCGACCTCGTCCCGGTGGTGGCCGACCCAGCGGCAGCGGAGAGCGCCATCGCCAATCTCGTCGCCAACGCACGCGACGCGATGCCCGAGGGCGGCCGGCTCACGATCGAAACCACCAACCTGCACGTCGACGCCGCCGCCCTGGACGGGCGCAACGATGCCCTGCCCGCCGGGGACTACGCCCGCATTGCCGTCGGTGACACGGGCGTCGGCATCGCCCCTCAGCATCTGCCGCAGGTGTTCACGCCGTTCTTTACCACGAAGCCCGTCGGCACGGGTCCGGGGCTGGGCCTGTCGATGGCGCTGGGCTTCGCCAAGCAGTCGGGCGGGACGGTTCGCCTGACCAGCGAGACCGGCGTCGGGACCACGGCCGAATTGCTGCTTCCCCGGGCGCAGGCCGTTCGCGTCGAGAGCCCGGCACCCCCGCCGCGGACGCCGCAACGGAAACCAGCCCGGCGCATCCTCCTGGTCGACGACGAAGCCGGCGTGCGGACCGCCGTCGCGGCCCTTTTGCGGCGCGACGGCTTCGACGTCGTCGAGGCGGCGGACGGGCTGAGCGCGGTCGCGTTGTTCGAAGGGGCAGCGACCTTCGATCTCGTCCTGAGCGACGTGGTCATGCCCGGTCCGCTGCACGGCCCGGCGCTGATCGGCCGGCTGCGCACGGCCGCACCGGAGTTGCCGGCGATCTTGATGTCGGGTTACCCGCCGCCGGTCAGCCTCGCCGAAGATGACGGGCGCGACGCCCTTCTGCTCAAGCCCATTCGTGCCGACGAGCTGATGCGGGCGGTCCACCGGGCACTGCGCTGAACACAGCCTAGTCCCGCTTCGTCGCGAGCGGACGCAGGCGGCGCATCAGGTCTTCCGCGGTGACCACAGGACCGGGTTCGAGAGTGACGCCGCCGGTCACGAGCTTGCGGGCGGCCCAGGTATTGCACGTGTTGAACAGGTGAAACCGCCCGTGCGCCGGATAGAAGCGGCTGTTGGCGTAGAGACCGGGGGCGATCACGGGTGCCGGTGCCGCCGCCGGCCGGTCGAACGCAGCATCGACCGCATGGGCGAAGGCGACGACGTCGACCTCCAGGGCGAGCACTTCCAGACCGGGTTGCGGTGCCGGCCGGCGCTCGAGGCCGATCAGGTGCAGCACGGCGGGCCCCGGCACGAGCGCGGCGCGGGTGGCCATACCACCGGTCGGCGTCCGCGCCGGATAGTAGACGTGATCGCCCCAGCCGACCTGAACGTAGCGAGGATCGTTCAGATCGGCCACCTCGGGCCACGTACCGTCGGGCAAGTCCGCGGTCGCGAGCGCTAACCCGACGTGCCAGCCGTTGCTCACCGCGAACACGGTCCCGCGTGCTCCGGCCACGGGCGCGGGGGCCGGCACCGTTACGCAGGCCGCCACGGCTAGGGTAGCGAGGACGAACACGCGGCGGGGCCAAGCGGTCATGGTCGAGCGCTCCGCGCACGATCCGCCACGCTCAAGGGAAGGCGCAGGTCTGCCCGGTCACCTCGACGAAGCCGCGCTCCGACTGTGGCCGCACCAGGAAGCGCCACTCCCGGTCGCCGTCGACCAGCCGGTGCGCCAACGGCAGGACGCCTTCGGCAAGGCTCACGGCGCCGTCGACCTTGAGAAAGCGGATGCTCACCGGCTGCGCCACGTCGAACCAGCCGACCGGCCGGCCCTCGTCGTCGCGATCCGGCGTGCCCTGCCCCGTCACCACGATGCGGTTGCCGCCGAAGCTCACGGTCCCCTCGCGCGTCGTGGCAACCGGCGTCGTGACCAGGAACCGCCGGGTCTCGACCGCGTCGGCACATTCCTCGCGCGGTTCGACCGCCTCCAGCACGAAGCGCAGGCGCTCGGGCGACAGTCCGTCGCCGAGCCGCCGGTCGAGCAGCGCCAGCAGACGCGCCCGGTCCTCTTGGGGCACATCCCGCTGATAGCGTTCGGCGATGGCGATGGCGCGGTCGGTCGCAGCGCGTGCCTGCTCCTGGGCGGCAACCGCCTCGGTTCGGGCCCGGCCGAGATCGGCTTCGAGCCGCTCCACCTCGGTGCCGAGGCGCTCGATCACCGCGGCGTTCTGCGCCCTGCCGGTCTGGTAGGCAACGAGGCCGAGCGCCAGGACCAGCGCAATCGCCACGACCCAACGCACCATGCGGGCAAAGGCTTGGCGTTGGCGTTGACGCTTGGAGGAACCGAGCGTGGAGAACGTCTGCATGCGTCAGCGGACCTCGTCTTCGGCGGCGGCCAGAACGCTGCGCAGGTCCGGGTTCCGGCGCTCCTGATAGAGCTGATAGATTGCGCCCGCCGTCTCCTCGACGGAACGGCGCGTGACGTCGATCACCGGCCAGCCATGCTCGGTGTAGAGCCTGCGCGCGAAGCGCAGCTCTTCGCGCACACGGTCGAGTTCGGCGTAGTCGCCCCCGTAGAGCGGCCCCGCACCACCGAGCCGCTCCATGCCCAGCATCCGCTGGCGGTTGAGCCTGATCTGGACGAGCTGGTCGGCCTGGATGCTCAGGCCGACCACCAGATTGGCCTTCAGCCGGGCGAAGTCGACCAGGGGCGGTCGTTCCGGAACGAGCGGGATGTTCGCCGCCTTGATGCCGCGATTGGCGAGGTACATGCAGGTCGGCGTCTTGCTGGTGCGCGACACGCCGAGGACGATCACGTCGGCCTCGTAGATCTGGTCGGGCTGCTGGCCGTCGTCGTGCCGCATGACGAAGTTCATCGCCTCGATGCGCGAGAAGTAGCTCGCATCGAGCACGTGGCGGCGCCCGGCCTGCTGGCGGGCGGCCGTGCCGACGACGTGCGAGACCGTGTCGATCAGGCCGTCGAGCACCGGCACGCACGGTACCCCGCGCTGGCCGCAATGGGCCACGAGCCGGTCGCGCAGGCGTGGCTCCACCAGGGTGAAGACGACGATCCCCGGCAAAGCGTCGACGAAGTTGAATACGCGCTCGAGCTGCGCCTCGGTGCGGATGAAGAACCAGACGTGCTCGACGGGCGTGACGTTGTCGAACTGCGAGATGGCGGCGCGCGTCACCGAGGTCACCGTATCGCCAGTGGAATCCGAGATCAGGTGGAGGTGCAGGCGCATGGACAAGTCGGTCGCTCCGTGGCCCGAACTTGTGGACGACCGCGAGGACGGCCGGACACGCTCGGGGCCTTGGGGATGGCGGAGTGTTTTCGCACACGGCCGCACACCTGTGAACGACCGATCCTTCCCCAACGAACGAGCGCGGTTGTCCACCAGCGGGTGTTCGATTCATCCCCGGCTTGCGCAGGTTTCAGCGCCGGCGCGAAGGCTCGGTTGCGGCGGCATTCATGCATCCGTACCCAATCCTGTCCCCGGCAACGCGGAGTCGTGCGCCGGTTCGTCCGCCGGTCGACGATCCGGTGGAGAACCTTTGATCCCCGCATCCGGTCGTACCAACTACCTACCCCTCTCTCCATTTTTCCTTTCTTTATTTAAGGGTAAGGAACGGCGCGGCGTGGATGGTTCGCGCGCCGACGCGTGCCGGAAGGATCGCCGATGACCAAGCCTCTGCTCCTCGCCCTCGAAGGCAAGCGGCAGCCGACGCCTCCGGTATGGCTGATGCGCCAAGCCGGCCGCTATCTCCCCGAGTACCGGGCAACGCGAGCGGAGGCGGGCAGCTTCCTCGATTTGTGCTACCGGCCCGACCTCGCGGCCGAGGTCACCTTGCAGCCGATCCGCCGCTACCCCTTGGATGCGGCCATTCTGTTCTCCGACATCCTGGTGGTGCCCCAAGCCCTCGGCCGCCGGCTCTGGTTCGTCGAGAACGAGGGGCCGAAGCTGGCGCCGATCGAGGACGCGGCCGAGATCGAAGCCCTCGATCCCACGACGATCCACGAACCGTTGGCGCCGGTTTACGAGACGGTGGAGCGGGTGCGCGCGGGACTGCCCGACGCGGTCACGCTGATCGGCTTCTCCGGCGCCCCCTGGACGCTCGCCTGCTACATGATCGACGGTCAGGG
Organism: Geminicoccaceae bacterium; assembly: GCA_050485385.1. Classification (GTDB taxonomy): domain Bacteria; phylum Pseudomonadota; class Alphaproteobacteria; order Geminicoccales; family Geminicoccaceae; genus RECO01. Next base: position 14,117 of record JBJHBG010000027.1, on the reverse strand, counting down.
CTCGAAGGAGTTCATGAAGACCCGCGCCTTCGCCGCCAGCCAGCCGGACGCCTTCCGCTTGCTGATCGAGCGGCTCGAAGCCGCCATCGCCGCCTATCTCGGCCGGCAGATCGAGGCGGGGGCCGAGGTGGTGAAGCTGTTCGACAGTTGGGCGGGTGTCCTCGCGCCCGACGGCTTCGAGCGCTGGTGCCGCGGCCCGCTGGAGCGCATCGTCCGGGCCGTCCGAGCGGCGCATCCGACGGTGCCGGTGATCGCCTTTCCGCGCGGTGTCGGCGCCAACTACGTGACGTTCGCGTCGAGCGTGCCGATGCAGGGCCTCGCCTTGGATACCAGCGTCGACATGGACTGGGCGGCCGCCGCGATCGACCCTCGTGTGACCTTGCAGGGCAATCTCGATCCGGTCGCGCTCATGGTCGGCGGCGACGCGCTCGATCGGGCCACCGACCGCATTCGGGCGGCGATGGCCGAGCGCGCCCACGTCTTCAACCTGGGCCACGGCGTCCTGCAATGGACCGAGCCCGACCACGTCACCCGCCTGTTGCGCCGTTTGAAGGGAGCCGATACATGCTGACCGACCTTTGGGCCTGGTCGAAAGCGATCCATTTCATGGCCTTCGCCGCTTGGATGGCGGGCCTTTGGTATTTGCCGCGGCTCTACGTCTACCACTCCCAGGTGGCCGTCGGCAGCGAAGCGTCCGAGAAGTTCAAGTTGATGGAGCGGCGGCTGCTCAAGGCGATCACCACGCCGGCCATGGTGATCACCTTCCTCGCCGGTATCGTGTTGACCCAGACCGGCGTCGGCTGGGCGCCTGGCGGCTGGTTCCACACCAAGCTCACCCTGCTGCTGGCGATGGGCGCCTTTCACGGGTTGATGGCGGCCGATCTGAAGAAGTTCGCGCGCGACGAGCGGCCGCGCTCGGAGGTCGCCTACCGCGTGCTCAACGAGGTGCCGACCGTGCTGTTCGTCGTCATCGTCCTCTTGGCGGTGTTCCGCCCGTTCTAGGCGCATGACGCGTGACGAAGGTTTGACAGGGGCTGGGCTTTCTCGTAAACGCGCTGGACGTCCTTCTTCATTCGAGAAGTTCCTCCCCTGTCAACGCAACCGACGACCCGCAGACGGCGGTCTCGCCCCCGGTCCGAGCGACCGAGCGATTCCATGCCCGACGAGCTGTTCGACATCGAGAACGAGCTGGAAGGTGGCGAGTCGCTGCCGCAGCCACCGGCTGACATGCCGGGCTCGATCAACCTCACCGAGCTGAAGCGCCGCCCGGCGGCCGAGTTGCTGCGCTACGCCGAAGAAATCGGCATCGAGAACGCCAGCACGCTCAAGAAGTCCGATCTGATTTTCGTCACGTTGAAGCAGCTCGCGCAGACGGGCGTGCCGATCCATGGCGACGGCGTTTTGGAGATCCTCCAGGACGGCTTCGGCTTCTTGCGGACACCCGACGTGAACTACGTCGCCGGCCCCGACGACATCTACGTTTCGCCGAGCCAGATCCGCCGCTTCGGCCTGCGTACCGGCGACGTGGTCGAGGGCCAGGTCAGGGCACCGAAGGAAGGCGAGCGTTATTTTGCGCTGTTGAAGGTCGACAGCATCAATTTCGAGCGGCCGGAGGAAGCGCGCCATCGTGTGCACTTCGACAACCTCACGCCGTACTACCCGACCGAGAAGCTCAACCTGGAGGTCGAGGGCCAGAAGGACTTCTCGACCCGCGTGATCGAGCTGGTCGCCCCGCTCGGCAAGGGTCAGCGGGCGCTCATCGTGGCCCAGCCGCGCACCGGCAAGACGGTGATGATGCAGCAAATCGCGCACGCCATCACCGCCAACCATCCCGAGGTCTACCTCATCGTCCTGCTCATCGACGAGCGGCCCGAGGAGGTGACCGACATGCAGCGTACGGTGAAGGGCGAGGTCGTGTCCTCGACCTTCGACGAGCCGGCACCGCGCCACGTGCAGGTCGCGGAGATGGTGATCGAGAAGTCGAAGCGCCTGGTCGAATCGGGCAAGGACGTGGTGATCCTGCTCGATTCCATCACCCGGCTCGCCCGCGCCTACAACACGGTCGTACCGAGCTCGGGCAAGGTGCTGACCGGCGGTGTCGACGCCAACGCCCTGCAACGCCCCAAGCGCTTCTTCGGTGCCGCCCGCAACATCGAGCATGGCGGCTCCTTGACGATCGTCGCCACCGCCCTGATCGACACCGGCTCGCGCATGGACGAGGTGATCTTCGAGGAGTTCAAGGGCACCGGCAATGCCGAGATCGTCCTCGACCGCCGTCTCGCCGACAAACGGACCTACCCTTCCATCGACGTCAACAAGTCGGGCACCCGCCGCGAGGAACTCCTCGTCGACCGGGCGACCCTGTCGCGGATGTGGGTGCTGCGTCGCATCCTCAGTCCGATGGGCGTGCAGGACTCGATGGACTTTTTGCTCGACAAGATGAAGTACGCCAAGAACAACGCCGATTTCTGGGACACCATGAACAGCTAGGACGGTCGCGGTGGACGGCAGGCTCGCGGATTTGGGTCACGCCGAAGTGCCGTCGCCGCTCGGTCCGCTCTGGTTGGCCTTTGCCGGTCCGACCCTCCTCCATCTCGACTTTGCCGACAATGCGGCGCGCATCGAACGGCTCTTCGCGAGGCGCTTTCCCGCCCGCGTGCTCGCGTCCGCTGCCCTGCCGTTGCCGCTCGGTCGCGCGCTGGAGTCCTATTTCGCGGGTGAGGTGGGTGCGTTGCGGGACGTGCCTTGCCAAACCGGCGGCAGCGTCTTCCAGCGGGACGTCTGGCGCCTGTTGCGGACCGTGCCCGCGGGCGAAACCTCGACCTACGGCGCGCTCGCCAAGCAGGTGCAGCGCCCCGGCGCCAGTCGGGCGGTCGGCGCCGCGGTCGGCGCGAACCCGATCTCCATCGTCGTCCCCTGCCATCGGATCGTCGGCGCCAACGGCCGCCTGACCGGCTACGCCGGCGGCCTCGACCGTAAGCGTTGGTTGCTCGCGCACGAGAACGCGGCGGTATAGGACGGCTTGCCTGCGAACGGGAGAGTGGCATGGGACTGATGACGCGGCTCGTGGTTCTGGTGGCGGTCGGGCTGGTCGCCGTGAGCCCGGCCCTTGCGAGCGAGCGGGCCCGCGCGATCGATGCGCGCGTGGACGCCGCCTTGTCGGAACTGCGCGCGACGGTGCCGGGCGCCGGCGACGCGTTGGATCAGGCCCGCGGCGTGCTGGTCATGCCGCAGGTCTTCCGCGGCGGCTTCATCGTCGGCGCCACCATGGGGGAGGGGGCGCTCAGGGTCGGCGGCCAGACCGTCGACTACTACACCATCGCCGGGGCCTCGATGGGGCTGCTCGCCGGCGTCGAGCGCTCGCGCCACGCGATTCTGTTCATGACCGACGCGGCCCTCGCCGAGTTCCGGGCGGCCGGCGGCTCCGATTGGGAAGTGGGCGCTTCGGCGCGCGTCACCATGATCAACGTCGGCGCCCAGGACCGGGTGTCGATCACGCCGGAGGAAACCCCGATCGTTGCCTTCGTCTTCGGTCAGCAGGGGTTGCTTGCCGGCGTCAGCCTCGACGGCAGCCGCTACACGAGGGTCGACCGATAGGTGCGTGACGATGCAAGGCGGACGAAGCGGGGGCTTTCGGCCCGCCGGATCCGCGTCGTGCCAGCCGGGTGACGAGAGGCGTGCAGCGCCTCGTCGATGCCGCTTGGCGGCTGATCTTCCGCCTGGCATTCGGGCCGCGGCGGACGCTGCTGCGGTGGTCGGGCATCGGTCGCGGCGGGGTCGTCGTCGCCATCCGCTCGGACGACGCCGTGCTGGTCGTCCGTCACTCCTACCGCCGGCGTCTGGACTTTCCGGGCGGTGGCATCGATCGCGGCGAGACGCCGGAGGCCTGCGCCCATCGCGAGCTGAGGGAGGAGATCGGCGTCGACGTACCGCCTGGAGCGCTGCGTTCCTTGGGCGTCGTGCGGCGGGACTTCGGCGGATCGAACGCGCGCAACCATCTGTTCGAGTGGCGCGTGGAGCGCTTACCCGACGTGCGGGTCGACAACCGAGAGTTGATCTGGGCCGGCGCCTTGCGGGTCGGCGCCGCGTCGCGCGCCGACCTCGACCTGCCGGTGCGGTGGTACTTGCGTCGCCATGCCGCCGACCTTCCTTGCGCCCGCGACGACGGGGCGCGGTGTCGAGGGGCTGACGGGCCGGCCCGCAGCGCCTAACTTGCATTTCTGAAATGACCGAAATAGCGGAATGACGATGCACCTCAGCCCGCTCCAGCAGGAGTTCGTGCTCCACTTCGGCGAGATGGGTAGCCGGTGGGGCATCAACCGCACCGTGGGACAGATCTACGCACTGCTGTTCCTCTCCGCCGAGCCGCTCAACGCCGAGCAGATCGTCGAGCGGCTGGGGTTCGCCCGGTCGAACGTCTCGACCGGCCTCAAGGAGCTGCAGGCCTGGAACCTCGTGCGGCTGAAGCACCTGCCGGGGGACCGCCGCGACTACTTCGCCACGCCGGACGACCTTTGGGAGATCGTGCGCATTCTGATCGACGAACGAAAGAAGCGGGAGGTCGACCCGACGCTCTCCAAGCTGCGCGCCCTCCAGCTCGAGCCCGAAACCGGGCCGGAAGACGCTCATGCCCGCGCCCGCATCGCCGAGACCGTCGCCCTGATGGAGCTGCTCGCCGGCTGGTACGACGACGTCAAGCGGCTCGACACCGAGCGTCTGGCGCAACTGCTCGCCCTCGGCGCGAAGGTGCAGACGGTGCTCGAGGTCAAGGATCGTCTGGCCATGCTCGCCGGTCGCCGCCGAGCCGTTCCGGCCGAGGAGACCTAGCGATGGACGCCCTCGATCTCTCGCGCATCCAGTTCGCGGCCAACATCTCCTTCCATATCCTCTTCCCGACGATCACCATCGCGCTCGGCTGGGTGCTGGTCTACTTCAAGCTGCGCTTTGCCCGCAGCGGCGACCAGGCGTGGATGGACGCCTATTTCTTCTGGGTGAAGATGTTCGCCTTGAGCTTCGCGCTCGGCGTCGTCTCCGGCATCACCATGAGCTTCCAGTTCGGCACCAACTGGCCGGGCTTCATGGAGAAGGTCGGCAACGTCGCCGGCCCGCTGCTCGCCTACGAGATCCTGACCGCCTTCTTCCTGGAGGCCGCCTTCCTCGGCATCATGCTGTTCGGCTTCCGGCGCGTGCCCGGCTGGCTGCACACGACGGCCACGGTCCTCGTCGCGGTCGGCACCACGCTTTCGGCCTTCTGGATCCTGGTGCTCAATTCGTGGATGCACACGCCGCAGGGCTACGAGCTGAGGGACGGCGTGGTGCACGCGACCGACTGGCTCGCCATCGTCGTCTCGCCGTCGATGCCCTACCGCCTCGTCCACATGCTCTTGGCGAGCGGTCTGACCGCAGCCTTCCTCGTCGCTGGCCTCAGCGCCTATCGCTGGCTCCAAGGCGATCGCAGCGGCGGCAATCGCTTGGCGCTCCGGACCGGCATCGGTCTCGCCGCGATGCTGATCCCCTTGCAGATGGTCGCGGGCGATCTGCACGGCCTGAACACGCTCGAGCACCAGCCGCAGAAGGTCGCGGCGATGGAGGCCAACTGGCAGACGCGCGAGAGCGTGCCGCTCGTCCTGTTCGCCATTCCCGACGAGGCGGCGCGGGAGAACCGCTTCGAGATCGCCATCCCGCACGGTGCCAGTCTCATCCTCACCCACAGTCTGACCGGCGAGGTGCCGGGCCTCGACGACTTCGTGGCCGAGGACGGCACGGTGCTGCATCCACCCGTGGCCCCGGTCTTTTTCGCCTTTCGTGTGATGGTCGGAGTGGGGCTCTTGATGCTGGCGGTGAGCTGGGTCGCGGTTTGGCGGCTCCGCCGTCGGGGCGAACTCGAGCCGTGGCTGGCGCGCGTTCTGGTGGCGATGACCTTCTCCGGCTGGGTGGCGACGCTCGCCGGCTGGTACACGACCGAGATCGGCCGCCAGCCCTGGCTGGTCGACGGCGTGCTGCTGACCGCCGACGCGGTCGGCCCGGTCGCCGCACCGATGGTGGCGGGCACGCTGGTCGTCTATCTCGCCGTCTACGCGCTCCTGCTCGCGGCATACCTGACCGTCGTCTTCCACCTCGCCCGCAAGGCCGCCAAGGGCGACCCCGACGCGGTCGACCGCATGCGGATGGACCGCCCGTCCTCGCCCGCCGCCACCGTGCCCGCGGAGTAGTGTCATGGACCTGTTCGGCGACCCCGACATCTGGCTGCCGCTCGCCTTCGCCGCCCTGATGGGCACGGCGATCCTGGTCTACGTCGTCCTCGACGGGTTCGATCTCGGCGTCGGCGTGCTGTTCGCCGTGGCGGCGCCCGAGCACCGCGACACCATGGTCGCCTCGATCGGCCCGTTCTGGGATGCGAACGAGACTTGGCTCGTGCTGGCGGTGGGACTGCTGCTGGTCGCCTTTCCGGTCGCCCACGGCACCATCCTGACGGCCCTCTATCTGCCGGTCTTCGTCATGCTCGTGGGGCTGATCCTGCGCGGGGTCGCCTTCGAGTTCCGCGCCAAGGCGCCGGCCGACCGCAAGCGCGTCTGGGACCGCGCCTTCCTGGCAGGCTCCTTGATGACGTCACTCGCCCAGGGCTTCATGCTCGGCCTCTACGTCATGGGCTTGGCGTGGACCTTCACCTCGGTCGCCTTCGCCACGCTCACCGCCCTCTGCCTCACCCTCGGCTACGTCTTCAACGGTGCCACTTGGCTCATCTACAAGGCGGAGGGCGACCTGCAGCGGGCGGCCTATCGCTGGGCACGCGTGGGGCTCGCCGGTGCCGCCGCCGGCGTCGCCGCCATCTCGCTGGCGAGCCCGCTGGTGAGCCCGCGCATCTTCGACAAGTGGTTCTCGGTGCCGGAGTTCTTCCTGCTCCTGCCGCTGCCTTTGATGTCGGCCGCCGTGATCTGTCTGCTGTGGGTGCGCCTCGGCCAGGGCCAGCAGCCGGGCGACGCGTGGTCGTGGCTCCCCTTCGTCGGCTCGACCACGCTGATCACCCTCGCGTTCGTCGGCCTCGCCTACTCCTTCTACCCCTACGTGGTGCCCGACCGCTTCACCATCTACGAAGCGGCCGCCGCGCCCGAAAGCCTGATGATCATCTTCGTCGGCACCTGCTTCGTTCTGCCGGTGATCGCGCTCTACTCGGCGCTCGCCTATACCGTCTTCCGCGGCAAGGCGAGCGAGCTGCGCTACGACTGACGAGGTCGCGCCTCGCTTTAGGCTGCGGCCCGCGCGCAGAAGCAGGAGGCGCCGACCGGCACGTCGGCGCGGGCGAGCGCGAGGTCGAGCCGCTGCCGGATCAACCGCGCCTCGGCGCCCGTCTCGCCGCGCCGGACGAGGCAGTCGTGCAGGCCCTTCAGGCTCCACACGTTGTCGGGATGGATGGTGGCGCGGGAGAGCGTGCCGCCGAGGCCCAAATCCTCGCGGTAGACCGCCTCCGCCTCGGCGAGGTGGCCCTGTTCCAGCAAGAGGGCGCCGAGCGCGTGGCGGGTCGGCTGGATCCAGCCCCAGGGCTCGTCGTAGGGCAGCGCGTCGTCCAGTGCGACCGAGCGGCGGAGGTGGGCGAAGGCTTCGTCGTCGTCGCCCTTGCGGTAGGCGATCTCGCCCCGGAGCATGGCCTCCGCGATGGCGAGCAGGTCCTGACAGGTGTTGTTGTGCAGGAGCCGGCTCTCGGGCACCCGCGCCTTCGCCTCCAGGAACGCCGCCTGCGTCCGTTCGGCCGCCGCCACGTCGCCGAGTGCTGCGTGGGCCACGCCCTTGGCGTAGTGGATGTTGGCGACCGTCACGCAGTAGAGCGCCGGATCGCTCGGCAAGGGCTCGGCCAGGATCTCGCGCCATTTGCCGAAGCGGATGAAGACGTGCATCTTCATCGACAGATAGCTCTCGACGAAGTCCGCCATCGGTGGCGTTTCCAGCCGCAACAGGGCTTCGGGCGTGGTCGCAATCAACTCCTCGGCGGCGGCGAGCGCCGGGGCGTACTGGCCGAGGAACATCGCCCCGTAGATGGCGAAGTGGTAGTTGTGGATGCGGTAGGCCGAGTAGAGGTTCATCGGCCCCGCCCGCTCCAGGAACTTGCGGTCCGCCACGCTGGCCCGCTGGTTGTCGACCAGCACGTCGCGGTAGTGGCCGCACAGCACGTCGATGTGCGTCGGCATGTGGATCAGGTGGCCCGCGTCCGGCACCAGCGTGCGCAGCACGTCGCCGGCCTGCAGCGCCAGCTCCGGGAAGGGCGACATCTCCATCAGGTGGACGTAGAGGTGGAGGATGCCCGGATGGCGCATCGCCTCGGGCTGCGTCCGCATCGCCCGCTCCAGCACCTCGCGCGCCTCGGCCGTGCCGGCACCCTCGGCGACGCATCCGGTGGCGAGGTCCCACATCCGCCAGGGCGTGCGGTTCATGATCGCTTCGACGAAGATGGTGGCGATCTCCAGGTCGCTGGGGTGCGCCAAGTGCGCCGCCCGCATCGCGTCGGTGAAGGCGTCGTTCCAGGGGCCCTGGTCCTCGATCGGCTCTGCCTGCGGGTAGCGCGCCGGCAGGGCCTCGATCAGCGCCCGCTCCGGTGCGGTCACGCCGTCCACGAGCGCCAGCGCCCGGCCGGTGGCGGCAAAGGCGGCGGCCAGGGCCTGCGCCCGGCCGGCGGGATCGAACAGCTCCCAGGGCAGGTTGTAGTTGGGGCCGACGGCGTAGGCGACGCCCCAATGCGCCATCGCGCAACCGGGGTCGTGCTCGGTGGCCCGCGTGAAGCAGGCCACCGCCTCCTCGTGGTTGTAGGCGTAGGTCCAGACGAGGCCGCGATCGAACCAAAGCTGCACTTCCGGTGACGTCGTCGTCACCTTTCGGCCGTAGACGTCGATATCGTAGTACGCCACGAAGCCACTCCCCCTGCCGCCGCCTCACCGTCAACCGATTGAAAAGAGGTCGCAAAATGACCCTCCCGGTTCGATTCGACGGAGCGGTTTCCGCTGTTGGCCGGCAGGGTGTAGGATGACGCAACCGAGGATACCACCAACGGCCGATGCTGCGTAACGGTCGACGTTGCAGCGGCCCGCCGAACGTGCCATCGATCCTCGTCGTCGCCCAAACGGGGGGCCTTCCGCATGGACCCGGTCGTCGTGCTGATCACCGTCTTCGCCGTCTTCATCCCGGCGCTGCTGCTGCCGGGGCCGGACTTCGTCGCGGTGGTACGCTCGGCCATGACCTCCGGCACGCGCGCTGGCCTGTTGACCACGACGGGCGTCACCATCGGCCTTGCCACCTACGCCAGCCTCAGCCTGCTCGGTCTCTCCGCCCTGCTCGTCGAGTACCAGTGGCTCACCTGGGCCGTGCGGCTCCTGGGCGGCGCCTACCTCGTCTATCTCGGCGTGCGGCTGCTCCGCGCGAAACCGGAGGCCATCGTCGTCGACACGGCAGCACCCGTGCCCTCGGGTGGCCGCGCCCTCCTGTTCGGCTTCTTGGTCACGCTGACCAACCCGAAGGCCATCGTCCTCTTCGCCAGCGTCTTCGCCACGGCGGTCACCGCCGCGACGCCCGCTTGGCTCCTGGCGTTGATGATCGCCCTCGTCGCCGCTTCCGCCTTCCTTTGGTACGCGATGGTCAGCCTGTTCATGTCCTCCGCCCCGGTCGTCCGCCGCTTCGAGGGCGCCAAGCACTGGATCGAGCGCACCGCCGGTGGCTGCTTCGTCGCCATCGGCGGCAAAGTCATGACCGACGCGCGCAACCCCATCACCCCTTGATGGCGAAACGACCACCAGGCGGAAGGGTCGCCCGGTCAGCGGGCGCCGGCGGCCGTTGCCAGCGCCTGCCACTCGTCGGCGGTGAAGCGAGGGGTGATGTGCTGCGGGCAGTTCCAGTCGAAGGCCTCGACCGTGACGAGGACGGCCCGTTCGATGCGCGCACGGTAGCCCGGCACCGCGAGCGCCGCGGCGAGGTTCGGGTCGGCCGCGACCTCGACGAGACGGACGCGGCCCCAGACCTTGAGGCGCCGCCGCCGCGCGTAGTCCATGAGGATCAAGGCGACGCGGTCGTTGCCGGCGACGTTGCCGACGCTGAGGTACTGGCGGTTGCCGCGGAAGTCGGCATAGGCGAGCGTCTTGTCGTCGAGGACCCGCAGGAAGCCGGCGGGCCCGCCGCGAAACTGGACGTACGGCCAGCCATCGGCGCCGACGCTCGCCTGATAGAAGCCGTCGCGGGCGGCGATGAAGGCGGCTTCGGCGTCGGTCAGCCGGTCACGGCGCGGTGCGTCGGGCGCCTCGAGCCGGGCGTAGGCCGCCCGCGAGCCCAGACGCTCCTGTGCGGCCTTGACGGCGGGGGTGAAGGCGATCTCGGCGAAGGCTTGGGCCATCGATCCTCTCCGCGCTGATGCAGCGATGGCGCGATCGTGGACCGATTGGCAGTTCGGAAGAATTCCGGTAGTTCGCAAGAGATAATTTCGTTTTGCGGAATGGTCGGTGGATCGGTTTCACGCCATGCGCACCTTCGCGGCCGTCGCCGACGGTGGCGGCTTCGCTGCTGCGGCGCGCGCCCTGCACCTGTCGCCGCCGGCCGTGACGCGCGCGGTCGCCGCGCTCGAGGCCCATCTCGGCGCTCGGCTGCTGACGCGGACGACGCGGCGCGTCCGGCTGACCGAGACCGGCGCCGCCTATCTTGCCGACTGCCGCCGCATTCTCGCCGAGCTCGACGAGGCCGAGGCCGCGGCCGGCGGGCGGCACACCACGCCGCGCGGCGAGCTGACGGTGACGGCGCCGACGCAGTTCGGGCGCCTGCACGTGGCGCCCTTGCTGCCGACCTTCCTCGACGCGTACGGCGAGATCGCCGTTCGCCTGCACCTCGTCGACCGGGTGGTGAACCTCGTCGAGGAGGGGATCGACGTGGCGCTCCGGATCGGTGAGCTGCGCGCGACCTCGCTCGTCGCCGTGCCGATCGGCCGCGTCCGCCGGGTCGTCGTCGGCGCGCCCGCCTACCTCGCGCGCAAGGGTGTGCCGGAGCACCCGACCGCGCTCGACCGGCAGACATTGATCGCGGCGACGAGCGTGATGGCGGGAGACGGCTGGAGCTTCAGCGAGGCGGGGCGCACGCTCACGGTCCGCGTCCGCGCCCGCCTCTGGACGAGCGCCCCCGACGCCGCGATCGATGCGGCGGTCCAGGGGTTCGGCCTGACGCGCGTGCCCATCTACCAGGTCGCCGAGCCCATCCGGGCCGGGCGCCTCGTCGTCGTGCTCGCCGACTACGAACGGCCACCGGTCCCGGTGAGCCTCGTTACCGCGGAGGGCCGGCGGTCCGCAGCCAAGGTCCGTGCCTTCGTCGACTTCGCGGCGCCGCGCCTGCGGCGCATCCTCGATCGCTGAAGCGAGCCATCGGCGCGCCGTCACCGCGCGGGTCACGTGCGACTGGCTCGAGCAGCCGGTGCGGCAGGCGATCTCCGCCAAGCCGAAGCGGTCACCGAGCTCGCCCGGGAGGCTCGGCTCGCACTCGACGTGGACGTGCTGGAGGCCATCACCCGGCTTCTCGTCGGCAACCGCTGGCCGTTCCGCATCCGCGCCACCTGCGCCGAGAGCAGCGACCACGCCGAGACCGTCACCGACGCCAGCCGTGCTGCCAGCTACAACCCGTGGGTCGCGCTCTACTGGCTCTCGACCGATGCTCGGAGGTCTCGCCCTCGACGACGACGCGAACCGCACGACCCGCGAGCAGGCGCGTGGGCTGTGGACCCGGCGCAGTGCCTGGTTCCTTTGGGCGCCCGCCGCTCGCGGGCGAAGTCGGTATCGTCCGACCGGATGGCCTCGCGCGCGCCTGCCCGGTGACGAGAAAACGCTTGCCCGACCGTGCGTAACGCGGCAGGGATCGAAAGTGAGCGTTAACGCAACGCTAACTGGAATGCTCGTCATGGTCGAAGGCAGCGTGCAGGAGCCCCCCCCGGACGACCGGATCGCAGCGGCGACGGTTGGCTCTCGGGTGCGGCTGAAGGACGTCGCGACGCGTGCCGGCGTCTCGGTCAACACCGTGTCGCGCGCCATCCGTGCCCCGCAGACCGTCCGGCCGGAGCTTCTGCGCCGGATCGAGGCGCTGCTCGACGAGGTCGGCTACGTCCCCAACCGCCTCGCCGGCGGCCTTGCCGGCTCCCGTTCCGGTGTGGTCGGGGTGGTCGTCACCTCGCTGTTCTATTCCGAGTTCGCGGCGCTGATCGACGCGCTCCAGGCCGCGCTCGCGCGGGCCGGCTTCAGCGTCATGCTCGGCAACAGCGACTACCGCCCGGACGAGGAGCTGCGGCTGGTCCGGGCGATGCTCAGTTGGCAGCCGGCGGCGATCGCGCTGATCGGCCTCGACCATCATCCCCGCGCTGTCGAGCTGTTGCAGCGCTCCGGGCGGCCCGTGGTCGAGCTGTGGGAAGCCTCCGACCGTTGCATCGATTCCGCCGTCGGCATGGACCACGTGGCGATCGGCACGGCCCAGGCCGCGCATCTTCTGGACCGGGGCTACGGCCGGCTCGCTTTCGTCGGCAGCGTCCGCCCGCACGACCACCGCGCCCAGCGTCGCCGTGACGGCTTCCTTGCCACGGTCGCCGCGGCCGACATCGAGCCGGTGGTCACGACCGCCAGCGACGGCGGTTCGGCGGACCTCGGCGAGACCCTCCTCGGCCGGCTGCTCGACCGCCATCCCGAGGTCGACGGCATCGTCTGCAACAGCGACGTCATCGCCTTCGGCGTGCTGCGCGGCCTCGCACGGCAGGGCCGCCGTGTACCCGCCGACGTCGGCGTCGTCGGCTTCGGCGACAACGAGGCCGCCGCGTGTCTGACGCCGTCGCTCTCGACCATCCGACCGCCGCGGGCCGCCATCGGCCACGCCGCGGCGGAGGTGCTGCTCGCCCGTATCGACGGCGCGCCGCCCATCCGGCGCACCTTCGACGCCAGCCTCGTCGCCCGTGCCAGCACGGCACGCAACCCAGCCGACCAAGAAACCGAAACGTTCAGGGAGACCGTCGCATGACCCCCAAGACCCTCGGTATCGCCGTGATCGCCGTCGCCTTCGCCATGACCGCCCTGCCGGTGAAGGTCGAGGCCTTTCCCGACAAGCCGATCCGCGTGATCGTCGGCTTCACCCCCGGCGGCCGCACCGACACCGTGGCGCGGATGCTCGCCGCCAAGATCGAGGAGCGCAGCCTCCTGCCGCAGCCGCTGGTCATCGTCAACATGCCGGGCGGCGGCGGTGCGGTGGCGGCACAGGAAGCGCTCGCGGGCGACCGCGACGGTCACACCGTCGTCCACTGGCACCATCAGATGCTGATCGCCAACGCGATGGAGATCATCGACTACGGGCCGGAGGATTTCGTCTCCATCGGCTACACCGGCGGCGGCAGCCCGGTCTGGAGCGTGCGGCAGGATTCGGGCTTCGAGACGCTCGACGAGCTGGTCCAGCATTTGAAGGACGAGCCCCGCAGCCTGGTCGAGGTCATCGGTATCGGCACCATCCCGCACTTCGTCGGCGCGCTTCTGGCCCAGGAGGCCGGCATCGAGACCCGCAAGGTGCAGGCGAGCAGCGGTTCGGATCGCCTGACCATGCTCGCTGGCGGCAACGCCGACATCGCGCTGTTCGCCGCGTCCGAGTTCCTCGGCTGGGAGACCGCCGGGCCGGGGCTGCGGGCACTGGTCTTCTTCGGCCCCAACCGCATCGAGACGCTGCCCGACGTGCCGACCGCCAGCGAACTCGGCTACGACGTGGTCTGGGCCAACCCCAATTGGTGGATCGCCCCGGCCGGTACCCCGCAAGCGCACGTCGACATCCTCGCCGAAGCGCTGGGCGAAGCCTTCATGGACGAGGAGATCCAGGCCTATTTCCGCGAGAACTCGCTCGACCACTACTGGGTCTCCGGCGCCGACGCCGACGAGGACGCCCGCGACGTGCTGAACCGGCTGAAGGAGGTGGCGGCGGAGATCCGCTAGTGCAGCGCCGCCCATCGGGCGCAGGCAAGGTGCAGGGGGCGTTCGGCCCCCTTGTATCTTGCCGTTGCCTGCCGACGCGGTGTCGGCGAGGCTCGTGGTGGACGGGAGCCCGTGGCCCCCTGGGGTGCAAGAGCCCGTGGTGCAGCGCGGGGC